>NZ_JABSPU010000051.1 GCF_013214815.1 Gilvibacter sp.
CCTCAATACGGTTGGCAATCGTGTGTAGAGTGCAATGGCATAAGGGAGCTTGACTGAGAGACATACAGGTCGATCAGGTACGAAAGTAGAGCATAGTGATCCGGTGGTTCCGCATGGAAGGGCCATCGCTCAAAGGATAAAAGGTACTCCGGGGATAACAGGCTGATCTCCCCCAAGAGCTCACATCGACGGGGGGGTTTGGCACCTCGATGTCGGCTCGTCACATCCTGGGGCTGGAGAAGGTCCCAAGGGTTGGGCTGTTCGCCCATTAAAGTGGCACGCGAGCTGGGTTCAGAACGTCGTGAGACAGTTCGGTCTCTATCTGTAGTGGGCGTTAGAAATTTGAGTGGATCTGACTCTAGTACGAGAGGACCGAGTTGGACTAACCTCTGGTGTACCAGTTGTTCCGCCAGGAGCACTGCTGGGTAGCTACGTTGGGAAGGGATAAGCGCTGAAAGCATATAAGCGCGAAACCCACCACAAGATGAGATTTCTTTAAAGGGTCGTGGGAGACTACCACGTTGATAGGTCACAGGTGTAAAGGTGGTAACATCATAGCCGAGTGATACTAATAACCCATAAGCTTATGTACGTCGACTTCCCTGATCTTCGGGTCAGGGAAGCCACTCTTTGCTTTAAAAATTTAATGCAGTTCAAAGGAACTTGCTACCACTTCTTGAATCTCTTTTTCCTATATGTCAAAATATTAGTGTTTGCATCTTATTGCAAGCCAACGATTTAAGGTGGCTATAGCGATGGGGCTCACCTCTTACCATTCCGAACAGAGAAGTTAAGCCCATCTGCGCAGATGGTACTGCTATACCAAGTGGGAGAGTATGTCGCTGCCTTTTTTTCATTAAAGACCCGTTCTATTCTTAGGACGGGTCTTTTTGTTTATGAATACTACAGAAAACAGCCCACCCCTCAACGCTGGCCCCTCACTAAATCAGTCCACTGGACTGATTCTTCACGTTCGGTCCCCTTGTTCTATTAGAGCAGGGACTTTTTTGTTGCGCATAATCCACCACCAAATACAGGTATAATCAAACCAAAAAGGCTAGCGACATGCCAGGAAGAATAGATATTCATAGTACTAGTCTTTTATAAAGTAATACGGCGTTTCTTTTCTAGTCATCCTCGTTGTCAATAAGTAAAGAAGTGGTACAGTTGCTAAAAGAGCCTTAGTCCGTCGAGCAGATCTATCTACAAAATGAATCATTTTCACGATACTTCAGATGATAATTGACGTTTTTTACGGTTTTCACACGGTGAAAAAGGTCAATTTTCAATAAAAAAGTAGGAAAAAGACCGCTTTTAATCGAATATTTTATCGGTGAAATACATATTATGTATAAAAAAGGTGTATTTCATCGGTAAAAACGTTCCGCTTAGCTAAAAGTCCCCTATAAGACTCATTCCTAGGTATTTGTACGTATAATCCTACGTCATTTTGACTGTATATTGCAATCGTTATTAAACACTACTTATGATGAAAAAATTACTTTATGTACTAGCCTTAGGATTAATCACAGTTTCTTGTTCTACAGAAGAACTTAGTACTGAATTAAATGAAGGAGCTAAGTTTACTGTACTAACTGGAACAGATAACTCATACCTAGGAACATATAAAGGTACTTTCGCTGGTTTTGGTACTGCTAAACGCGGTACAGTAGAGATCAATATTACAGAAACAAGTGCAACTGCCCTATTGCAATTTGTAGATGGATCAGAGACCTTAATGACCGGAACCGGTTCAACAGGTATTTCTGGAATGAAAACTTACTCTTTTAATGCCCTAGAGGGTAGTTTTAATTTTTCAGTTGCTGCTGATGGTACTATGCCAGAAGCAAGCTCAGTTAGCCTTACTGACGGAGCCGGATCCATTGTGTTAGCCAAAGACGTAACCGCTACCCCCATGCGTCTGGTTACTGGAACCTTCGGTTGTGATGACTGTGGAGGTCACCCAGTGTTAAGTGATGAAAATGCACAAAGCAGTTTTGTTTGGAATATGATCATTCCAGCAGATGAATTTGGTGAGACATTAATTCTTACTCAAGTAAGCTTTGGTGATAGTTGGTTCATTTCTAACGGAACGCTTCATGAAGTATATGACAAGGTTGGACTTCTTGTTTATAATGACTTGAGCGGATCTTTCCCATTCGGTGCATCAGGATTGGTGAGCTGGGAAGCTACTCAAATATACAGTTTAGACGGAGCCTGTGTGGATATCCGTGGAAAATGGACCGTGACCAGTCCATCATATGAAAAAATTAAGGGTTGGCTTAAAAGCGATAGTAGCTGTAATCCACTCTAAGGGTACCAAGAATATCAAGTAGTTTTACAAACAAAAGCCGTACTTTTAAGTATGGCTTTTTTTATGCGTTATCTTGTTTTATTCTGCTTCGGACTCTTTACAGTACAGTTGAGCATAGCACAGGATACATGCCCATGCTGCAGTGAGAACCACAAAGCCTTTGATTTTTGGGTCGGAAAGTGGAGTGTGACTAATCCGGATGGAAGTTATGCGGGAACTAACTCCATTTCTAAGGAGGAAGACGAATGTGTGATCCGAGAGCAATGGACCAGCGCCACTCCAGGATATACAGGTACCAGTATGAACTACTATGACGCGGTACGGAAACAATGGGTTCAACTCTGGGTGGATAATCAAGGACAAAGTCTATATATGAGAGGCGGACTTGTTAACGGCGCTATGGTGCTAACTTCAGAGCTGCTTCTGGGAACTGACGGGGTGCACAGATACAACCGCGTAACTTGGACTCCGGTGCAAAAAGGAAAGGTGCGTCAGCATTGGGAAGTCTCAACAGATGGTTCAAATTGGACCACAGCATTTGACGGTTTATATAGTCCAATTTAGCCGTTCTCTATTCGTTGAAATTTTTTTACATTAGGCTCAAATTATTCGACTCTTTCGTTCATGCAAATCAGGCTTAAAAAATTCCGGATCTTATTAATATTAATGGCAACTTCCTTTTCACAAGCGCAAGTCTTGTTCGATCAAGTTGCAGATGATCTGGGTATAGAAGTAACCTCCAATATTGATCTGGGAAGCGGCGTTTCATTCTGTGATTTTAACGGTGACGGCTGGGACGATCTCACCTTTGCAACACAAGAAGGGATTCAAGTGCGTTTCTTTGAAAATACTGGCGGTGGTTTCAATGAGGTATTTCTAATTGATGACACACCACTTTACACTAATAAACAGGTCATTTGGGTCGATATTGACAATGACGGTGATAAAGATTTCTTCACCGCTAATGCAGAATTTCCAAATGTGCTTTACGAGAATGTAGCCGGCGAGTTAGTAGACATTACTGCGGAATCTGGCCTGCCTACAGTTTCCCGCATGACCCAAAGTCGGAATTGGGGGGACTATGCCAAGGATGGCTATTTAGATCTTTTCTTATCGAGTCGGGATCCGGATCAAATCATCAGCAATCAACTTTTTAGAAATAACGGAGACAATACTTTCACTGATGTAACTTTGAGCTCAGGTATTGGAGAGGTTTCAGAATTGACCTTTCAAGGCACTTTCTTTGACTATAACAACGATGGACATTTGGATTTATACCTGATAAATGACAGGGCCTTTACGCGTAATATTCTCTACCGCAATAATGGTGATGGGACCTTTAGTGATGTTTCTGTTGAATCTGGTGCGGATTACCGAATGGACGCCATGTCTGTCGCATTAGAAGACTATGATGCTGACGGCTATATTGATGTGTATATTACCAATGTTTTTGCCCCTAGTGGGGAGACTGTAGGCAACGTCCTTATGAAAAACAACGGAGACGGTACCTTCAGTAATCAGGCCGTAGCGGCAGAAGTCCGTTTTGACACCTGGTCTTGGGGCGCGAATTGGACGGATGCAGATAATGATGGATTTTTGGATTTATATGTGAGTGGAGCATCTCCGGTCAATACAGCAACCTTAAATGCGGCGGCCCTCTATGTAAATGATGGTGATGGGACTTTTACAGAAGAAAATGAAAACGGTTTTGAAGAGGATTTGGCCAACTCCTTTGGAAACGCCCTAGGTGATTTTAACAACGACGGTTATCAAGACATTGTAGTAACCAATCATTTTGGGCACCTCTCATACCTCTGGGAAAATCAAAGTTATTCCCTGACTGCTAATAATTATATTGCGCTCAAAATGCAAGGGGTAGCTAGTAATCGTGATGGGGCGGGGGCGAGAATAGTGATCATGTCTGGCGGTCAGAAACAAGACCGAGTCGTGGCCTTAGGAGAGAGCTACCTCAGTCAAAACTCCAATACAGAGATCATAGGGCTGGGCAACCAAGGCTTGGATTATGTGCAGGTCATTTGGCCCAGTGGAACTGTAGATTATTACGACGATATCACACCCAATCAACGCTTGACCTTAATTGAAGGTGTTGGTTATTTAAGCGCAAACACTCCTATGGATCAAAGCGGATTTGCTATGTATCCCAACCCAGCAGTTTCTCAGTTAAATTTGCTTCATACAGGGGCGCAGATAGAGGTTGTTCGCATATACAATACCCTTGGGCAGTTAATTCTAAATCAGCGTTTTGATAATGCAAATTCACAACAACTTGAGGTGGGACACCTGACTCCTGGTGCTTATTGGGTTGAAGTCCTTACCGATTCAGGCCGACTGACCAAAAAATTAATTAAGCAATAAAGATCAGTCCTCGTTAGATGGATTTGCAGGCACTCCATCAAATACTGCGCTCATAATGGTTCTTATCCCTTTAAAACCCATGAAGATGGCTCCAGCGGCAGCTACCAGTCCTGGAATCAAGATAAATAGAGCGGTGTCGTTGATGAAGGAGAGCGTAATCAGGTAAGGCCCCAAAACAATCAGCAACAAACAAAAGAACATATACTTAAGCCCTTTTTTGAGCTTATTCATATCGGTGTGTTTTTGATTGGGATACTTATTTTCCATCATTTATAGCTTGTAAAGCGTCTCTAACGCTTTGGTGTTTTAAAAGCTGTTCACGCGCTTCGGATTCCGGAAGGCCTGTTGCTTCTACAATCATGCGCGTTCCTCGTTCAACCAATTTATCATTGCTCAATTGCATATCGACCATTTTGTTGCCTTTAACCCGTCCAAGACGAATCATCGTGGCAGTAGTGATCATATTGAGGATCAATTTTTGAGCGGTTCCCGCTTTCATCCGAGAGCTGCCCGTTACAAATTCAGGGCCTACTACGGCAACTATAGGATACTGTGCTGTTTTAGCTAAAGGACTTTCTGCGTTACAGGTAATACATCCCGTTCCAATATTGTTGGCATTGCATTGTTCCAATGCTCCGATCACATAGGGTGTAGTGCCAGAAGCAGCAATCCCAATAACCATATCCTTAGCATCCACTTGAAAATCTTGCAGGTCCTTCCAGCCTTGATTGCGATCGTCTTCGGCAAATTCCACGGCCTTTCTGATGGCCTGATCACCGCCCGCAATGAGTCCAATGACCATCTCATGAGGGACGCCAAAAGTCGGCGGACACTCACTGGCATCAACTATGCCCAATCGACCACTGGTACCTGCACCTAAATAGAACAATCGGCCACCATCACGCAAGCGCACAACCGTTTGCTCTACAACAGCTTCAATGTCCGGGAGGATTCCAGATATGATTTGAGGTACTTTTTGATCTTCTGTATTGATACCCTCCAAAAGTTCGCGGGTACTCTTTAGTTCCAGATCGTTATAAAGGGAATCTGATTCTGTGGTTTTGTGGAACATAGGTCAAAAATAGCTCTACCAAAAGTACGGATAAAAGCCTATATTTAGGTGTTTAGGATTTTGCTTTTATGAACCAACTAAAAAAGACTGCCGCCGCCGTTCTCAAAGGAAATTGGCAGCAAGGCTTTACCATTCCTTGTCAAGGCTTGTATCCGTTCCAATGGAACTGGGATTCTGGATTTATCGCTTTAGGATGGGCGCATCTGGAACCTGAATATGCCCAACAAGAAATTCGCTCCTTACTAAAAGGACAGTGGTCCAACGGCTTTTTACCACATATTGTTTTTCACAACCCTGCAGATTCCTATTATCCCGGGCCTGAGGTGCATGCGGCAAATTTAAGTCCGCACAGTCCTGAGGTACCTACTTCTGGAATTACCCAGCCACCAGTACTTGGTTTTATACTTGAGTATATTTTAAATCGCCTAGATAAAGATCAAGCGTTTTTAGATTTTATTGACGAGGTGTACGACGCGGTCTATGCCAATCACGAGTATTTCTATACCCACCGGGATCCACAACAAGAGGGCCTTGTTTATATCTGTCATAATTGGGAAGCTGGAACCGATAATACACCGGTCTGGGATTTTATCTGGGATACCTTCGAAGTTCCCAAATATGACCTTCCGCGTAAGGATACCTCCTTGATCGATGCCTCTCACCGGCCAACAAATGCCGAGTACTGCTATTACATCCACCTTATAGAACTATTTAAAGAGTGGAACTACAACGATACCACCATTGCAGCTCAATCTCCCTTTTTAATTCAAGATCCCTTGTTTAACAGTATGCTGATCGCTTCTAACAATAGTTTGATCCGATTGGGTGCACTTTTAGGCAAAGCGCAGCAAGTAGCCCAATTGGAGGCTTGGAATATAAAAGCCAAACAGCGATTCAATGAAAAGCTATTTGATCCAGAATTGGGCGGCTATGTTTACTACGATTTAAGAGGCGAACGACGGTTGTCTCACTTGAGTTCGTCTAGTTTTACGCCGCTGTTTGCTGAGATACCCGGGCAAGAGATGGCGAGTTCCTTAATGAATCACTTAGATGGAGGCCGTTTTAGCGGTGAACAGTTTGAACGACTCTTATGCGCTTCCTTTGATCCAACCAGTGATTTGTTCAACAGTCAAAAATATTGGCGTGGCCCTATTTGGATCAATTTGAATTGGTTGATCTATGAAGGACTTTTGAATTACGGAAGAACTGATTTGGCGCAACGCCTTAAAACGGACACTTTAGCCCTGCTGGATAAATACGGTTTCTATGAATATTTTGAGTGTGATCGCGAAAAGAACAAGTCGCTTAGTCAAGGCTATGGAGGGAACAATTTCTCTTGGAGCGCTGCGCTGTGTTTGGATCTATTAAAATCGAATCAGTAATGAATATCTACGACTACCTAATTGTTGCGGCCTATATTATCTTCTTTCTGGGGATGGGTTACTTCTTCAAAAACAATAAAAATTCTACAGATTATTTTTTAGGCGGACGTTCTATGGGTTGGTTCCCGTTGAGTTTGTCAACTATGGCCACCCAACTCTCTGCCATTAGTTTTATTTCTGCCCCAGCTTTTGTAGGTATAAAAATGGGTGGAGGAATGAAATGGCTCACTTTTGAGTTTGCAGTGCCCTTGGCGATGCTATTTATAATGCTGATGGTCATTCCGCCTTTATTCCGATCTGGAGTAGTGAGTATTTATGAATTTGTAGAACGTCGATTTTCTGCCTCAACACGGATGATCCTCAGTGTAGTTTTTCAGCTGAGTCGCGCTTTAGCTACTGGAGTTATGGTGTACACCATAGCTTTGATCATACAAGCCGTACTCGATATTGACAAAGGATATACCATTCTGATCATTTCTGTGATCACCATTATATACAGTTGGCAGGGTGGGATGAAGGCCGTTGTTTGGGGAGACGCGATTCAAATGATCTTGCTCTTTGGAGGACTCTTGGCTTGTTTGATCTTTGGTTATAAAGAACTGGATGCCGTTGGCGGTTTGGCTAATGGTTTTGATCCGTCCAGGTTACAAATCATTGACTTCAATTGGGGTATTGGAGAAGGTCAAGAATACGGAATTTGGCCTATGCTTATTGGAGGCTTCTTTTTATATGTCTCTTACTACGGTTGTGACCAGACCCAAGCACAACGCATGCTTTCCGCTAAGGATGAAAAGACCATTCGTCAGCTGCTCTTGGCCAATGGATTGTTGCGATTCCCAGTGGTTTTGGTTTACTGTGTAATGGGATTGATCATAGGCGCGCTCGTCACAAGCTCTCCCGATTTTATGGCAGATCTAGTAGCCACCACCCAGAAACACTTCCCGGCGGCAGCCGCCAACAACGGTATCAATACAGATCTGATGATTCCCATCTTTATCATCAAATATTTGCCACACGGAGTTATTGGTCTACTTATGGTAGCTATCCTGTCCGCAGCTATGAGTTCGCTCAGTTCTACAGTGAACTCTTTATCCGCAGTGAGCGTAGAAGACTTCTTTAACCGTGGAAAACGCAAGTTGGAAGGAGCTGCTTATATGCGTACTTCTAAACTAATGGTATTGTTTTGGGGAATCGTTTGTATCTCGGCCTCTTTTCTTTTTGGAGGAAGTAAAAGTACCGTGATTGAAATCATCAATGCCATAGGCTCTGTTTTTTACGGCCCCGTTCTGGTCACTTTTTTATTGGCTATCTTTTCAAAGAAGGTCAACCATTATGGAATGAATGCGGGCATTATAATCGCCGTACTTGTAAATTTGACCTTTTCTTCTACCATGCAAGAGATCATGGGTTATGATATTGGAGTAGAGATCTTTTGGATCTGGCTCAACTTTACGGGAGTTTTACTCACTCTGGTTGTGGCCTATGCTGTTTCCGCCATGACCCGAAATATGGTGGTAGTTAAGGAAGGGATCCCATTCCGCTTAAAACGTGAAGATATCCTTCAAAAGGAAACCTATATTCTAGTTGGGTTTTTTATTATTATATTAATACTCAGTTATTTCATCCCTGTGATTTTTGGTAGTTAAATGAAAGTCCTGATCATCCCCGACGGTTTTAAAGACAGCTTGAGTGCTGCTCAAGTAGCTGCTGCCATAAAAACGGGCATCCAAGATGTCAACCCCGACACCCAGCTGTTTGAAATGCTTGCCTCCGACGGAGGTGATGGATTTCTCAACGTGATCAGCCACTATAAACCAGATCTAAATTCCATTTCTTGCCAGACCACAGATCCGCTCGGGCGTGATTTGATCGCCTATTACCTTTATGACATGAAAGAACAGGCCGCTTATGTGGAGTTGGCTGGGGCTTCGGGTATTGAGCTTTTAACACAAGAAGAGCGCCGGGTAATGGAAACCTCTACCCTGGGTACTGGAACGGTTATAAAAAATGCCTTGCATCAAGGGGTTAAGCATATTTATCTCGGATTGGGTGGTTCTGCCACCAACGAGGCGGGAATGGGTATAGCGCATGCCTTAGGATATCGTTTTTTGGATGTTTATGATAACGAACTAAAGCCCTGTGGCGGCAGTCTAAACTTGGTAGCCAAGATCATAAAACCCAAGAAGAATTTATTGGAAAGTGTTCAGCTCACAGCAGTAAACGATGTTCAGAACCCATTATATGGTCCAGAGGGTGCTGCTTATACTTACGCCAAACAAAAAGGAGCCAGTCCGCTACAGATCCAAGTATTGGATTCTGGTCTGCGGCATTTAGACCAACAAGTCGCTAAGTTCTTCGGAATTAGTTTTGGAGAGTTTCCCGGTACGGGCGCGGCTGGTGGAACTGCTTACGGTCTAAAGGCTTTTTTGAATGCCGAGTTCAAACAAGGAACTCCTTTTATGCTACAGCTAAGTGGTTTCCATGAGATTTTAGAAGAGCATAACGTAGATGTTATCATTACTGGTGAAGGTCGAATAGACAACCAAACAAGACACGGCAAATTGGTTAGTGGTGTTGTGGCTGCGGCCAAGTCTTTTAAAGTGCCTGTTTACGCTATTTGCGGACGTAATTTTTTATCTGAAGAAGAATACTCTGATCTCGGTTTGGCGGGCGTAGAGGAGCTGTATAGACCTGATCAACCAGAGGGTTATAGTTTTACACACGCTCCGGAGCTTGTTCAGCAAAGAGCTGCAGAGATCATCAACTCTTTATAGGTCTTCAATAACTATTGTGGAGGTGTTTTGCTGTACAAGCGCAAAGTAGCCTAAGGCAAAATTATTCTCGTTATCTACATTGTCAAAGGTGCCATCGTTATCAATATCCGTTACATTAATGAAATTCCCACGTACAGTGAGGGTGGGAGTTTGGAATGGATTTACCTCGTCTTCACTTTGCTCAATAATCTGATTCATATAGTTGTAAAAATCAGCGTCAGCTCCTAAAATAGAAATTGGCACTTCAGTTCCTACTTCAAAAGGATCGTCATAAAAATAAGAGAACACAAACTGTTGATCCTGATAAAAGGTGTCTTCTGTGGCTAAATACTCGCCAAAACCAAAATCAAAAACATAGTAGTTGTCCTCTCCGGGGATATCAGTAAAGGTAATTTCAATCTCCGTATCATCATCGTCAAAAACAAAACCATCGCCTTGTTCCAGCTCGTCAATTTCTGGTGCAGCTACAAAGCTGGTTTCTGCCAAATAGAATTGATCTTCAAAATCAATCTGAAGTAGCCATCGGTCTTCTAGTAAAAGGGCGGTCTCTAGAGACTTCACATAAACTCCAGAACCTGGTTCTTCCTCAATAAAAACTACGGCATCAGGCAGTGGATTGTCCAAATTGCTCAAAGTGATCTGTTGTAAATTCGCCGGTGGAATGGTCTCAAAGAAACCATTGGTTTCGCCCACCACCACGCGCATTTCCGTAATGGGTTCCGAGGTGTCTATTCTCACCAGAGCATCAATGATCAAACGGCGATCTCCAGTAGGCGTATCAATGTCTACCACATCTTCACAACTGCTTAAAAGCATCAGGCCTATCAAAGGCAAAAAGAAGTAAGTTATTCTAAAGCGTTTCATTCTATTGTCAAACTTGCTTTGTGCTCTTGGACGATAGCAAAATAGCCCAAGGCGAAATTATTTTCCATTTCGACATTATCGAAAAATTCATCGTTGTCAATTTCTGTGGCGTTGATTAAGTTACCACGAACGGTCAGGGTAGGGGTTTGAAAAGGATTTAAATCATCTTCACTTTGCTCTACCAACTGATTCATATAATTGTAAAAAGGGGCATCAGCACCCAAAATACTTATAGTCAATTCATCTCCAGGCTCAACTTCATCGTCATAGAAGTAGGAAAAAATAAACTCCTGATCTTGATAAAAAGTGTCTTCTGAGGCTAAAAAGTTTCCAAAACCAAAGTCAAAAACATAGTAATTGTCTTGATCTGGAATATCTGTAAAGCGCAGCACCACCTCGGTATCGTCCTCATCAAAGAGAAAACCGTCTCCTTGTGTGAGTTCATCAATTTGCGGTGCAGGAACATAGGTCGCATAGGCCACGTAGAATTCGTTTTCAAAATCGATCTGTAAAAAGATCTCCTCACCGCTGCTCAGGGCAGCCGTCGTTATTTCCTTCTCATAAACTCCAGGAGCGGTTTCCAAGAGGATGGCACTCAATCCACCATCTAAACCCGTAAGTGTGATCTGCTGGAGATCAACAGGCGGAATACTTTCAAAAAAACCATTGGTTTGACTCACTTGAATTCTGACGTTGGTAAAAGCCGTCGTGGTATCCACACGTATTAAGGCATCCACGATCAGGCGAGGATCTTCAGAAGGTGTGTCAACTTCAATGACGTCCTCACAGCTCCACAAACTGAAGACTAGGGCACAAACTGCAAAGAGCCTCATACGAAAAACTTTTATGTGCAGTGTGCTTGACATTAAAATTTGAAGTTATAGGTTACCGCTGGGATGATTCCAAATATGGAGGTCCGCACAGCTTCATTGACTCCTGTGTCTTGATTACGTCTAAAATTAATGGCTGCTGCGTTTCTTCTGTTATAAAGGTTGTAAATGCTAAAAACCCATTCTCCTTGCCATTTTCGCCCTGCTTTTTGCTTAGGTTTTAAAGTGGCAGAAACGTCAATACGGTGAAAGTCTGGCAAGCGTTCTTGGTTTCTCAAACCGTAATACGGAATGACCAAACCTTGGAACTCAAACTGTCCAATAGGGTAGTTGGTCGGTTGTCCAGTTTGATAAATGAAATTGGTATTGAAACTCCATTTGTCATTGAGCTCGTAATTGGCGTAAAGCGAAATATCGTGTCTTTTGTCATAAGGAGTGGCGTACCATTCACCAGAATTGATCCCGATCTCGTTCTCGTTTCTCGGCGGCGTGCGTTGTTCTGATTTAGACCAAGTATAAGCCAGCCATCCAGTGAGCTTACCTTCGTTCTTTCTAAAGAGCAGTTCGGCTCCGTAGGCTCTGGCTTCTCCGTTGAGGATCACTTGCTCAATAGCATCATTGGCAATGAGTTCTGCTCCGTCTATATAATCAATGCGGTTTTGAATGTCCTTGTAAAAACCTTCGATTTCTAAGGAGTAGTCTCCGTCTTTTATGTTTTTAAAAAATCCGATGGCGTATTGGTCCAACAACTGCGGCTCCACAAACGGCCCAGATGGCGTCCAAACATCCAATGGTGTTGGGGAACTGGTATTGGACAATAAATGTAAGTACTGGGCAAGTCGCGTATAACTGGCTTTGATTGAAGTATTGTCATCAAAGACATAAGCCATGGAAACACGAGGTTCAAAATTCGTGAAGCTGGCCAATTGGTCGCTGCGCGATGAAGCTACTGTTTCAATAGGTTCTGCCTCTCTGTAGACCAAAAGGAAGGGATCAAACTCTACGGGGTTGTTGTCTGCATAGACGTTGATCTCATCTTGTCCAAAGCGAATAAAATGACTTAAACGCAAGCCGTATTGCATACTGAGTCGATCAGTGATATCGTGTTCAACATCTATATAGGCTGCAAATTCGTTGGCGTACTTTTTTATCAGTTGATCCTCCACAATACCAGAGTCTGGATTGTTGGGTTTGATCTTTCCAGGATTGAATACATAGTAGATATTGTTCAATCCGTAGTTAAGTTGAAATTTATCGTTTAGATAATGCTTGAGGTCGTACTTAACGTTGAAGTTCTGTATCCCAGAATCCCACTCGAAGCCAACAAAATCTAGCTCCAATCCGTAGAAGTAATCCGAATAGATCAACGATAGATTAGAAAATAGCTTGTCTGAAAAGATATGGTTCCATCTAAAGTTCACCACTGCGTTTCCATAAGTGTTTACAAAGCTTTCGTTTACACTAAAGAGGTCACGTCCAAAATAACCCGATAGAAAAACGTTGTTGCGTTCGTTGATGCGGTAGTTGAGTTTGGTGTTTACGTCATAGAAATACGCGCGGTTCTCTATATCAAAAAGCGGCAAAAATAAATGAGCATAAGACCCACGTCCTCCGAAGAGAAATGCTCCTCTATCCTTTTCCAAAGGACCTTCTAAAAGCAATCGGCTCGTAACCGCTCCAATACCTCCGTTGGCCTTAAATTCTTGGCTATTACCTTCTTTTTGAAAGATCTCTAATACCGATGAGACACGGCCGCCGTATCGGGCGGGAATACCTCCTTTATAGAGCTTTACGTCTTTGATGGCATCCGGATTAAAGACCGAAAAGAATCCAAAGAGGTGAGAAGAGTTGAAGATCGTTGCTTCATCCAGCAAGATCAAGTTCTGATCTACTGCGCCTCCACGTACATTGAAACCAGAGGCTGCTTCTCCTGCATTGGTCACTCCGGGTAATAACAAGATCGAGCGGATCACATCAGCCTCACCCAAAACTGCAGGAATGCTTTTAATAGTAGCCACCTTTACCGTATTGACACTCATTTGCGGCTTGCGCACATCCAAACGATCGTTATCGGCAGTGATCACCACTTCTTCCAAGCTCTCCAAATTCTCTTCGAGACGATAGTCCTTACGCAGGTTACTGCTTAGGTCAATTGTTTCTGTAATGTCTGAGAATCCTAGGTAACTTACAGTCACTTCATAAGTACCTTCTGGAACAGTGATGGAATAAAAGCCGTATTCGTTGGTGGTAGTACCGGTGCTTAATTCTGGAATCAAAATACTCACTCCAATGAGGCTTTCGCCAGAGGCTTGTTCCAGAACCGTACCACTGAGGGTGTATTTTTGTTGCCCTAACGCGATTGCGGGGAATAGCAACAAAAGCAGTAGTAGTTTTTTCAATTTGAACTTTTTAATAAAGTTAACAAAAAAGCCCCGCACGATGCGAGGCTTAAGTAAACTTTAGCATTTCTATTAAATGCTGGCCAGTATGTTGTTAAGCGTTGCGCTTGGTCTCATTTGAGCACTCGCTAGAGCTTCATCCGGGAAGTAATATCCGTCGATATCTACAGCACTGCCTTGAGCGGCGTTGAGTTCATCCATGATTTGGTCTTCTGCCGCAGACATGGCGTTGTAAATACCCGTGAATTTCTCTTTCAACTCCGCATCTTTATCTTGAAGACTAAGCGCTTCTGCCCAATACATAGCCAAGTAGAAATGACTTCCGCGGTTATCAATCTCATTGACTTTACGAGAAGGTCCTTTCTTGTTGGCCAAAAGCTTTTCAGTCGCATCGTCTAAGGTTGCTCCCATCAACAAAGCTCTTGGGTTGTTGTAGGTGTTTCCTAAATGCTCCATAGAAACCGCTAAAGCCAAGAACTCTCCAAGAGAATCCCAACGCAGGTGTCCTTCTTCATTAAACTGTTGTACGTGCTTAGGTGCCGATCCACCGGCGCCAGTTTCAAAAAGTCCACCACCATTCATCAAAGGAACAATGGAGAGCATTTTAGCACTGGTTCCCAATTCCAGAATAGGGAAGAGGTCCGTTAAATAATCACGCAAAACGTTTCCGGTAACTGAGATAGTATCTTGGCCGGCTTTTACACGTTCCAAGGTAAACTGGGTTGCCTTCATCACGTCAAGGATCTCAATTTGAAGACCAGAAGTATCGTGATCTTGCAGGTAAGTCTTTACTTTTTGGATCAATTGGGCGTCGTGGGCACGAGTTTCATCTAACCAGAATACGGCGGGAACTCCTGTAGCCTTAGCACGGGTAACAGCTAGTTTTACCCAATCCTTTACAGGAGCATCTTTTACCATACACATGCGCCAGATGTCTCCTGGATTCACTGCATGCTCGGTAAGCACGTTTCCGTTTTGATCAATAGCTTTTACAGTTCCGGCTTCTTTGATCTCAAAAGTCTTGTCGTGAGAACCATACTCTTCAGCCTTTTGAGCCATCAAACCTACGTTAGGAACAGTTCCCATGGTTGTAGGGTCAAAAGCACCATTGGCTTTACAGAAATCAATCGTTGACTGGTACAATCCCGCATAACTGCTGTCTGGGATAATAGCCTTAGTGTCTTGAGTATCTCCGATCTTGTCCCAGAGCTGACCAGAGTTTCTGATCATGGCTGGCATAGATGCATCAATAATTACATCACTAGGAACGTGCAGGTTCGTGATTCCTTTGTCTGAGTTCACCATAGACAATGAAGCCCCATTTTCCATACACTGGGCAATAGTAGCCTCTACTGCCGCTTTCTGATCTGTTGGCAGCTTGTCCAATTTGGCAATCAGATCCCCAAAACCGTTGTTCTCTTCAAAACCAACAGCTTCTAGAGCATCTGTATGCTTTTCAAACAAGTCTGCAAAATAAACGCGAACGGCATGTCCAAAAATGATCGGGTCAGAAACCTTCATCATGGTGGCTTTCATATGCAAGGAAAGCAAAATATCATCATCCTTCGCAGCTTTGATCTCACGATTCAAAAACTCCAACAAGGCTTGCTTTTCCATTACTGTTGCGTCAACGATCTCCCCAGCTTGAACGGGCACTCCAGATTTTAAAGTTTGAGAAGTTCCTGTAGCAGTTTCTAAAACGATATCTAAGGAACCGGCTTGATCAATAGTGACAGATTGCTCATTGTTTCTAAAGTCACCAGCGCTCATAGTTGCAACATGCGTGCGAGAATCTGAACTCCAAGCGCCCATACGGTGTGGATTCTTCTTAGCAAAGTTCTTTACTGCCTTAGGAGCTCGTCTGTCTGAGTTCCCTTCACGAAGTACCGGGTTTACAGCACTTCCCTTGATCTTGTCATAACGTGCTTTGAGGTTGCTTTCTTCCTCGTTCTGAGGCTCTTCCGGATAATTTGGAAGGGCGTAACCTTTAGTCTGTAATTCTTTAATGGCAGCCTTCAATTGAGGTACAGAGGCTGAAATATTTGGAAGCTTGATGATATTGGCTTCTGGCTTTTTAACCAATTCACCCAATTCTGCCAATGCATCGGAGATGCGCTGGTCTTCCTTAAGGTAATCTGGGAACGTTGCCAAGATTCTTCCGGCTAGAGAGATGTCTCTGGTTTCAAGGCTTAGTCCTGCAGGTCCTGCAAAGGCTTGAATGATTGGGAGTAGGGAATAGGTGGCTAAGGCTGGAGCCTCATCAGTTTTCGTGTAAATAATTTTAGGCGTGTCAGTCATAATCGTTACTGCAGTAATGTTTAGATCGTTTCGTTTATTCGGATTGCAAATATACAAAAATCGAGCAGGGCAGAAACACCGCTATATCCCTTAAACACTGAGGTTTATAAATTTTGTCAATTTGATAAAATTAAGGGGTCAAAATTGTGAAATTCCCAAGCGTGTAGAAAAAACAAAAGCCATATCAGTGCACGAAGTACTATGATATGGCTTTTTAATGAAGCTCGGCGTTACCGGTTTTACCTTGCGGGTCTTTAAGCAATTCTATTAATAAACTACTCCCGTGCTCGGCTTCATCGAATACGGGTCGCTTCAATTCTTTCCTCGAGAGGTTTTCCTTGCTAGGAGCCGTATCCAGTCGGATCTTAGATTCTAAACACTTCCTGTTTCCAGGTTTTGTTTGCAAGTCGGGTTCCCGTTGCCGAGTTCCTGTCTCCTGAGTCTTTCACCGTTGCCGGTTAGTCCACCCGTTCGATTGCCAGCGTTGCCACTGGACGTACTTGAAACAATTTCTTCTGTTGCCAGAGTATTTGTCATGTGACAACCCTATTGCTAGGGGGTGTGCTTCAAACAAATCTTTCACCGCTATATAAAGAACGTTACTTTACTGGAAATTACTTTTTAGTTTAGTGTTAGCTATCCTGTTTTGTAATTTCTTGAATCAAATATAGAGACCCAATTTTAAAATCCAAGAAATTTAGAGTTCTTTATATCAACAGTTTACGAACTGCACTTATTAACTTTTGTTAATAAAGAAGGGCGACCCTTTTGGAGTCGCCCTTGAAATGGATTGGCTGGTAAGCCTTACATTCTTCTTTCCTTGATACGTGCTTTCTTACCTGTAAGCTCACGGAAGTAGTAAATACGCTTTCTGCGTACGCTACCTCTACGGTTCACTTCAATTTTCTGAAGTGCAGGCATGTTCACTGGAAAAATTCTTTCTACACCAACAGTTCCAGACATTTTTCTAATGGTAAAGGTCTGAGAAGTCCCTGTACCTTTTAGTTGAATTACAACGCCTTTAAAAAACTGGGTACGTGTTTTTTCACCTTCACGAATTTCGTAGTATGCAGTGATCGTGTCTCCTGCGCTGAATTCTGGGAATTCCTTTCTTGTTACGAACTCGTCTTGTACAAATTTGATTAAAGATTCCATATTGATTATCTAAATCATTAGTTCAGAACAACATTCACGTTTCTCGTCAGAGGTTGGGCCGAAATCGGCTGCAAAAATAAGGATTTTATTTTTTGATGCAATTTATTCTGACTTAATTTTCGTCGGAATCAGAAGATAAAAGATCCGGTCTGCGGTCTGCTGTTCGCTCATGGGCTTGCTGTTCGCGCCACTGTTCGATCTTTTGAGTATGACCACTGAGTAAGATCTCAGGTACTTTTAAGCCTTTATAGTCTGCAGGCCGTGTATACACGGGCGGAGCCAATAGGTCGTCTTGAAAAGAATCTGTCAAGGCGCTGGTCTCATCGTTTAACACACCTGGCAACAATCGTATGATGGCATCACTGAGCACGGCAGCTCCCAGTTCTCCTCCGCTTAAAACATAATCCCCAATGGAGATCTCCTTAGTAATGAATTGATCTCGCACGCGTTGATCCACGCCTTTATAATGACCACAAAGCATCATGAGGTTCTTTTTTAAAGAAAGCGCATTAGCGATACCTTGGTTGAGCGTTTCTCCGTCGGGAGTCAAATAAATGATCTCGTCATAATCGCGTTCAGCTTTGAGCTTAGAAATACACTTATCAATGGGTTCTATCATCATCACCATACCTGCGCCACCACCAAATTGGTAGTCGTCTATTTGACGGTACTTATTAGTAGCGTAGTCTCGCAAATTGTGAAAATGAACCTCTACCAAGCCTTTTTCTGTAGCTCTCTTTAAGATCGAGGCTTCAAAAGGACTCTTTATAAGTTCTGGTAAAACGGTTATGATATCTATGCGCATCATTTAGAGATCGAGCTTCATTTTACAACGTTCAATGGAATTCTTGGTGCGATTCAGTACATCGTTGGAAAGGGTCAACTGCGCGGCCATCTTATAATGATCAATTGCCTTAGTGATCTCTCCTTGCTGCTCATACATGATTCCATACTCATTATATATAGTCGCTTTAGTGATCCCTGGAATGTTCATCGCAGTATCCAAGAGTTCTTTGAGATCATCAAATTTTCCAAGGGTAGACAAGCAAACAGCGTAATTGTAGTAGACGCTGGGATACATCGGACTCTTTTCTAAGGCGAGCTTGTATAAGGTTTCACCTTTCTCGTAATCCTTGAATTTAACCTCATATAGATATCCGAGATGGTTATAGGCCTTCCCAAAATCTGGATCGATATCAATGATCTTCTCCAATTTATTAGAAGCAGCCTCATACTGACCATTCTTAATGTCCATATTGGCTTGGTCCAGTAATTCTTCCAATCGAGTCAAATGATCCATAGCGTGAATAATTTGGGGTAAAAGTACAACAATCCCCGCATTAAACCTCCCAGTAATAGTGGAGTGCTGGGTCTTGGGTCCAACCGTTTTTTTCGTAGAGTTTTTGAGCCGGATTGTCTGCTCCAGTCTCCAAGACCAAGCCTCTTGCACCTTGCTCTTGAGCAAAGGATTTAGCCTGTTCTAAAAGGGCCGTACCTACTTGCTGGCCACGAGCTTCTGGGGTGACAAACAAATCGTTTAAAATATAAACCCGCTTCATAGCTACAGAACTAAAGCTGGGATAGAGCTGAGTAAAGCCCAAAGCATTACCATTCTCATCTTGGGCCAAGAAGATCACGCTGTCTTGTTTTTCAAAACGCTCTTGTAAAAACGCCTTAGCGGCAGCTGGGTTCGATTCTTGTTTGTAAAAGACGCGGTACCCATTAAATAATGGAGTTAAATGGTTCAGATGTTCACGGGATGCTCTTAGGGTATTCATAGAAATCAAATTGAATTCCAATTTAGAGAAACCATTTGGAATTTATACCTTTAGTCAAACACTAATTCCAACCCTATGAAACGCCGTAGCTTTATCAAGAAGACCGCTGCTGCATCTGCAGCATTCACCATAGTACCCAGCTTTGTTTTGGGCAAAACTCATGTGCCTCCTAGTGATACTTTATATCTAGCAGGTATTGGAGTAGGTGGTCGCGGTGGAGGCGTGGTGCGCGAACTTGCAGAAACGGGCAAGGTAAAGTTTGTCGCGCTCTGTGATGTGGATGATCTGCGAGCAGATGCAAGCTACAAGGCGCATCCCAATGCGAAGCGCTATAGAGATTACCGCAAAGTATATGATAACCACTTAAGCGAGATCGATGGATTTATGGTGGGAACGCCAGACCATACGCACGCCTGTATTTCCATACCTTTTATGAAGGCCAAAAAGCACGCTTATGTGGAGAAGCCTTTGACTCACAATATTCGTGAGGCTCGCATGATGGCAGAAGTTGCTGCGACGCAAGGAATTGTAACCCAAATGGGAAATCAAGGGGCGTCTGGAGACGGTATCCGTCTAGCACAAGAGATGATTGACGCCGGACTCATCGGTGAGGTTCAAAAAGTAGATTGTTGGACCAACAGACCGGTTTGGCCGCAAGGGTTTAAGCGTTTTTCAGAGCCGCAAGCCATTCCCAACACCTTTGATTGGGATCTGTGGTTAGGGCCTGCAGCCATGCGTCCATACAATGAAGGTTATCATCCTTTTAAATGGCGCGGATTCTGGGATTTCGGAACCGGAGCCATGGGTGATATGGGTTGCCATATTATGGAGACGCCTTTCAAGACCCTGGATTTGAAATTCCCATATGAGGCCGAAGCCAGTTGCACCACGGTTTGGATCGATGATTTTGTAGAAGCTGATTATCCGGCGGCCTGTCCGCCTTCATCTGTAGTGCGTTTGCGATTTAAGACGGAGAAGCACGGCGATATTGGTTTGAACTGGTACGATGGTGGAATCATGCCAGACCTTCCACCAGAACTCGGAGACGGGGAACTTCCAGGCGATACCGGTGGAGGAAGTATTTTTCACGGGACGGATGGTATTATGGTCACTGGAACCTATTCTGCCAATCCACGATTGTTGCCTAGTGAGCGCATGAAAGATTTCACGCCACCTGCGCAAACCATTAAGCGCGTTACTACGGGACATGCAGGAGAATGGGTTG
>NZ_JABSPU010000052.1 GCF_013214815.1 Gilvibacter sp.
CATAAGGTCGGTCGGGCCGAGTTCTTGCTTTTGAATGGTGATGGCATCTGCTTGGTAGAATTGTTCTGCGGAGAAAATATTCATGCGGTGTCTGGGTATTTGTATTGTAGCCTTAAAGGTAGGGCTTTCTAGCAGACTGCTGATGGATTTATTTTTAATAAATTCTACTCCTATTGCCTCTAAAACTGGGGGAATAATACTTAAATTTGCTCAGCTTCGTTTTGAGTTTTAAAGCAGAAGCCATAATCAATCTGAACTTACTAAAACCGATATCGTTTTGAAAAATACCGCACTATCTGAAACTCATATGGCCTTAGGAGCAAAAATGGTTCCTTTTGCCGGTTACAATATGCCTGTATCCTATGAGGGCGTAAACATTGAACATGAAACTGTTCGTAACGCCGTGGGCGTTTTTGACGTTTCACATATGGGTGAGTTTTTGGTTAGCGGGCCAAATGCTTTGGATCTGATCCAAAAAGTATGCTCAAACGATGCCTCCAAACTTACCGTAGGTAAAGCACAGTACAGTTGTTTCCCGAACGAAACAGGCGGTATTGTGGATGATCTCATCGTTTATCGAGTAAAAGAGGAAGAATACCTATTGGTAGTCAATGCCTCTAATATTCAAAAGGATTGGGATTGGATCAACAAGCACAACAGCATGGGAGCGCAATTGCGCGATATCAGTGAAGATTATTCCCTGCTTGCAATTCAAGGTCCAAAAGCCGTTGAAGCCATGCAGTCTTTGAGCAGTGTGGATTTAAGCGCGATCAAATTCTACAATTTTGTAGTTGGAGATTTTGCTGGAATTGAGCACACCATTATCTCTGCTACAGGTTATACTGGGAGTGGTGGTTTTGAGATCTACTGCAAGAACAGTGAAGTCAAACAAGTTTGGGATAGAGTTTTAGAAGCCGGAGCAGATTTTGGTATAAAGCCTGTAGGACTTGCGGCTCGCGATACCTTGCGTTTGGAAATGGGCTATTGCCTTTACGGAAACGATATTGATGATACCACCTCACCTATTGAGGCAGGACTCGGTTGGATCACTAAGTTCACCAAAGATTTCATCAACAGCGAAGCCCTAAAAGATCAAAAAGAGCGCACACCAGAGCGCAAATTGGTAGGTTTTGAATTGGATGATCGCGGAATTCCACGTCAAGGCTACGATATTGTTGATGGCAATGGAAACAAGATTGGTGAAGTCACCAGCGGAACCATGTCCCCTTCTTTGAAAAAAGGATTAGGAATGGGTTATGTGCCGGCTGTTATGGCTGACCCAGGAAGCAAAATCAACATCCAGATCAGAAAGAACGCCGTTCCCGCGACGGTGGTTAAACTCCCGTTTTATAAAGGATAAGTGCGAAGAATACTGATTCTAGGAGCCAGCGGTTATTTAGGGCGGATCTCGTATAAAGAACTCACCCCCTATCTCGACTTACACGGCACTTATTTTTCAGCAGATCAGTATGAGAACAATCAAGTCATGCATCGGTTTGATCTTGAGAGTGATTCTATTGCAGCCCTTTTACGGGAATTGCTTCCTACGGAGATCATCTATGCCTTAGATGGACCCTATCCAGAACAACAACAAGCCTTAAAAGTGATCGTTGAGTATTGTCGTGCTGAAAAGGCCCGACTGATCTTCTTCTCTAGTGTTGCTGTATTTGATGCGGTAAACTCGCATGCGAGCTATGAGAACGACAAACCTTTACCGCAATCGGCATACGGCAAACACCTGACGCAAATGGAACGTATTTGTGGCGATCTACCGGCTCCCCTTTACAGTATTCTGAGATTGCCTTTGGTATTGGGAACCAATGCGCCCTTGATCAAACAACTCAGAGCGGCCCACCAGCACAAGGCGCATTTTGAGGTGAATCCCAACCAGATCATCAGCGTCAATACCGAACAAGAGGTTGCCCGGCAGCTGCATTATATCATCAACAGAAAACTATCGGGTATCTTTCATTTGAGTAGTACAGATCTAATTCATCACAGCGATCTGTTTTTAGAGCTATCCCAAAAACTAGGCTTGACAGAAATGATCTTTGCTTACAATTACAGCTCCAATGATGATGAGTACTATGCCTTGCTACCCAAATACAACTTATTACCCGCCGAGTACAGAAACTCAGTTGCAAACTTGGTCAATCAAGTCGTATTGAATGAACAAATCAGTATCTTCAGTACTAAGAAACACTAAAACAAACGCGATGAAACTATCAGACGATCAAATTCAACAGGCACTTCAAGAATTACCCGATTGGCGTTTTGAAGACGGATTTATCAAAACGGAGATCGTATGTGCAGATTTCAAGGCCGCTTTTAGCCTGATGACTCGTATTGCCTTTGAGGCAGAAGCGCTCAATCACCACCCCAATTGGGACAATGTCTACAACCGAATCAACATCTCGCTACAAACTCACGATGCCGGTGGAATCACCGATTACGACATTCAACTGGCGCAAACAATCAACGCGCTTAAGGCGTAGTGCTGATATATTGACGTTCCGATGGGAATAGCAGTGCATTGGCACGTTTTCTCCAAGCCAAGGGCGTCTTATCTTTCAAAACCATACAAGCTAGTGAGTAGAAGTATCCCTTTTGATAGATCTCCCTTAGCTTGATATTGGCTTCCATTGCCGCCATATCCTCTGCCTTAAGGGCATCAATAAAGAGCTCTAGGTCTGCGGGATCCACTCCAACTTGTTCTACATAAGGCAAAAACTCCTGATAGGCATCTCCATTGTTAATAGCGAGTCCAATGGCACTCCAAACAGTATCACCATTGAGTCCAATTTCTGAATCAACGGCCATAGCTTCTGAGATCATTGCCGGAGTAGCCCCATCTGAAGCAGCGATTTGTCTGAGCAAATAAGGTTTGAAAAGCGGATTAGCCATAGCGAAAGCACCTTCAAGGTCTCCAATATGAATCAAGTGATAAGCATAGTTAGGATTAGCTCGCTCACCGTCTACATCGCCACTTTCTAGTCCGCCATAAAATTCAAGGTCGGAACTGCTGTACGTTCTAAATTCATAGGTGTTAAAACTGGAGCGCAAATCCAACAAACGCAAAATGCGGGTGGCATCCTCTGCGATCAAAGTCGCCAAGGCATCTTCCGCTGCAGCGGTTTCAAAGGCCATTAAGGCTTCTTCCCAGCGCTCATTTTGACCGTAAACATAACCCGAAGCATATCCCAACCAAGGATGATCTGGAACTGCGGTATATGCAGCGGTATACTGCACATTTTTGACAGCCTCATCTTCCATGCAGCGGATATTCATATACAGATAATCAGGGTTTTGAGGATCTTTCTCAAACTTGCGACTGATCTCTTCACAGAAAGCAATTTGCTCGGTTTCATCAGATTGAATCATCATGGCGCGAAGTGTTGGCACATCCTCACCCTAATTATCCATACGAGCATACAACATAGTGTCGGCATCCTCATAGCGCGTACTCATATTGAGCCAGTTCACCAATTGCGCATCTGCCGGATTCTCCCACTGTGCATGGGCAAAGATCAAATCCTTCAATTGCAACGAATCTTCAATTTGGTTTACCAGATCATAAGCGTCTATGTCGCTTTAAGCGGTCAATGCCGATTTACGCGCTCCTCTGCTGCTACTACTGGAAAGTTCAATAGAGTTTGGTGGCTCCTGTAATAGATAATCCACTTTGGTGTCTATCAAACGTGGACTGCCCAGATAATCGGGCGCAGCGTCCCCATCATAACCGTAAAACACAGCGTATTTCACAAACAAGGCAGCTCCTGCCACATTATAAACGTAGCCGCGACCGGGCGCTCCAATTTGAGCGGTATAAGTCTCTATTTGGTTGCCCCGCGGGTCTGTTGTGATCAACTGATAATCCGTATTATAACTTACATCCAAAGATTCATAAGTGTGTGCGCCAATAGTTATTTCCTGACCTGTTGTGGTTACAGTAACAGGAATACCCAAACCATTGCATACTAGAAGATCTGTCCCTGTAGTGGAACTCCCTAAAAACAAAGCCCCTCCAATCAAAACCACAGAGGCTGCAAATTTTGATGCAGCTCCAAAAAGTCCTTCGCCCAACATAAAACGATCCCACAACTTAAGTTTGCGCTGAATCTTACGCTCTTTCCCTGGGGTTAGTAGTACCTTGTACTCAGGTATCATTTTATTGGCTAACGACGCCGTTGGCAAACTCTTTTTATTCCAATAAGCATCCGCGATCATATCTTCTACATCCAACAAACGCTCCAAGGCCATATTGCGCAAGAGCTGCAAGTTTTGACGAGCCCCTGCAGCCCAACCAGCGGCAGCGTTGATCCAACGAGCCATGTTTTCACGATCGGGAAAGCCCAATTTAAACTCTTCATAAAGCACCTCATAACTGTCAGCCTTCATGGCTTGAATAATGGCAGGCTCTAACTCAATTTTGGTGCTGTCGTGATAAGCCGCTTTAAAACATTTATAATAATCGTTGGCAGCTATATGAATTTGAGAAAATTCCTCACTAGAGACACGCCCGTCCGCTATAGCAACGCTTACGGTATTGTTGAATTTCCGCTCGGCATCGTTTAGATCTGCGACAGCGTGCTCTGCATAATGGATCAAATGAGCTAAGGATTTCAAATTCTGATCCCAATTGCCGCCTAATTGTTGGGCCATCTGATACGCATAGCGTCTGCAGTTCTTATCGTGAGTCCGCAGGGAGTCAATAATGGCCTCTTTCTCTTGATGAACACTCTTTAAAACATCATCTATATCCTTGCGCTTGATCTGTTCTCCGCGGTGCCAAATCGCTCTTTTTTCAATAGTGATGACTTGGTGTTTAGAGATTTCAAGTGCTTGAATTTCTTCTTGTAGCTCTTGATATTGATCCAGTTGTTGCTTCAAGGTATCTGAGTACAACTGGCTTTTGATGCGCTCAAGATCAAGGGCAGCTCCCTCAGCTTCGTAAATTTCATCTACAGAATCGAAATTGAGAAAAGCGTATCGATTCATGAAATTGCAGGCGTATTTAGGGTCCAAGAACGTCCAGTCAAAGTACTCTTTTTGATAAGCCTCTAAAGTCTCTGCTTCTGTGGGCATTTCTAGGTCTTTGGCATTTGAGGTTGCAATGAGACGTTTGGTCATCTCTTCTTCCAAAGCCGCCGCATTGCTAAAAAGAACTTCAGCCTTTCTATTGTCAATGTCTGAGGCCAAATACGACCGCTTGGCGTTGTCTTTACGATCTTTATCCACAGGGTGCGTATACCACATTTGTGGCGGATTGTAGGCGCGAGAGCTAAACACGCGGTGGTTTGCCGGATCTAGGGTATCCATTGCTGGAGATTCTCCGAAAAGCGGGTCATCCAGAACTTGCTTCATATTTTTAATGTACTGGCTTTGCACCGTATACATATTGTTCATGGTCTTGGACTGCGCCAACTGCACATTGACAAAACTCATGGCGCTGTTGAATGCTTCATCAGCTACTTGTAAGCGGTGCAAGGCGTGGATCAGAGCATCACTCCCTGTAAGGGAAACCGCAACCAGATCTGCTTGAAATTCCATTTCCCGAGACAAGGCACGCTCCGCAATAACCACTGCGCTGAAGCAGGTCTCTATCAACGAACGCACCGCCCAGACCAATATGGAAAGGATCTACCCGATCCAAGCTACGCGAATGTCTATGGATGAGATCATTCCTAAGAACTTATCAAAGGCATCACGCTTACCCACAATTCGCGCCGCGATTTGCTGTGCCACATAAACATAACGTCCTAAAAGCATGGAGCGCTGGGCAAAATGTCCAAATTCATGGGCCAATACGGCTTTGAACTCTCCCAAACTCAAAACATTAGTTAGCCCTAAACCAATTTCTAGATTCTTCTTAGAAGGGATGATCAAGTTAATGAAAGAGAGGTCGTAAGAAACGCTGGCGTTTACTCTGTGGGTCAAGAATACTTTATGAGGTCTTGGGGCTTTGGCCTCATCGGCAAGTTTGTAGATATAATCAAACAGGATAGGCTCCTCCTCTTGGGTGACAAAGCGCTGCATAGGGTTTTCAACCTTCTTGTTCAGAAAGAACAGCGACTTGATCAAAAACAGACAAATGAACGCATAACCTCCAGCCAAAACATAGGACCAAAGATCATCCCCATTCATAAAGGAATAATAGGCCAAACGTCCAAACCAAAAAGTCAAAACAAAATACAATCCAATAAAAAACAATAAGCCTAAAATGGAAAGGATCACATGTTTTTTAAATAATTGCGTTGGATTGGTATAGCCCTCCGGAACATTCTTTGGGCCTTGAGAGTAAAAACTGTCCATGAATTTTAATTGTTAGCACTTCAATATAAAACAAGCCTTTAAAAACTCCGAAGTAACTTATCAACAAAAAGAAAAACCAGGAATTTTCCCTAGTGTTTTTAAAGCCTTTGGAAGTTTTCCAATATTCTAGGGAACAACAT
The DNA here is from genome assembly GCF_013214815.1 of Gilvibacter sp. Lineage (GTDB taxonomy): Bacteria > Bacteroidota > Bacteroidia > Flavobacteriales > Flavobacteriaceae > Gilvibacter. Next base: position 6,453 of record NZ_JABSPU010000052.1, read on the forward strand.
CTGCATTTTGTTAAATTTGTGGATCGAATCAATTTTTATCTATGGGAAGAGCATTTGAATTTAGAAAAGCACGTAAAATGAAGCGCTGGGCTGCAATGTCCAAAGCCTTTACACGAATTGGAAAGGATATCGTAATGGCCGTTAAGGAAGGTGGTCCAGATCCCGATGCCAATTCAAAACTGCGCGCAGTAATTCAGAATGCCAAGGCTGTCAATATGCCTAAGGATAATATTGAACGCGCCATTAAACGCGCCTCAGATAAGTCTCAAGGCGACTATAAAGAAGTACTCTTTGAAGGCTATGCCCCACACGGTATTGCTATTTTGGTAGAAACTGCTACAGACAATAACACGAGAACAGTAGCCAATATCCGATCCTATTTCAATAAGTGTGATGGAAGTCTTGGAACTTCAGGATCTGTGGTCTTTATGTTTGATCATACCTGCAATTTCCGCATCAACGGAACAGGCATGGATCTGGAAGAATTGGAGTTAGAACTTATTGATCACGGAGTTGAAGAAGTCTTTGAAGATGAAGACGGGGTAATGATCTACGCGCCCTTTGAGAGCTTCGGAGCGATCCAATTCGCATTGGAATCACAAGAAATAGAGATAATTGCTTCTGGCTTTGAACGCATACCTCAAGTAACCAAGACGCTGGGGGAAGATCAAAAAGCAGATGTGGAGAAATTGCTCGAAAAAATCGAGGAAGATGATGACGTACAAAACGTCTACCACAATATGAATGAACTCGAATAACAACTGCTGCGAGTCGTAAGAGAATTCTTTGATTTTGTTTGTACGAATTCAATTCCTTAACTTAGCTGAGTAGGTTAAACACAAGTTCATGCGTAATTTCCTGATTTGCTTTTTGTTAAGCAGTGTCATTTGGTCTTGCCAGAAGGATTCCTTCTTGGAAGAACGCGGTGTTAATCCTACTGGCGATTCTACCATCAGCGTTGATCCAACGGATGAAGAAATCTTTGATGACATCGACCTTCAAGACCCTCGAGCTAGCTTGGATAACAGTACCCAAGGTTTGTATCGCGGAGTATTTTCTGCTTTTGATGGAACCAACCACGGAGAAATTGTGATTAACCTTGGTAACGACGGTGAAATGGCTGCCGCCATTCACTTTATCAATGGAGAAAAGATTGCCTTTACTGCAGAAAGCGAAACCCTGACCACGTTTAAGTTTAGAAATAACCAAGGATCATTTTCTTTCAACGTTGCAGACATTGAGGCTCCAAAGGCCACAGATGTAATTTTTAATCAAAAGGCAAGTTACATCAAAGCTTACAAAGAGCGCAGTTCAAGAAGAATCTCTATTGCCCTAGGACATTATGACGATCCTGCCGATGAAGACTTCAGAGGAAATTGGGATTTAATATCCTTTGGCGTTCGAGAGTTTAATTTTCCTGGAGCCATTAGATTGAGTGAAGTTGTGGTTTCGCGTGGAGATCAGGTAATGGTAGACCTAGAAGGTGATATAACTGAAGATTTTGAAGGCTGCTTTGGATTTGATGTTCGCGGTCCTTATCTAGCGCAAGTCTCTGGCGATATTGCTTTACTTGAAGGGAAAGAGCAAGTTTCTATCTTCAACGGACAGCGATGTGATTGGAGTCTATCCTACAGTTTTCAAAACAACCGAGGCACCTACTCCACTTCTCGTTGCGAACCAGGCGCTGCTTCTGGAATGTGGATATGGAATTTCCGCACAGGACGTCTGTTTGTAGACGCTTTACGCATCCATTAAAATATTTTTAGAAATCTTGTGTGTATTCGGGCTTCTTCCCGACGACGCCTTTATATTTGGCCATTAAGGCAGTCATATCTTTATCAATATCACCGCTAAGTGTATAAGGTGGGTGTATCGTTACGGTTTTAGTTCCATAGTCAAAAGCTACAGCAATTACAGGCACATCGGCAGCTTGTGCGATATAATAAAAACCTGTTTTCCATTGATCTACTTTCTTACGTGTGCCTTCTGGTGCGAGTGCCATGCGGAATTCATCGTGCTTCTTAAAGATAGCTGCAATAGCTTCTACTTTGTTCTGACCGGAAGTACGATCCAACGGATAACCGCCCATCCAACGAAAATAAGCTCCTAAGGGCCATTTAAAAAGTTCTTGTTTCCCTACCCAATGGATCTTGGTCTTTAAAATACGACGTGTATAAGAACCTATAGTGAAATCATGCCAATGCGTATGTGGCACTACGATCACTACGGATTTCTTTACCTGAGGATCAAAGCTGCCATTGATCTTCCACCCCATGATCTTATGAAAAATGAATTTGGTGAGTCCCATCTTACATTTTTAGATATAATTCACGAAGCTTTTCGCGAGTGGCAATATCGCGCCAGTTATTTCCAAGGGCGTTTTCCCAAAGCGGCTCCAGACCAAGAGCAGTATCGATCATAGTCTCCATTTGCGCATCGGTAAGCTGAGAACAAATACCCACCGGCAAATCGATATCGTGTTTCTCCATCATCTGTTTAAAGAGTTTTACACCGTCCGGATAGAATTCTTCTAAATGATTAAAAACAATACAATTTCCAATTCCGTGTTTGGTGCCTAAGACATAGCCTAAACCATAACTCAAAGCATGAGCAACACCAACCTGAGAGTAAGCAATACTCATCCCACCGTGCCAAGAAGCCATCATGAGTTTTGCCCGGGCCTCTTCCGCAGTTAAGTCATCACTTAAAAATATCTCTACACAGAGATCATAGGCTTTTTCACCATAGCTCTGGCTGAAGGCATTTAAAAAGGTGCCTTGCAAGGATTCAACACAGTGAATAAAGCAGTCCATACCGGTGTAAAACCATTGATTTTTTGGGACACCCATGCAGAGATCAGGATCTAAGATCACCTGATCAAATGGTGTATAATCACTGTTGATTCCCAATTTCTTTTCGGGTCCTGTCAACACACAGGTTCTTGAAACTTCCGCTCCAGTTCCAGAAATAGTAGGGATACCTACGTGATAAACGGCCTTTTTCTTGACGAGGTCCCAACCCTGATATTCAGAAGCACTTCCAGAATTGGTTAACATTATAGACACAGCTTTAGCAAGATCTAAAATCGATCCCCCACCAATTCCTATAATTCCAGAAGGCAGTTCCTTGTATTCTGTTCTAATCTTTTTGACGATCTCATCCACTTGAGTCGTCTTTGGTTCTTCTATGGTCGATGCAAAAATGAGCTTATCATTGAATTTTAAAGTGATTCGATCTACCAAGCTCGGTTGATTTTCAAAAATATCGTCCACAATAAATACAAAAGGAGCTCGGTCCTTGCGCTCAGCAGCTAGAATTTGTTCCAACTGATCAAAACTTCCCTTTCCAAAGACCACCTTAGGTACCATTGGGAAATTTCTGTAACCATCATTTACAGTTGGTTGTTCTACTTTTTCGATCATGCGTTTTGCACGAGCCAGATCTTCTGGAGTGTCAATTTCTACTCCTTGATCCTTGGTAACTGCCATCTTTATGTTATGACCGTATTCCAAGTATCGAATGCATTCGATCTTCTCCGCCGCTTCTAATTTGCGCATGGGCAATCGATAGAAATCCATAATTGCCTGCTTTCTAAAAGCGTATATCCCTTTGTGCTTGAAGTATTTAACCGCAGTGTTCTTATCACGAGGATAAGGGATCGGTGAACGCGAAAAGTAAAGCGCAAAATTGTCCTTGTCTACAATTACCTTAACACAGTTCGGGTCGCTGATCTCTTTCCAATCTTGAATCTCAGTCATTAATGAGGCCAGATCGATCTTGTCTGCATCCTCTTGATAAAAGACATCCAATACCTTCTTAAGACCGTCTTTGGTTGTAAAGGGCTCATCTCCTTGAACATTGACCACAATATCAACATCCATATCGGCTACTGCCTCTGCAATGCGGTCACTCCCACATTCGTGTTCTTTTTGGCTCATAATAGCCTTACCTCCGTGATTGGTGATCTCCTCGAAGATCACATCACTATCAGTAACCACAAACACGTCTTGAAACAATCCAGTATCTACCGCAGCCTCATAGGTGCGAAGAATCACGGTTTTCCCTCCCAGATCTTGCATGAGTTTGCCTGGGAAACGAGAGGCTCCGTATCGTGCGGGGATCATAGCAATAATGCGCAAAGGTGTATTCAAAGTCTTGTTTTTAGTGGATCAAAAGTACAACAATTTATAAGATCGAGGGGCTTAGTCCTCTTCAAAGAAAGCACTGGAAAAACCAAGCAGAAAGACCTTATCGCTAGCACGTGTTAAAGCTGTGTATAACCACCGGAAATAGCCTTTGTTTGGGCCTTCAGGAAGATAGGGTTGTTCTATAAAAACTGTTGGCCATTGCCCTCCTTGTGATTTATGGCAAGTGATGGCATAGGCGAACTTAACCTGCATAGCATTGAAGTATTTGTTATTCTTTACAGCCAAAAACTTCTTATAGTGAGATACCTCGTCTTCATAGTCTTCACGAACAGCTTCATAAAGTCTGTTTGAATCCTCATAAGGTAAGGAGGGAGTCTCTGCCATCAAGGTATCTAAGATCAAAACCGTCTCAAAGGGCTTCATATCTGGATAATCTACCATGCGTACGGTAACTGTGGCAAAGCGAAAGCCATAGAGTTCATTGATCGCATGGATCTCTAAAACCTCGATGATATCGCCATTGGCAACAAAACCAGCTTCACTATCTGGTTTGAGCCAAAAATAGTTGTTCTTCACCACCATCAAGAAATCTCCTGCCTCCAACTCGCCTTCTTTAAATAGGATACGCTGACGAATCTGCTGATTGAACAAGTTCGCACGCTTATTGGAGCGGACAATCACGATAGCCCCTTCTGTTCCTTGATCGCTGTAAGCGTCATTTAAGGCATCCATAACTTCTTGTCCATCCAAAGGGCGGGTCATGTCATTGAAATCGGTCAATCGGAAGCGATAATCGTCATAATACTCATGAGACAAACGATCGCGAAGCGCTGTGGCATTGTATAGAATACCACTGTCCATTTGTTGACGAACCACTTCGCTGAGCTCCAAGACCGTTACCTTTTTATCAAAAAAACGCGCCATCAGGTCTTCATCTAAGGCAGGACTGATATCCAATTTCACTGGAGGAAGCTGTGCGGTATCACCAATCAGGATCAATCTACAACCGTGTCCGCTGTAGACATATTGAACCAAATCCTCCAAAAGTGAAGAGCGCTCATTAGAAGTAGCGTTGAGTTGCATGTCTGGAATCATGGAAGCCTCATCCACTATGAAAATGGTATTGCGATGCTTATTGGGTCGTTTGATAAAAGTGATGCCTCCACCCTTCTTCTTTCTTGGGGTATATATTTTCCTGTGGATGGTATGTGCCTGTCTGCCAGCATAGTTACCCAATACTTTTGCCGCACGTCCAGTCGGCGCCAAGAGATAAGCTGACTTTTTAAGCTTCCATAACTGACTTACCAGAGTAGCCATGATGGAAGTCTTTCCGGTACCGGCATAACCCTTCAGTAAAAAGAGTTCATCTGGCGCAGAATTACAGCAATACAAAGCGAGTAACTGCAAGGCTTTCTGCTGTTTTAGCGTCGGTTCGTGTGGGAAGGTTTCGCGGAGAATTTCGTAAAATTCCTGAGGTTGCATCCGGATGATTTCTTTGGCTTAAAACTACGCGAATTTTATAGGATATTACTTTCGTGAAACAAAAAAAATTGTAGATTTGCGTTAGACCTAGTTTTAACAAAAAAACTCTCTTCAAGAATGAAAATAGTAATTCAATTAGTACTTTGGGCAATCATTGGTTTGTTAGGGTATTTGTTGTTTCAATCCATTTATGGACCAATTCAATTCAACCAAGTCAAAGAGAAGCGCTACGCTAAAGTAATTGACAATCTAAAAGACATCCGTTCTGCTCAGTTAGCTCACCAAGAAGTTACTGGTGTATTTGCGAAGGACTTCAACGCTTTAGTTGCTTTTGTAGACACTGCAGAATTCGCCATCACCCAACGTAGAGATACTATTTACGACGATGTTGAGAAAAACAGAGCTTTCGGGATCGATGAAGGTTACTACATCGAAGAAACTTTGATCGATACCATTGGTTATAATAGTGTAAGAGATTCTTTATTCAGAGATTCTGACCGCTACAAGACCATGATGAACGTTCCTATCGAAGGCGTTACTGCAAAATTCGATATGGACGCTGGAATGATAGAATCTGGAGATCTTAAATTGCCTGTGTTTGAAGCAAAAGTTGCTAAGAATGTAGTTTTATCAGATCAAGATCCAGACCTATTGGCTCAAGAAAATCAGATTGTATCTGTAGAAGACATTAACGGTTCTCACATTATCGTAGGATCCATGACCGAGGTAAACACCAACGGTAACTGGCCTAAGAACTATGACACACCCGCAAGAAAGAACTAAAGAGGTTCCGACCGAAAACATAAAAAGACTGTCCGTTCAAATTAGTTTGACCGGACTTTCTTTTTTATTGGAATATCCAAGTGGCGATTCTTGGGTATACCGTCATGAATTGCCTTCTGGATTGCATCCCGGTGATGTACTTATTGAACTTCAACAAATACTCTCTCAAGAGCGATTCAGCAATAAAACTCAAGAAGTTGTAGTGGTTTACCACCACCCTACTTTTACCTTCGTTCCTGAAGCCCTATTTGCTCCGGAGAACCTGGCAGATTACTTAAAGTTCAACGCTAAGATCCTCGCTCAAGACTATTTGGATTACGATATTTCAAAGTCTAGAGGCATGGTCAATGTCTACGTGCCATACACCAATATCAACAACTTCTTTTTTGATCGCTATGGAGACTTCACCTTTCTGCACAGCGCTACCGTCTATTTAGCAGCACTAGAATCCAAGACCACAGCAAAGAGCACACAGGTCGCTGCGCATTTGGAAGACAACAGTCTTATGATTGCGGTGACCACAGGAAATAAAGTGTCACTGATAAACGCCTTTGAAATAAGCGCAGCTGAAGACTTTGCTTATTATTTGTTATTTACGATGGAACAATTAGGCTTAGATCCTAAAGAGATTCCTTTGGTTTTAAGCGGGAATATCAGTGAAGATGATGATTATTTTGCCTTAGGTTATCGCTACGTAAAAGACATTAGCATCTTAGAAGGTTCTCAAGAGGCATTCTTACTCAAAAATGTGGCTGCTGCATGCGAATAATCTCTGGTTCACATAAAGGAAAACGCCTGAGAGCGCCGAAAAACCTGCCTGTAAGACCCACAACAGACTTTGCGAAAGAATCACTTTTCAACATCTTGGGAAACAGAATTAATATCTATGAAACCAAGGTTTTAGACCTCTTTGCAGGTACCGGAAACATCTCCTATGAGTTTGCCTCCCGAGGCTCTGAAGATATAACTGCTGTAGACCAACATTACGGATGCTGTAAATTCATCACGACCACTGCTCAGGAATTGGAATTTCCTATTCGAGCAATTAAAAGCGATGTTTTTGGATTTATTGCCAAGCACACAGAGACCTATGATCTCATCTTTGCAGATCCACCTTATGATTTAGGTCAAAAGGCTTTTGAGCGACTGGTCATTGAAGTCTTGTCCGGGTCTTTATTGGATGATGAAGGCGTTTTGATTGTGGAACACCCCAAGCACTTGGAATTAAACGCGCTCGATGGTTTTTCAGAGCTGAGAAGATACGGCGGGAGTTGCTTCTCCTTCTTTGAAAAAAAAACAGCAGACCTATAAGCCGGATTCTGTCCCCCGAAGTAGAATGAATTCACTTCAGGGTCCTTATCATTTATCTGGAGTGTACATTGCTGCACCCTTCTAACTGCCTACCCTCCCACATCGCACGAGCAGCGCTCAAACGTAGGTTTACATGGCATTTCACCGCATAGAGTTTACCTGATTTCACTACAGCATTACCTGTACTTGCTTTCTGTTGCACTTGTCCTCCCCCAAAGTAGAACGAGTTCACTTTAGGGTGACGGCCGTTAGCCGCTATGCCGCTCTTTGGTGTCCGGACTTTCCTCCATGAAGTGAACAAAGTTCTACTTCACAGCGATAAGGCGGTCTGCTGGCTGCAAAAGTACATTTTTTGACAAATAATGTTAATAAAAAAACAGAATTACAAGCGCGCCGAGGCCCTATAATTTAGGGGTAATTTTATCTTTGTTACTCTATGGAACACTTCATTGTATCGGCTCGAAAGTACAGACCCACCACCTTCAAGGATGTTGTTGGGCAAAGTGCTATTACCAATACTTTGGAAAATGCCATTGCCAACAATCATTTGGCTCAAGCCTTGTTGTTTACTGGGCCGCGAGGCGTAGGAAAAACAACTTGTGCACGTATTTTGGCCAAGAGGATCAATGCGGATGACAACACCTCAGAAGACGAAGACTTTGCTTTCAATATTTTTGAATTGGATGCGGCTTCTAACAACTCTGTAGACGACATCAGAAGTTTGATTGATCAGGTCAGAATTCCACCTCAGGTTGGAAAATTCAAGGTTTATATCATTGACGAGGTACATATGCTCTCTGCGGCAGCCTTTAATGCATTCCTTAAAACCTTGGAAGAACCTCCCAAGCACGCCATCTTCATTTTGGCGACTACTGAAAAGCACAAGATCATCCCTACCATCCTATCGCGATGTCAGATCTTTGATTTTAAACGAATCACTGTAAAAGATATCAAGGAGCATTTGGGGCATGTAGCCGCTTCAGAAGGTATTCAAGCCGATGAGGATGGACTGCAGATCATTGCACAAAAGGCAGATGGGGCTCTTAGAGATGCCTTATCAATTTTTGACCGTGTGGTGAGTTTTTCTGGTAAGAATTTGACGCGACAGGCGGTTACTGAGAATTTGAATGTTTTGGATTACACTACCTATTTCAAGGTGACGGATCTGGTCCTAGACAACAATATTCCAGAATTACTCCTTGAATACGATCAAATACTCTCACAAGGATTTGACGGACACCATTTCATTGCAGGTTTAGCTTCTCACTTTAGAGATCTTTTAGTCGGTCAACAACCACAAACCAATGATCTACTTGAAGTTGGACCGGAAATTAAGGCCAAGTACTTGGATCAAAGCCAACGCTGCTCCAAGGCATTCTTAATTCAAGCCATAGAAAAGGCCAACGCTTGTGATCTGCAATTTAGAAGCAGCAGAAACCAAAGACTTTTGGTGGAACTTTGTTTGATGCAACTGGCCTCTATCACTTTTGATGGAGAAAAAAAAAAGTCTCCTAACTACATAATCCCTGCTTCTCATTTCAAAACAGTGAGACCTGAAGAGCGCATTGATGCGCCTCAGCCAGCAGTGCCCAAAGTTAAAGAAGCTCCAAAAGAAGTTGCTGAACCTCAGGCGACTCACCCAGAACTCGTAGCGACTGCTCCAGCAATTGCAGACCCAACACCGCAAGAACCAGCTCCGGCGGTTGCTGAGAAGCCTAAGATCAATCTAAACTCCAACAGCGGAAGACGCGTCTCTGCCCTATCGCTTAAGTCCATCAAGGAAAAGCAGCAGTTGCAGGCGCAAAGCGCTAAAGACAAAGAAGATACCGTTCTACCAACGGAGGAATTCACCCAAGCGGCATTGGAAGAACATTGGAAGGCTTTTACGGCCAAGATGGAGCGCAAAGGACGATATAATCTGGTTTCGCACTTAAGCATGGCAGTGCCTAAAAAAGACGGTAACCGCTTGCTTTTGGAATACCCTAATGCAACGATCAAAGTTGAATTAGAATCTGCTTCACATGAATTACTGGGTTATCTGCGGGAGCAACTCAAGAATTATGACATTGAACTAGACATTCAAGTTAATGAAGAAATTCAAAAGCGCTATGCCTATACCCCGCGCGAGAAATATGATAAACTCAATGAGATAAATCCCTTGATGGATACCCTCCGCCAAGAATTTGATCTAGAAATTTAAAAATCATGCTAGGACTCAAATTGCCAACAGATCCACGTTGGGTTAATATTGTAGAAAAGAATATTGATGAGATACTCACAGATCATGCCTATTGCGAGCAAAAGGCTGCCAGCACTGCCATCTCCTTGATCATTGGTTATCCGGAGTACACAGATCTTGTAGCAGAAATGACCTTATTGGCGCAAGAGGAAATGAGTCATTTTAAAATGGTGCACGACCGCATTGTGGCGCGCGGAGGTCATTTGGGCAGGGAGCGCAAAGATGCCTACGTGAATCAACTCATGAAATTCTTCCCTAAAGGCGGGAGCAGAAACGATCAATTGGTGCATCGCTTGCTTTATGCTGCGCTGATTGAAGCCAGAAGCTGTGAGCGCTTTAGATTACTCAGTGAGGAACTCGAAGATGAAAAACTAGCAGATTTTTACCGTAAACTGATGATCTCAGAAGCCAACCACTATACGATGTTCTTGAAGTTTGCCAGACAGTACGGCGAACGCGAAGCGGTAGATAAAAAATGGCAAGACTTGTTGGATTTTGAAGCAGAGCTTATGAAGAACCTAAGTAAATCTGAAACCATCCATGGCTAATATTCAGAAGTTAATCAGAAAGGTGAAATACAAGCTTTTTGGTAATCCGTATTACAAACGCGAGCTGTATCAAGGTGTCAACCTGCCATCTTTTAGAGAGAATCAAGGATTGAGTGAAAATCAGGACTATTTGCAATAAGCGATAGATCAGCTCCAGGCCATACAAGAACACAAGACTTTTGAAGACACCTTGAGCTTTCTCGATTTTGGTTGCGGACAAGGCCGAATAGCCAACGGCATCAAGTATTTAAAGTTGCCCTTTCACAGCTACACGGGCGTAGACACGCATGAGCTCTCAATCAATTGGTGTAAAAAATGGATCAGCATTTATGGCCCAGCTTATAAATTTCTGCATTTACCCACTTATAACGAACGCTATAACAAACAGGCTGAAAAACTACAGAAACTACCTTTTGAAGACAATAGCTTTGATATGATCTTCTTGAACTCTGTGTTTTCTCATATGGTCACTGAGGATATTCAGTTCTACTTGGATGAATTTTCACGATTGATGAAAAAGGGAGGTTTGCTATATATTACGGGGTTTGTTGAAGAAGACGTGCCTGAAATGGTAGAAAATCCAACGGATTATATCAGTGAAAATCACGGGGCGTTGTTCAGAGTGCGTTATGAAAAATCGTTTTTTCTAAAACAATTCACCGACCGCGGTTTTACTATCAAAGCCTTCAATCACCAAGGCATAACCCGAACCAAGCAGTCTGTGGTCATGGCTATCAAAGCTTAATTGACTTCGATATTCTTAGCCATATTCTCTTGATGCAAGGTTTTAATGATTCCATCGGCCAAACCGATCTTAGGCACGTAGATGTAGTCTGCCTTTGCCCATTTCATAGCAGAGAGGTAAATACGGGTTGCAGGAATAATTACGTCAGCACGATCCGCATTCATTCCCAAACGCGCTATGCGCTCTTCATAAGTGAACTTCTGCAAGATCTTGTAATGATTACTCAAAAAGAGATAGGTCAAAGGACGTCCAATTTTGATGCCTGATTCCTTGTAGATACTGTTGATATTCCCTCCGGAGCCAATTAGAGAGACATCTTCAAGTTCTAAGGTATTGGCCTTGATCCATCGCTTTACGCTATCCCAGAGAGCTTCATCTACCTGATCGTTAAGCAAGCGCACTGTCCCTAACTTGAATGAACGAGACGCCAGTACCTCTCCTTGTCCATAGACAGTAAACTCGGTACTCCCTCCTCCAACGTCGACATAAAGAAAATTGCGCTCGTCATCAATGAGAGTTTTCAAATCTGTGGAGGCGATAATTGCCGCTTCTTCCTTCCCGTCAATAATATGAATATGGATTCCAGCCTCCTGCTTGATAAGCTGAGCTACCTCGTTTCCGTTAGCCGCCTCACGCATGGCCGAGGTAGCACAAGCTCTGTAGGCTTCAATATTGTGCACATTCATGAGCATTTTGAAAGCCTTCATAGCCTCTACCATACGTTCAATATTCCCAGCGCTTATTTTACCCTGATCAAATACGTCCGCACCCAATCTGATCGGCACACGAACCAAAGAGGTCTTTTTAAAATTTGTTGGGCCATCTCCTAATTGGGTCACCGTTGCGATCAACAAACGAATCGCATTAGATCCAATATCTATGGCACCGTATTTCTTTATTTCGATCATACCTGATTGAACTTTTTCTGGTAATACGAATACATTTCAAACTGTGAGCGTAATGCTGGTTCCCCTTGACATTCGCGATAGGCATTGTCTTGTGCGGCGCTAATAATGCGCGCTTTCACGTTATCCTGCCAGCTAATGGCAAAGGTATCCATGATCTCCTGTTTAATTTCGGGATCGTAAATAGGACATCCAATTTCAACACGACGGTCAAGATTACGAGTCATAAAATCTGCCGATGAGATATAGACTTTGGCATCGCCTTGATTTTCAAAGATAAACACACGCGGATGCTCTAAGAACTTATCTACAATACTGATCACTTCAATGTTTTCGCTGAGTCCTTCAACCCCTGGAATCAAACAACAAATACCCCGAGCGATGATCTTGACAGACACGCCCGCTTGGCTTGCTTCATAAAGCTTGTCGATCATCGGATAATCTGACATATTGTTGAGTTTGATTCGGATTCCACTGGGCAAACCGTTTTTGTGATTCTCAATTTCTGCCTCAATAAGGTTGTAAAGCACATTACGCGTATAGTGTGGAGAAACGATCAGATGATTGTACTTTTTGATCTTATAGTTCACTTCCAAGAAGTCAAAGACCTTATTGACTTCTTTTAAAATCTTCTGATTGGCCGTAAACAATGTGTAGTCGGTATAGATCTTCGCTGTTGATTCGTTGAAGTTTCCGGTACTGATAAAGCCATAGCGCTTGCTCTTCTTTCCGTTTCTGCGTTCAATTACACAGGCCTTACAATGTACTTTAAGCCCGGTAACTCCAAAGATGAGATGCACGCCTTCTTGCTGCATTTGTTCAGCATATCGGATGGTGGCTTCTTCATCAAATCGCGCCTGCAACTCAATCTGAACCGTAACTTCTTTACCGTTCTTCGCGGCATTGATCAATGATCCCGCAATGTGAGAGATCTCCGCTAAACGATAGATCGTAATCTTGATCTTTTCTACCCGCGGATCCAGAGCTGCCTCCCTCAGAATGCGACTCACATAGGCGAAATCGTGATAAGGTGCATAGAGTAAGGCGTCCTTTTTATCAACGGCATCGAGT
>NZ_JABSPU010000053.1 GCF_013214815.1 Gilvibacter sp.
CTTCAATAACAGGCTTAAAGATCCTTTTTGGGTATTGGGGTTTCACTACCATCTTTCTGTTTTGGGCTGCCATGATAAAGGCTACGCGTGTATGGGGTGGCAATCAAAGTCAGGGCCGTGCCTTTGGTATTCTTGACGGTGGACGTGGTTTAGTTGGCGCGCTTTTCGCTTCCATGGGTATTTGGATCTTGGCCGCTTTTTCATCCGCAGACATTACCGAGATCAGCCCGGCAGAGCGGCAAGCGGTATTTTCATACGTGATCTACACCACCACGGTCATTGTCAGTGTAATTGGAGTTTTGGTTTGGTTTTTTATGAAATCGGATACGGAAGGCGAAACCACACTCAGCAAGATCAGTTGGCAGGATATCTGGACGGTTCTTTAAATTCCTGCAGTTTGGCTTTTGATGATCATCATATTATCTGCATATGTAGGCTATAAATTGACCGATGTATTCTCACGCTACGCGCGAGATGTTATGGCTTTTAATGAGGTAGATGCTGCAAAGACTGGCGCTACCCTACTTTACTTACGTCCTATTACCGGATTGCTTTTTGGTTTTTTAGCCGATCGTAGTCGCGTTACTGGTTGGTTGACCATCAGTTTTGTGCTTAGCGTGATTGGTGCTGCTTTGTTTGGCTTCGGATTCATTGAAGCTGACGCTACCTATTTCTTTGTCATGGGAGTCTTGCTATGCGCTACAGGTATTTACGGGGCACGCGCTCTGTACTTCGCAACACTTAAAGAGAGTAAAGTTCCTGTGCTACTCACTGGAACAGCAGTAGGTCTTATTTCACTGATCGGATATACTCCCGATATCTTCACCAGCCCGGCTATGGGTTATTTAATTGACAATTGGCCGGGAGCACAAGGATACCGATATGTATTCTTAATGCTGGGAGGTTTTGCTCTTGTGGGACTTTTAGCTTCTTTAGTACTGCTCCGGATCAACCGAAAATAAATCCGTACCTTTTTGGTTGCAACTATACAACCATTCATGAAATCATTCACAAAATGCATTGGCCTTGTCATGGCTTTATGCTTCACACTCACTTCCTATGCCCAAACCGAAGGTGAAGGGCCTTACGATCAACTAATCATTCGCGGTGTAACCCTTATTAACGGCGATGGTTCTCCTCCTAGAGGTCCTATTGACATTGTAGTAGAAGGAAACCGTATTACCCAAATTCAAGTTGTGGGATATCCTGGGGTGGAGATTAAAGATTCCAGCAGACCAAAACTCAAAGCTGGCGGGCGTGAACTAGATGCCACAGGCATGTATCTACTGCCTGGATTTGTCGATATGCACGGACATATCGGTGGTGTGGCTCAAGGCGCTGATTGGGATTATGTGTTCAAATTGTGGATGGCTCATGGGGTGACCACAGTCCGAGAACCCTCAGGACGTGGCATTGACTGGACTTTAGACTTAAAAAAGAGATCTGCGGCCAACAGCATTATCGCCCCTAGAATATTTGCCTATACTGGATTCGGACAGACTTCAAGCAGTTTTAATCCTTTGGATGATGTGCCGATCAGCACTCCAGAACTGGCAAGACGCTGGGTCAGAGCCAATGCTGAACGCGGTGCGGACGGTATTAAATTCTTTGGAGCAGAACCCGAGATCATGACGGCGGCCTTGGATGAAAACCGTAAGCTCGGTCTGCGTTCTGCTATGCATCACGCCCAAATGAGTGTGGCGCGTTGGAATGTACTCCACTCCGCCAGAGCAGGATTGACCAGCATGGAGCACTGGTACGGCTTGCCGGAAGCACTCTTTGATGATCGGACGGTTCAAAACTATCCGCTAGATTACAACTATCAGAATGAACAACACCGTTTTGGAGAAGCCGGGAAACTTTGGCAACAAGCCGCTGAGCCTTATTCAGAGCATTGGAATGCGGTTATGGAAGAATTGCTTTCTTTGGACTTTACTTTAGATCCAACCTTAAATATCTATGAAGCCAGTCGCGATTTGATGCGTGCGCGCAGAGCCGAATGGCATGAGGACTACACCTTGCCTTCCCTTTGGCGTTTTTACCAACCCAGTAAGATCTCTCACGGAAGTTATTGGCACTTTTGGGGTGCGGAAGAGGAAGTTGCTTGGAAGGAGAATTACCGCCTTTGGATGACCTTCATCAACGAATACAAAAATCGTGGAGGTCGTGTTACTGCTGGCTCAGACAGTGGATTCATCTTTCAACTCTACGGTTTTGCTTACATCAGAGAACTTGAATTGTTGCGTGAGGCTGGATTCCATCCTTTAGAAGTGATTCGTTCTGCAACCTTAAACGGAGCAGAAGCCTTGGGTGCCGATCAAGATCTAGGTTCCGTGCAGATTGGAAAGCTCGCTGATTTTGTGATCGTGGAAGAAAATCCGCTTGAGAATCTAAAAGTACTTTACGGTACAGGAGCTATCAAACTCACAGAAGACAACGAAGTGGTCCGTGTGGGTGGTGTAAAATACACCATCAAAGACGGTATCATCTATGACGCCAAAGCCCTATTGGCAGACGTAAAAGCCATGGTAGACGCCGCAAAAGAAGCGGAAGGATTTACCCTAAAACAGCCCGGAATCAAAGACTAATTGCCTGGAATGGTAATGATAGCCTCTTGGCGCTGGTTCACGTATCTAAAGCCATTAGGGCCGTAGAATCCGGCTTCTTCAAGCATAACGCGAATGTCTTTATCCCAAGGCTCAATGCGTACTGTGGTATTGAGTTCAATGGCATATACGGTATTAGGATACAGCGGATAATCGCCAGTTCCTGGCACACCTCCTTGAGAATCCCACATGCCAATAGTAGGTCCACCGCTGTGGCCGTATGTTCCTAGAGGGTGTGTATAGATGGATGGACGCAAACCTTCTGCTTTGGCCTCTCCTAAGGATTTTAAAAGGATCTCGTTCCCGCTGCGACCAGTCACGAAATTATCTGTGAGTATGTCCTGCAATCGATTTCCAAGTTTAAAAGCATCTGCCAAATAACTGGGAACCTCTGTCTCCCCTTCTTTCAATACGTAGGCGTGTTGCTGACAATCCGTATTGAGACTGACATAGGTGATTCCAAAGTCACAATGTAGCAAGTCTCCAGGCATAATAGTTTTGTCTTTATAGCCATTGGAAAAAGACTCTATATGACTCTTAAGCGCTTCATCACTCCGCTGTATGTCCACAGTTGGATGAAACCAAGTTTCCAACCCAAGGTCGGTCACCTTTTGGCGCATCCACCAAACTACATCATCAGAAGTAGTCACTCCAGGAGTGATCACTTTGCGTGAGAAGGCCTCTGCAATGATATCGTGAGTGATCTGCACCAAGGTGTTGTAAAGCTCCATCTCCATTTCTGTGCGGGTCTCTATCCAACTAATAGCCAAAGGTTCTGCGGATACCAATTTGGCTTCTTCTTCGGGAGGTAAAGCCTTCAAGAGTCCCTCGTAATCGGTCTTGACAAGACCATCTGCAATTCCGAAGTAATCAGAAGTATTGATCCCGATCTTCTTGGGATTCCGTTCTTTGATCAGGCGTACCAAAGCCTTCCACTGATCCGGCTCCTCTTCTTTATTCCAAGCAGACTGTATGTTCTCTCCCACATTATAACGCGCCACGGCCAATTTATCAATAGTTCCATTAGCAGCGTTTCGATAAAAAACCAATATGGTGCGTCTACGAGCGTTTAACCACTTAGCAGGCAACATGGTCCGCATAACCGGGTCTTCATTATACTCTCTAGAAATAAGGATCCACATATCGATCCCAGCCCGATCCATGAGTTCAGGTAAGAGGTTGTTGAATCGATCCGCAAGGATCTCATCTCTTAGGGTGGCACGATCGCGTTCTGAAAGGATCTCGTATTGACCATAAACAGATTGTGTCAGCAAAAAAGCGACAAAAACTAAAATTCTCATGATGGCTGGATTAAAGCCTAAAGATACGAAACAACTATTGCTTCTTTATGTTCTGATACGGATTGATCAGACTGTCCGTTCTAATGCTACGCTGAATGCGTTGCTTAAAGGAATTGTCAATGATCTCTGGAGTATTCAGGTAGGCATCAATGCGTGCCAGAGCCCGTTGTACCTCCGGATGAAAGAATACCATCGCCTCTTGATAACGTACCGCTGGCTCGCTCAGAACACGCGCTAATGGCGGTTCTACTACGCCCCATTGACGCAGGTCATAATTTTCATAGTCACGCAGCACCCAACTTATGGTATCGTTATGCCTTTTGATGTACTTCATTAGTCTGACAGGATCATCCACATCTCCACGCAGCACGGCTTTTACACGCTCATACGTAATGCGATGCGGCATCATGATTGGCTCTACCACGAATCCTTTCTTTTCAATCTTGTCAAATACATACCGCGGTAATTTATCAATGGAGACCACAGTGTTTAAGATGGCTGCCAATTCACCCGACTTCTCCTGAGTGACCTTTTTAAAATTCCAATCCTCAAGTACTTTGTAGGCGACATAATAATCCAAGGAATTTATAATATTCACAAAGACCGGCTGGATCTTAGTGTGATAATCCCCAGATTCTGCTTTGAGGGTTTCATAGATCTCCAAGGTGCTCAACATGCCCGAATTCTCGAAATATCCTCCGTCTACATAAGTTCCCTTTCCACGGATCTCTGCGGATGGGCTAAACAAAGGAAAACGATTGGTGGTAGAGACTGCACCAAAATAGGTCAATCCGCATTCCCCGCAGCTGTCTTTAAAATCGGAGAGGTTGTCTGCTGCCGGAAAGGTGTTTGGTGCAAAATTAACCGTACTCACTACCCCTTGACGCCCAATGGTAGAGGTGGTATTCATAATTAGAATCGGGAACTTGCCTTTGCGCTTTTGCTGTAATTCCCACCAGTAATCTGAAAAAGTTGTAGTGTGATAGCGATCACCCATACCTGTATAGCGCGCATGGTCTTGCATGCTCTTGTAAGATCTATCCTTGCCGTTATAGGTTAGCGGAATGTATTCTCGGATCCAATCCTTACCCAAAAGATAGACAAGCTCGTTACTCAATACATTGGAGGTTCCAATATTGTAAATGGCCTGAGCTCTAGCCGCAGGATCGTCGTTCTCATTGACAATGGAAGCGTAGTTCGCGATTCCCACAGCACCTCCAGAAACCCCACTCATCACCAAGGTCTCCGCACTAAAATTACCATCGCTACGCTTGTCCAGTTCATTGAACAGCAGCATATTCCACAAATTGGCTTTAAGACCTCCTCCGTAAGAGCCTACAAAGAAAAAGTTGCGTTTGCCGCCATTGGGAATATCCTGAGTGCGTTTTTCTAAGTATTTATCGGAATTGACCTGTGGCTTCTCCCGCTCAATTACGGCGAGCTCGTGCAAGTCGTTGGGTAATGAGGTGCTGTAAAAGGCCCAACCAATAAGCAGGATCACCAAAACAGGTATTCCGTAGCGGAACCATTCGCGATACTTTTTAACGCTAGTAGCACTGCGCTGATAGAAAAGGATATGCTTAAAGGTGATAATGATGATCGAATAGAACAAGATGATATACAGCAAAATGATCACCAGTGGATTCAGTGCCTGCGCCAGATCAAAACTAAAATTGGCGGCCAAAAGGATCACAAAAGACGACACTCCACTGATCTGCATCAAGATCAAATAACGCACGTTATCACTGAGTTTCCCATACTGTTTGAGATACCACTGTTTGCCCAAATTGGGTTTGGGATGGTATTTTAAAAACAACTGTCTGCGATTCTCGTCAAACATATCTGGATTGTAGTCATACAATGCCTGAGAATAGAACACATACTTAAAATAAGTGCGACAGAGTTTGAAATAGATATACAGGAACATCTGTAGGCCTAAAGTGACCAAGAAGAAGAGTACGGTCCATCGGCTCCAACCAAAATAGATGGCACAAACCGTGGTCAATCCTACCATGAATAAACAAAAAGCGAAGTATTTTGGGAAGCGGTCCACATAGCGTACTATGGTTTTAACCACTTCCTGTTTCTGCAGATCAGAACAGTCTGGATCTGTCAAGGTCTCTTTCCAGAAAGTGTATTCCTGACCCTTTGCGGCGTATATGATTAACGATAGGATCAGCAAGAAGGCCGTGATCTGCGAGGCGTTGAAATACAGGCCGTAGAAACCTTCAGCCACACCGAGGATAATATGGAACATGGCTATATACAAGAGAATCCCCAAGCTTCTTCTAAGGGAACTTACGCGCTTATTCCCAAAACTGATCACCGGCTTTTCTCCAGGCAATAATTGGGTTCCGTAATAGATGATCCCCCAACCTGCAAAACGGTGCCAGGTCTTTGCCATGAATAGTTTTATCCCCGTTTTATGACCGTGGAGCCATATATCGACATAAACGGGGAAATGACTCAGAATGATCGCTAAAAAGGTCAATAAAGCGAACAGCAGAACAATATTCCAAGGATTGTTGAACATATCTACGATGAGCGTTCCTCCTTGAGGCATAGCCGTCAACAATAGATAAACAATGGCAATAAAGAGTATACTGAGAATAGAGGTTTGAAAGAATCGAAACCACGAACGGAAGTCCGTAAAAACGTATCGTTTTAAGGCCCAATAGAGAAAGAGCCCTATAGTAAGTCCGTAGGCTGCAATCTTGGCACCTGAAAAGAAGGAAGCCCATCCCTTCCAATAAAAAAGATAGGAAAAGCCTTCAATAACATCAAAAACATAGGCAAAGAAAACCACGAGAGTGAATACATGGATCAGACCAAACTTCCGGGTTCTGAGGTCACTGCTTGTAATGCTATTCATCTTCATCACTATATTGACTAGTAGTGATAGAAAAACCAAGGCCCAAATAAAATCGACAATAAAGAAGGCCCGATACCACAGGAGTTTGCCGTTGTTGGCGATGTACTTGGTGATCAGATCAAAATTCTCGAATTTGCCGTGTTGCGGTGCGGCGATATAGTCGTTGAGTCTAAATTTTGCTGTACAGAAGAGCAGGATCAGTGAAAGCAATATCCACAGAATGACTAGCGGATTGAGCCCTTTAAGAAACCATTTTTGCATAGTATAAAATTATGCGGGGAGGGACATTCAGAAAGCTTAGCTTAAGGTACAAAAAAAATGATACGCCTATAGATTCACCTTAAGTACGGTCTGTTCTTTTCCAAGATCTTCCAAGCGCACCAGTTGAACTTCCTGCTTTTGGTTTGGCGTTCCAAAATCATAAATAACCGTAACCTTCAAATAAGTCGGCAAAGCGTTATCTCCGGTGATCTTGCCTTTATAGTTGACATTGAACAACCACTCGCCCACGTCTTGATTGGTCATGAAGAATTCTTCCAATCCATAACCTAAAGATTGCTCGTCCGCCCAGCGAAAAGCATCAGAGGTTTGATCGTGTTTCCAAGTAAAGAAACGATTCTGCGGGTTGACGATCTGCAAATCAAAAGCGGCATCATAATCGCTCCATTCAAAGATCACTCGTGCTCTAAGCGTCACATTGCTCTTAAAAAAGTCACGCACTCCGCTGAGATCTAGATTGCGTCTGTGGCGGAACAAGAGGTTCTTGTATTCCTTTACGTAGGTGGTTTGCAAATTCCCCAGCTGCCCGTTTTGCGCTAAGGTTTTGTTGTCAATGGCTTTGTAAATTTCCAAAGCTTCTTTGGGCATACCCGCAGCTTCCTGTGCTAAAGCCAAGTTGCGGTAATTCTGAACCTGCTCCGGCCAGGCCTCAACAAGCTCCTCATAGATGCTAACAGCCTCCTCATAAAGCCCGAGGTTCTCGTATTGATAGGCCGTTGCTCGTAATTCACTGGCCGTTTTTGCAACGAGTTTTGCGTTGGATAAAACTCGAGAGACCAACACGGTGTTGTTCCAATCTTTGAAATAACTCGCAGCATCAATAAAGAAAGAGGAACTGCGTCCGTAACGCTGACGTTGCTCCAGATAAATGGTATAGGCCTCATCGATGTTTTTGGCGCGTTGCAGCGCTTTTAGATAAGGCGTATCTGGCAAAGCAGCCATATCTTCCGCAGATCCGGTATAGGTTGCCGTTGTTCCCAAAGGAATCGCGCTATCACGAGTGGTCCCTTTACTCACTGCTGCTGTTTTAGTAGTCACCAAGATCACTCCATTTCTACCCAAGGTTCCATACTTATTGGTTGCCGCAAGGCCTTTTAATACCGTAATGTCTGCAATGTTTGCCGGATCTAACAATCCGCCTTGACCAAAGATGGAACGGTCGTTTAGTGTCCCAATTCCATTGTTCCCTGTCGTAACACCGCTCAAAGCGCCAGGACTGCTTTCAATGGGCACGCCATCTACTACGATAAGCCCTGTTTGATCCAATAGGATACTCATGTTGTTTCCGCGAGAGAGGAACTGGGAGATGTCTTGATCATTTTTAAGGTTGATGTTAGAAAACTGTCCTTGAATGGCCGTCTCAAGATTTATATCCTGATCACTAATGGCCTCATCAGTAATGGTCTCTACAGAATAGCCTAAACGCTTCTTAGCCACACGCATATTGCCAGTGTTGACCTCATCTTCGTTGGATTCTAAGGTAGCCGTGAGTATCACCTCGTCCAAAACCTCACTACCCGCAATCATTTGCACGTTCTTTATGCCATCTTCTGGTACACGGGTCAAAAGACTATTCTTCCCAACATAGGTAAACTCTAAGATTCCATTGATCTTGGCATTTAAACTGTAATTCCCTGAGGCATCGGTCATGGTCCGTGCTCCGGTCTCACGATTGAAAACCGAGACTCCTTCTAAAGCACCATTCCCATCTGCTACAGTTCCATTGACGGTGATGATGTCATCCCCTGCAGGAACTTCTTTAGTTGTGGCAAAAACATTGAAAAAGGTTCCGCCTGTGCGCAGTGCAAGGCCCTCCAAGCCTTTTTGATTAGAATTGGTCACGCTACAGATCACATTGATCTTATGCTTAAAATTGGTTGGAAATGATTGAAGGTCTGCCCGCCCGTTGGTCACCAAGATCACATCAGAATTGACTCCGTCGAATAGGTTTTCATAATTTCCCGCACCGTCATAAATGCTTTGTTCCAACTCTCTTCGCAGTACGTTCCAATTTCCTCCGGTAATCGTATAGTTCCCTTCTTGGATAACGGTATTACTAAAGGCTATAAAGCGCACCTTAACCTCTGGGTTCTGATTGAAATAAGAGTCCAAGAACTGCAGCTCTGCCGCAAAGTCCTTGTCTTGCATATCATAGGAAGTATCGTATAAAAGTGTAAGTTGTCCAGCAGTGTCTTGAGCTGGAGCATATGCCAAACATAATAACGTAAGGGTAAAGAGGAGAGCAAGTCTTTTCATATCAATAATGGTTAGTTAGTCCAAGCGGAATAAATGATACCAGTCCCCTAAAGATAATTGATATTCTCTTTAGTTGCTACAGTCTTCCGCTTAAGGTCAAAAAAACAAAGGATATCGCAAAAGCTCGTTAAACCCGTTAAAGGCTTACTCTAAAATGAACAACTAAAGGCATAAAAAAAAGGGCGCAAGGCCCTTTTTACTAGTTATTTCTGTTTCGACGTTTTTTCTTCTTTTTCTTCTTTTTATCACCGAAGTGCAATTCTCCAAAACGCGCTACCTGTTCTTCTGTGAGCACAGTGACCAGATTGCCTGAAAGTTTCTCGTCTAGTTTTTTATAGGATTGTTGTTTGACATCATAAGTGATGCTCTCATCAGCCATAATGCCCATTTTCTCCTTTTCATATTCTACAATGTAGTTTTTGACTACCGCCTTTTCAAAAGCATCTAGTTCAAACTCCGTTTCATAGAGGTCCATCTTCTCATCAATATCCTCCAAAGTATCTTCAATGGCAATAGCACCTTGGTCCCTTGGAAGTGGTGGTGGTACATATCCGCGTTGTCCACGTTGGATCTGCCCGAGGTTTTGCGCAGCGGCAGTACCTAGCGATCCGAAGATCAAAATAGTGATAAGGAGTAAATTCTTCAACTTCATCAGTCTAACTTTTAGAGTACAAATATCTTAAATTTCACTCAGAAAAGTCAAAAACCATACCAAGGATTAACTTTTCTTAGGATAATTCTGCAGTAAAGATAGGATCTCATTGCGGCGGATCTTACCCGTTTCTGTGTATCTGAATTTAGACACGCCGTAGATCTTTTTAGGGCGAGAGTATTTAGGCAGGCCATCAAACAGACCTTTATGGACCCCTGAGGCTCGGCCGTCTGGAGAAGGACTCTCAACCACCAACACGACGCGCTGGCCCAAAACTGGGTCTGGCTCCGCTGCGATAAAGAAAGGCACATCCAATTGCTCCTCTAGGGCTGATTCCACTTGTTCCGGATAGATCTTTATCCCTCCGGAGTTGATCACGTTGTCAATACGTCCCAACCATTTAAACTCGGTTTCACTGATCAAATCCACCAAATCATTGGTCACTACAGGAACCGAGGAAATACCTGGCGCTTCGATGACCAAACAACCACGAGCATCCAAGGAAAGGCTAACCCCAGAAACCGTTTTATAATTCTCAGAAGCAGCTGCTTCATTCAATCTTCTAAGAGCAATATGACTTACCGTCTCTGTCATACCATAAGAGACATAAGCTTTGGTGGCAACGCCTTGAAGCGCTTGCTCCAATTGATTAGAAACCATTCCTCCGCCGATTAGCAAGGTACCTACCTTTTCCAAGGCTGTGATCGAATGCATGGCTTGAGCAGGAACCATGGCCACAAAGTCATAGACTGAATCATATTCCGTCAAAGCTTCCATAGAGGGCGCAACTACGTGTAAATGCCAACCTAAGGTCAAGGCCCGGACTATCATCATTTTCCCGGCAATATAGTCTGAAGACAAACAGAGCAACGCCTCTGTTTTAGGCCCCAAATCTAAAGCCTCACCAGTGGTCTTAGCGCTATGAACCATCGCCGCTTTGGAGAGCTTCACAGGCTTGGGCGTACCGGTGGAACCTGAGGTTGTAGTAATGATGTGATCTTCACTATTTCCCCACTCACTTAAGAAACTGGCTAGTGCCATTTCATGGGCTGCTCCTTGCTGCTTTAACACAGTAGTAAACTCTAAGAGATCCTGAGGACTCTCGTAGCTCAGACCGTTGAGTTTAAAATCAGGATGCACAACCATGTTTTAGGGGGAATACTGGTTTAAAGGAATTCTAGTGGATCGCGTTCTGGTGGTGGTGGCACCTTTCCAAAGAGTCTTTCTGACCAATTTTTCCATTTATAACGGAAGGCCATTATAGCGATGAATATCGGATAGATCACCAATACAGGGACCAACACATCGAAACCTGCAGCGGGTTCTGATACATCTACAAAAACTGAATTGGTCTTAAACACGGTCCAATCCGCAGTAACTAAAAGGGCCGCAATTAAATTGTTACCGGCATGGAAACCTAAGGCGAGTTCCATCCCCTCGTCCATCAAAGTGATGATTCCCAAGAATAACCCAGTTCCGATATAGTATACCATCACAATATTCCCGAGTTTATCTACCTCCGGATTGAAATAATGCAACATCCCAAAAACAAAGGAGGTGATCAATAGTGGCAACCAGCGATTTCTGCTCATCACGCCGATACCTTGCATGAGATAACCTCTAAACAAGTACTCTTCCATACTGGTTTGTAAGGGTATAAAGATCACCGCAATCACGGCGAGTATTGCAAAAAGCTCAGCGTCAAACTGCAGTACATAATCGTCTGGATTGCCGTAATAATCCATAACTGTTAACACTGTTGTGGTTACTCCAATGAGTAAAAAGCCAAACCAAAATCGGCCCCAATCAATCTTTTTACGAGAAGTAGTTAGACTGGTAATGCTTTGTTTGTGAACGTATTTCACCCATAGAAATAAGGCCAAGAGTCCTACCGCGAAGCCCAAAAGCATAAAAAAGAAAGTGCTGTTAGAATCTAAAATGTTGAGCATATCGGTCTCATCAGTGAGTTCCAGCATGCTTCCGCCCTCTGCGGATTGTTTCATAAAAATGGCGACGACAAAAGGGATAGATCCCAATTGAGTTCCGATAAATACCATGACTACACCCAAAAGGTAACGCCACGGTTGGTAAAGTGATTTATACGCCTGTGCGATATACATGACTTATAAAGGCTTTAGGTTCAACATGTTCAAATTCCAGGTTCCTTTTTGACTGTATCTGATAAATCCAGATTCCACCACCAAAGGGGATTCCGTGTTATTGGTATACAGGCTGCCCGTTCCCAGACCTTGGGGCAAGATAGTTCTTTTTGAAAAGGTATATTGACAAATTGCGTTTAAACCGATATTGCTTTCCAAGGCGGAAGTGATCCACCAGGGAATGTCTTGCTTTGCTGCAGCATCGATCCACCTGTCTGTGGCTGCAAAACCACCCAACAGACTCGGTTTAAAGATCAAATATTGTGGTTTGATGATCTCGAGCATTCGCTCTTGTTCTGCGGGATCATGCATCCCGATGAGTTCTTCATCCAAAGCGATCGGTAGCGGTGTGTGCTCGCAAAGGGCTGCCATGGCCTCCCATTGTTTAGGTTTTATGGGTTGTTCGATGGAGTGCAGTTCAAATTCCGCGAGTCGGTGCAGTTTATCCAAGGCCTGCTCAGGAGTAAAGGCCCCGTTGGCATCAACGCGCAATTCTATGGTCTTCGCATCAAAGCGATCTCTAATATGTTTGAGAATATCCAGCTCCTGCTGAAAATCAATAGCGCCGATCTTCATTTTGATGCAATCAAATCCAGCTTCTAATTTCTCTTCGATCTGGGCGCTCATGAATTCCGGGCTTCCCATCCAAATAAGTCCGTTGATGGGAATGGGCGTTTCTTTCTGTGTAAAATCCGAAGGGAAAAGTTCATAAGGGTCCTCACTGCGGAGCGACGCCAAAGCGATCTCTAAACCAAATCGGATGGATGGAAATTCCATCAGCTCAGCCAATAGATAGCTCAGGTCTTCATTTATGTTTTTACAGAGCCAATCCAGCTTGGCTTCATAATCCGGTCGGTCATCTATACTTAGGCCACGAAGCAATGCGCATTCTCCTATACCCCACTGCTCCCCATCTCTTAACTGTAAAAAGTAAGATTGCTTTTGAGTCAATATCCCACGAGAAGTCCCGCTAGGCCTTTTAAAATCTAAGATATAAGACTGATAACTGGCTTTCATTTATACAGTCAATGATCCGCCAATCGGTAAGAGTTCCAATTGCTTGTTTGCTGCCGCGAAGGCATCACGGGCTGCCTGCTGATCGATCTCGATATAACCAAAGGTATCGTAATGCACGCCCAAGACACGGTCACACTGCACAAAATCACTGGCGTGAACGGCATCTTGATAACCCATAGTAAAGTTATTGCCAATGGGAAAGATGGCCAAGTCCAGTTTGTACTCTAAAGGAATGAGTTTCATATCCATGGTCAAGGCGGTATCGCCGGCTACATAAATGGTCTTGCCATCGGCCTCAATGACAAAACCTCCGGGCTCGCCTCCGTAAGTACCATCTGCAAAGCCACTGGTATGCACTGCGGCCACATACTTGACTCGACCAAAATCAAAACTCCAATGTCCGCCGTGATTCATAGGGTGCACCGGAATGTCCTTTGCGCCATAATGCATGGCAATTTCATAGTTCGAAACAATGGTAGCACCCGTGCGTTTGGCCAAAGCCTCGGCATCCAAAACGTGGTCTTGGTGAGCGTGGGTAAGCAGAATAAAATCCGCTTCCAAGGAGTCGAGAATGGATTTATCCTCAATCAGTGGATTTCCATTGATGAAAGGATCTATAACGATGTTGTGTGTACTGGTCTTTATTGCAAGGGTGTTGTGCCCCAAATATTGAATCTGCATGCTGGCTCTTGTTTTGACCTAAAGATACGCACTCTTGGCTTAGGAAACCAAGTGAGAGATCAGTAAAAGCAGGGCGTATAAAAAGGTGGATAGCGCCACGACCTTTAACTGCGGATCCAGCTTTTTGTGATCAACCGTTTTTCTTACAGCAACTAGATGTTTATTGAGCAAAACCACAGCAACAAAGGGTAATAAACTCCAATAGCTGAATTGCTCCCAATTGAGATAAATGGCCAACACAGCCGCTAAACTTCCGCCCAATATTAAGAAGGTGTGGTAGTTTAAACTTCCGCTTTTACCCAGTTTTACCGCTAAGGTATTCTTACCTACTTTGGCGTCGCTCTCACGGTCTCGCATATTGTTGAGATTCAAAACTGCTGCGCTCCAAAGACCTATCGCAACGGCAGGTAAGAAGGCGTAAACGTCCAATTGTTTAGTATAGAGAAAATAACCCCCAACCACACTGACCAATCCAAAGAATAGAAACACAAATACATCACCCAGACCGCGATATCCATAAGGCGAATCTCCAACGGTGTATTTTATAGCGGCGATAATTGCCACTATCCCCAAAACCAAAAACACAATGCCGTAAAGCAGTTGCTCCAATCCAAAGGCGCGATAGATCAAACCAACGGCCAAAGCCAAAGTGATCAAAGCGGTAATGAGCATTCCCTTTTTAAGAGCTGCAGCAGTGAGGGCACCACTTTGCATGGCGCGCATGGGCCCTACCCGATCTTCATTATCGGTTCCTTTTACGCCGTCTCCGTAGTCATTTGCAAAATTGGAAAGTACCTGAAACCCAATAGCGGTAAAGAGTGAACCGAGAAAAATATAGGGATCAAACAGATCAGCTCTTAAGGCCAAGCCCGCAGCTGCAATGATGCCTGCAACTGAAAGCGGCAAGGTGCGCAAGCGCGCAGCACTGATCCAAGCTTTGGTGGTACTCATAAAGTGTTTTTGCAAAAATACGGCAAAAAAAATCCGCCCCACACTTTCGTGATGAGGCGAATTCAGTAAATAGCAGATTTAGTAAAACTAATTCTTAAGCAAACGCTGTACCTGTCCGTTTTGATCTCGGATTAGGTAAACGCCAGTCTGCAAGCCAGAAGCATCAAAAAATGCTTGTTGCTTAAGTTGTACGATCAATCGTCCTTGAATGTCGTAAATGGTATAATCTCCAGGGGTGCTAAAGAAAACGGTGCTGGTTGTGGGGTTTGGATGGATGGTAAATTTATCATCTTCAGTTTGGAACTCGTCCACACTCAAAACATTATCAAGAGACCAAATGCTCAAAGTAGCGCTCTCCTCGTTAGAGATCACTAAATGCGCAATACCTGTTGGGCTCTGCTCACCGGAAACATAGACCACACCTTCTGGTGCTAAATCGCCAGATTCATCTTCTCCAGGTACAGCTCCGCGAGAGTTGTTGTATTCAATGAATACCGGATTGTTCGGGTCTGTAATATCATAAGTCATAAAACCTCCAATACGCTCCAAAAGGACAAAGGCGTAAAAAGAAGTTCCGATCTCTGCAACAACTACACCTTCTGGTTCAGGCCCTTTATTGTCTGAACGGTTCTTGAAGTTGTTGTTGCTGTTGCTGGCATTAAATATGCCGCCGTATACTGGATCTGCAGCAGTGATCACTTCAAAGTCGTTTCCACTGTCAAAGACCTGAACTCCAGTGTTTGCATTGTAAATACTAAAAGAGCGCGCTCCGTAAACGTGTATCTCTTCAAATTCTCCGTCTCCATCTGTATCTCCAGAGGCGTTAGAAACATTGATCTCTGCCAAATTAGATTCTAGTTCTAAAATGTCAATATCACTAAATACAGCTGGATCCAAAGTGTATTCGTCATCGTCTATCTTGAATTCTTCTTCGTAAGTATCATACTCGCGGGCATCGCCTTCATTGGCGGTAACGATATAGCCTGTACCTCCTACTTCATAGAAGTCGATGGCATCTGGCATATACATTCCAAAAATTGGCCAACTGGCATTGAATACAAAATCGGTCTCGTCAGAAACGTCCAAGGAGTTTTGAGGCAAACTGTGATCTTTCAATCCGAAGCTAAATAGTTCCGTCACCGTATTTGTGTTCAAATCAACAACAGCATAGGCATTGTTCTCTTGACACACCACATAAGCGGTCTGGCTGTCGTTAGCAACGGTAATGTATTCGGGCTCTAAATCTTGAGAAGCATTAGCTCCAGGGCCGTAAATACGGATGTTGGCTGCATTTAAAGCCGCTTCCGTACCGTCAAAAGCGTTGAAGTCAATAATCGTAACATCTGAATCATCAATAGACCCAAGACCTCCGGTAACATCAATCACAGCAATGCTTCCTTCTGGGTCAATGGAGTAATCGTCATTAGGCTCTCCTTCATTGGCTACCAAAACTTTGGTTCCGTCAGGGGTAAAGGTCAACATATCGGGCAGGGCTCCAACAGTTACTGTAGACTGAGAACCTCCATCTGTGTCCATAAATAATACCACTCCTGGATCTGTGGCAGGATCGGCAGCAATGGCCGCAGCGACAATTCCGTTGTTTACCGCTACGGACTGAACGCCGTCGCCAAAACCAGATACATCAACAGTGGCAATTGAAGAAATGTTTGAAGGATCGCTAAAATCAAGGATCTCCACACTGTTGGAGTTGGTTACAAAAAGGCGTTGCGTATCTGGATCATAAGCAGTGATCTCTGCCGTTCCAGATCCGTCCACCAAGTAACTGTCCACAAAGTTGATGTCCAAAACAGCAGGGTCTGCCGCAGGAACCACAGTGTCGTCATCTAAAATGTAGATCGCGGTCAGGTCATCCTCATCAATAGAAACTCCTAATGGATTTTGCAATTCGAGCACAAAAAACACATCGCTTCCATCATCCGTATTATTGATAATTGGAATGTTGAGTGCTTGTGGAGCTGAACTCCCTGAAGGAAAGGTTACAGTTTGGGTGGCGGCATAGGTAAAATCAGCTCCTTCCGCTGCAGTTCCACCAGATACCAACACTACATCCACAGTAACATCAGCAGCAGGTGCTTCTGCAATTTCTACTTCTACTTCAATGCTTCCGCCGTCTTCTGGAACTGAATTAAAAGGCAAAGTAAAACTTACTGCTGGAGGAACTTCCTCACCAGTAAAGACCACATTGTCCATATAAACCGCTTCTGAAGAAGAGTTGGTGCGTACTTCAAAGACCAACTCAGCTTGAGCGTCATCTGGCAAACTAACACTTAAGTTTTGCCAAGCGCCTTCAATTGCTAGGTCATTAATGTCTGAACCTGTAGTATCTAAAAGATCGTACTCAGTACCGTCTGTCATATCAACCACATAAACTCGGATGCGGTCAGAACCGCTTTCATTTACAGTTCCATCGCCTTCATAACCGGTGCTGTTAATAAATAGGTCTAAGGAAACTTCATTGTTGGTGAACCCACCCATATCTACAAGATCAAAAGTGGTGATCATGTTTCCATCGGAATCAGAGATCTGATAACCTTGGGTTCCGTCGGTGTAAGCACCTACGCCTCCAGTAAAATCAGTTACACCCACAAAGTCACCATCGGTAAGGCCAGAACCTGGAGTGTCGTAAGGTTCGTAAACGGCGTCAAAACCGAGTTCAGTAGCGGCTGCCACATAATCCACTAAAGGCTCTCCAGCATTGTTCACAAGATCGTGAGCCACAGCAGCATCACCGGTATCTGTATATGAACCGCCAACAGCGGCAGGCTCTTCAAAACTGGTACCGGCAATAACAGTACCTACGCCAGCATCCTGCCCGTAAGCAAAGATCCCGCCGAATAATAATAAGGTCGTTGTAATTTTTTTCATGTCAATTTGATAAATATTGTTGGATTTAAATCAGCCTAAAATTACCGCCGCAAAGCCGCTTGAACTTTAGAAGAATATTACCCTATTGTGATTAATGACAAGCTTACTAACAACTTGCCAACGCATTTTTTAAGAAATGGTAAAAACAAGGTTATCTGAATTTGCGTACCTTTAAATCGAACAACTTAACTGACATTTATGAGCGTATCTAAAAACTACCAAACTGGTCTTTTGGTGCTGCGTGTGGGTATGTCCGCCCTCATGCTCTTTCACGGAATTCCCAAACTGATGAATTTGTTTCAAGGCGATATGAGCTTTGGCGATCCCTTAGGAATAGGTTCTACCTTGAGTTTTATTCTCACGGTTTTTGCTGAGGCGATCTGTCCAATATTGATCATCCTTGGTCTGAGAACCCGTTTGGCAGCAATCCCTGTTATCATTACCATGGCTGTAGCCGCCTTTATTGTACACGGAAATGATCCATTTTCCAATATGGAAAAGGCTCTGCTTTATTTGGTTGGTTTTACAGCTATTGCCTTAATGGGCGGTGGAAAATACACGATCAAACAACTCTTTTAATTCTTGAGCGGCCGGATATTCAAACTCTCTAAACTAGACGCGATGCGTAAAGGCAAAGTCGGGAAATACCTTTTATATGCTTTAGGCGAGATTGTCCTAGTGGTAGCAGGTATTTTGATCGCTTTAGCCATCAATACGCCAATGAGAAGAAAAAGGAGCGGGAAGAACTCCTCGCTATCTTTTCTGATGTCAAGGCCGATCTGATCATTGACACCACTTTGGTGGGGCGTATCATTCCTTATTACGAGACCCGCGAAAAACTGGCCGACAGTATTGTTAAAGGACCTTTTACGCGTGAGAATTACGAGGAGTGTAATGATTGTCATTCTATAATTACTACTTATGTTCCCTTCAAGCTCAATGACAAAGGTTACGGGCAGCTCCGCAGCTTCAATCAGAGTAAGGAAAATAGAGACTCTTTAGCTATAGAATTGGTACAGTTTTACAGCGGTTTTATTGATGTCATTGATGAGATCTCTTCTCGCGTAGAGGCCGACACCTATGAAACCTTGGAGCATTGGCGCAACACCCAACCCTGGTTTGCGGAGATATTAAGCGGAAAACTGCCGGAGGAGTATTTGGAGTATATTACCAATGATCCTGAGTACCGGAACAGAGTGGCTTTCTTTAATGTCATTGCGTGCAAAAACCTCTTGCCTGCTTTAAAACAGTATAAGGGACAAGCCAAGCTCGCTTTAGAAAAAATAGACGAGCGCCTGCTTCCGGGGTCTATAGAGTAAAAGAAGATTAGTCGAAAATAGTGATCAGCAGTTCTTTGAGAAGATCGGCTTGACTCATATTGTGGGCGCCCACGCCCTTACTTTTCATATCCACCTTACGAATTCCTTTGATTATGGCACTAACGCGTTTCATCGGATAATTGCGTGCCGCCGTTTGGTAATCGCGAATAAAGTAAGGATTCACCCCCAAAACCTTTGGTGCCGCAGACGGATCGGGCAAAGCGTGGTATTTGAGTAGTTTATTGAAAAAGCTGTACAGCAGCGCAACGGTCATAACCAGAGGATGGTTCTTAGGGTTCTGGGCAAAGTGATTGGCAATGTGGTAGGCCTTCTTAATATTGCGCTCCCCTATGGCTTTTTGCAGCTCAAAATTGTTGAAATCCTTGCTGATCCCAATGTTTTCCTCAATGATCTCCGGACTGATTTCCGTACCTACAGGAACGATGAGTTGTAGTTTTTCCAGCTCGTTATTGATCTTGGAAAGATCAGTACCAATGAACTCCCCCAGCATTTGCGCAGCCTGTGGAGCTAAGCTGTAACCACGACCTTTAAGTACTCTGCGGATCCAATCCGGAACCTGATTCTCATAAAGCTTTTAACTG
>NZ_JABSPU010000054.1 GCF_013214815.1 Gilvibacter sp.
AGATCTGCGCACGGATCTCACGTGCGATGAGCGTGGCGCTGGGGGTTCCATTTTTGTTTTGAGTGACGTCCAGATAGGCTTCATCCAATGAGAGCGGCTCTACCAGATCGGTATATTCAAAAAAGATCTTTCTGATCTTTCTGGAAATCTCTGTGTATCTATCATAGCGTGGCTTCACAAAGATCAGATCGGGGCAGTTTCGTCTTGCAATAACTCCGCTCATGGCTGAGCGCACTCCGAATTTTCGCGCCTCATAGCTGGCTGCACTGACCACCCCACGCTTGGAACTCCCGCCAACGGCAATGGGTTTTCCTCTTAGCTCTGGCCGGTCCAATTGTTCCACGGAGGCGTAGAACGCGTCCATGTCCACATGAATTATTTTCCGATTTGCCAGGCCAGCTTCCATCCCATAAATTTATGATATCTTCGTTAGACTTCAGTAGCAAAACATGGTAGAAGTAGAGCGAAAATTTTTGGTGAAATCCACAGCTTTTAAGGCCTTAGCTGCACAGGTTGAGCAGATGCAGCAGGGCTTTCTCTCCACGGATCCAGAACGCACGGTCCGAGTCCGTTTGGTAGACGGACGCGGGGTATTGACCATTAAAGGCGCTAGCAGTGATGACGGCACTTCTCGTTTTGAATGGGAACGAGAAATCCCTTCGGATGAAGCCGAACGTCTGCTGAGTCTTTGTTTGCCGGGAAGCATTCGTAAAGCGCGTTATCGCGTACCTATGGAGCAGGTCACTTTTGAGGTTGATGTTTTCTTCGGAGCCAATGAGGGCCTTATTGTTGCAGAAGTAGAACTGACCAGTCCGGACCAGGACTTTCCCAAGCCAGATTGGTTGGGAGAAGAAGTCACTGGAGACGTTAAATATTACAACAGTCAACTATCTAAAAACCCCTATTCAACATGGGAAGATTAATTACTTTGCTCGCGCTAACCAGCCTGCTCTTGGCGGGTTGTAACCAGAAACGATTCGCTCATGATGACATGGATTTAGAGAGCATTGACCTTGACGAATCGTTTGAAGATATGGAGACAAAGCCTTCAATAGCGCAGCAAAAAGACCAACTGCTCAAAGACGGTTTTGAGATCTTTGATTATGTAGATGAGGCTACAGGCGATACCATCATCATGCAGAAATACTTTATGGCCTTTTTAAAGAAGGGTCCAAATCGGGATCAACCAAAGGCAGAGGCAGACAGCTTGCAGGCCTTGCATATGGCTCATTTAGGACGTATGTATGAGCTGGGCTATGCAGATCTTTCAGGTCCATTTGAAGATGAGAGTGACATCAGCGGCATTACCGTTTATAATGTTCCTACCCTAAAAATGGCCGATTCACTGGCCAATATGGACTCTATGGTAAAAGCAGGGCGCTTGGTCATTGAGATCCATCCTTGGTGGGCGGGGAAAGGCTATCCGTTGCGTTAACCCATAAGTCCAGCCTTCATTTGACTCACTACAGATTCATTGGAATGTAGTTCTCCTTTTTTTATGGCTGCGGAGTGAATCGCTCCGAATCCCTTATCGCTGAATTTTGATATGTTTTCTGGGCGGATACTCCCTCCAGGCATAATGGTAATCCGATCTCCAAACTTGATTTGCCATTGCATAAGTTTTTCCAAACCATCCGAGGCGGTTTGAGCTCCTGCAGAGGTAAGAATGCGCCTAAAGCCCATTGCAATTAATTGCTCAATGGCAGCATCAGGATCTGTCATTTCATCAATAGCTTTGTGAAAATTGATCTCTAAATTTCCAGCGGCTTCAATCATTGCATTTAGAGCTTCAACATCAAGTTTACCATCATCAGTGAGGGCCCCAATAACGACTCCTTGAGCCCCTAGATTTTTGACTTTTTCAATGCTACGGATCATCTGCTGAATCTCTTCCGCAGAGAAACAAAAATTCCCACCGCGTGGACGTATCAACACTTGAGTGTCTATTTTAAATTGATTGAGAACGTCAGTGAGAAGTTCCTCAGAAGGGGTTACCCCTCCAAGATCTAATTGCTCGCATAGTTCAATGCGGTCTGCACCACCTTTTACAGCCGCATGAACAGATTCTAAACTTGGGGTGCAGATCTCTAGCAACATTACTGCATCACAATTTCGTCCAGAAAGGTCCAGGCTTTGTTGCCCGCTCCTTGTTTTCCTTCTGGAATGATCCCATAATTAGGAATGTCAATACGGATTCGGGTGATCATTTCTTCAGGCATCCCAAAGACTTCATTGGCCACATTAGATAGAGAGTCTTTTTTGATCATGGCTGTGGTATTGTACGTGCGTCCGTCGGCCAAAGTTGCTCGGATCTGACTTTTAGTTGGTGCATAGATCCACTGACCAGGAGCGTGATAGAACCCGAGTTTAAGCGAATTGAGTTTCACAGGAGTTTCGAATCGAATATCTACTCGGAGATCGTCTCCCCAAAAGCCCAGCCACTCTTTATCTCCATGTCTATTCTTACTGCCGTAAACGCCGTTATTCAAGGCTGCAACTCCTCCGCTATTGTAGGCCGGATGCGGTTTTTTGTCAATTTTTATGGTAGCATTAATGCCTTTGTGTAAAGTGAAGTCTTGTCTAAAATTGACTAGATCAGCATCTGCCTGACCCTCAAATCGTGCTTCAAGGATTGCCGATCGTTCCACCATTATGGGCTCTGTATAATCAATCCAAGCCTGTTCATTAGACCAACGATACTGTATCTTTTGATCGGGCAGAGGACCCTTAAGGCTAATGCGCAAATTGTCTTTTTTGTTTATTTCTGAGGTGATCTTTTGCAGCGGATTGTAATAGCTTCTACCCATCACATCCAGTCTATTAAGGAGCGGTTTGAGCCTTCTTAGAAAATCTGGATAGGACTGCTCTGGATCATTTTTAGCCCCGCTCCAAACCACTTCTGCCATGGCCATGGTTCTTGGATAGGCCATATACTGCATCTTTTCTTCTGAGGTCATATATTCGGTCCAAACGTTTCCTTGAGCTCCTAGGATCAATTGGGCTTGTTTGTCGTTCAATTCTGATGGGATCGGATCAAAACTGTAGACCTTTTCCAACGGCAGAAAGCCGCCAATGGCCAAAGGTTGATCTTCTGAATCGTCTTGATAATAGTCAAAATAAGCATGAGAAGTTGGACTCATAATTACGCCGTTTCCTGATTTGGCAGCGGCAATTCCGCCTTCCACACCACGCCACGACATAACCGTAGCTGTTGGATCCAAACCACCTTCCAAAATCTCGTCCCAACCCAATAGTTTTTTCCCCTTACCATTGAGATAACCCGCTATCTCGCTTACAAAAAAGGACTGCAGTTCGTGTTCGTCTTTTAAGTTTTGTTCGCGGATCAACTCTTGGCAAAACTCAGAACTTTTCCAACGCGCCTTTGGAGCTTCATCTCCACCAATGTGAATGTATTCTCCAGGGAATAAGGCAATGACCTCGTCCAAAACCCCAAAGAGAAATTCAAAGGTTTCTGGCGTTGGACAGAAGATATCTTCAAAAACACCCCATTTGGTTGCCACATCTATCGATTCTCCAGTACAACCCAATTCAGGGTAGGCACTGATCGCCGCTTGTGCGTGGCCAGGCATTTCAATTTCAGGAATCACTTCAATACTCAAAGATTGGGCATAGGCCACTGCTTCTTTGATCTGCTCTTGGGTATAGAATCCGCCGTAGCGTTTCCCGTCAAATTTTTGAGGCTGGTCATTGTAGTGTCCAATTAGGGTTTTATTTCTGTAGCCTCCGTGCTCGGTGAGTTTGGGGTATTTTTTGATCTCAATGCGCCATCCTTGATCGTCGGTCAAATGCCAGTGAAAACGGTTCATTTTTAGCATCGCCATTACATCTAGATAGCGTTTAACCGCATCTACCTCAAAGAAATGTCTGGAAACATCCAAATGCATGCCGCGATGTTTGAATTCTGGTCCGTCCTCTATGCTGAGGCCAGGAAGCGCAAACTGCTCGTAATCCAATACCCCGTCGGCCTCAAAGGCTGCGGGGAGTAATTGTCTCAAACTTTGTAATCCGTAGAAGGCCCCAGCAACGTCTTTGGCGTAAATGCTGATTTGTTCGTTGTCAATTTGAAGTTTGTAGTGTTCATCCTCTAAAGTATTATCACTGATGATCTTCAATTGAGCCGCATCAGAATTGGAAGCTCTCTGAACCGTGAAGCTAGAATTAAGACCAAAGTATGATTCCATAAATGGTGTGACCTCTTCAGCAAAAGAGTCCGCAAAGTAAGCGAGTTCCGCAGGCCAAATGAATTGCGCTTCAACGGCCTCAATAGATTTAGGTACTGGAATGATAGCCACCTCTTCAAAAGCGAGTTTGGGATAGTCTTTTTCCTTGCCACAACTGACTAAAAACAGCAGGCAGCATAGGAGCGAAATTCGGGCGAATACGGCAGTAAAATGCATTAGGTTTTGGTTCGGTTCTTCGCTAAGTTACGGATTCCGAATATGAATTTCACGGCTGATCTCATTTCCATTAGCATCCACTACAGTGAGCAAATGATTCCCAGCTTTGGGCAGCAAGGCCATTTCATGAAATACATCTGTAGTGCCTACATAGGTATTGTTTAAATACCAATACAGCGTCGTTTCGGACTTTCTGTGTGCCACTTTAAAGACCACTTCGTTGGGCTGCTGGCTAAAATCTTGCCCCAAAACTATGTCTGAGGTCTCTTTAGGGAAAATAAACTCCATATTGGGCATTTCTGCAGGAAAGCAGCCGGGTTTATAACTCGGTAATGCTTTGTATTCCGGATGATTCTTGGCGTAGTAATGAGCCACAAAAGGTGGAAGCACAAACCAATTCTCGTTTTTAATAGCTGTTGATGGATAACAGTCCAAGTTGACCTGATATTTCCTTTCAGTATCTAAGAAAATGCTTTGGTGATACGAGCAACTCAAGGTGAGTACCTTGGCATCGGCGACCCATTTTTGCTCGGTATGTTCACAATGCGGACCTGCAATATGCCCACTTTTACTGCACAGGGTTCTTTGAACCATATCATCAAAGGGTTTAGCAAAGAATTCAGACTTGGGCAGTTGGTCAAAAACCTCAAAGAGCAAAGGAGCAGCAGCTTGCACTCCGGTGAGCCCTGGTCGGCCTTCTCCATCAGCATTACCAGCCCATACACCCACAGTATATTTTGGAGTCACCCCTACGGCCCAAGCATCTTTAAAACCGTATGAAGTTCCTGTTTTCCATGCGATCTGTTGCGCGCCATCAAAGCTGTCCCAAAGCTCTTGACCAAAAGGACGATTGACTTCCTGCAAGGCTTCAAAGGTGTTGTAAATACTGCCTGCAGTCCAAATTGGAGCTTTAAAATCTACGGATCCGAGATCGGGTGATGTATTTAATTGCAAAATGGGAGCATGGAACTCCTGAGTTCGGTATTGAGAAGATTCTTGATCAAAATGAATCAAGGTCGCTCCTAAACCTGCATAGGCAGCAGTGACTTCCCAGAGCGAAGCTTCAGCACCTCCCAAGATCAAAGAGAGTCCGTAGTGATTGGGCTGCCGATTGATGCTATTAAAACCAGCTTTTTTCAACTTTCTGTAAAAACGCTCCAAACCATAAGATTCCAACAGGCGAACCGCTGGGATATTCAAGGAGCGCGAGAGGGCTTCACGCGCACTAATGACCCCTTGAAAGTCCTTATTGAAGTTTGTTGGGCTATAACCGTTTATACTGGTGGGAACATCTTTAACCAACATGTCTGGCAATAGACTTCCCTCTTGCAAGGCACTTGCATAAAGCAGTGGCTTTAAGATACTCCCTGTGCTGCGTCGGCTTCTAATAATATCCACATTGACTTGATGTGCTGCGGATGTGGGGCTGTTTCCAACATAGGCCAGGACTTCTCTACTATCGGTTCCTAAAACCAAAACAGCTGCATTGTGGATCTCATTGGACGCTAGATTTCCGTGATGTAAACGCATGCTGTTGTTCAGCTGGACTTGGAGCTTGTACTCCAAGGTGGTCACAATTCGTTGTCCTGGCTTTTCTTGTACCATGCGATCCAAAAGATGAGGTGCCAATTGAGGGAGAGGTAAGGGTTTGCCTGGTAAGGGCTCTTGCGTAGAAAGCTCGTAATCTGTTGCGCTGATCTCTCCGCGCTCCATCAGTTTTTTGAGCAGACGATTGCGTTTTCTAAGCAAGACCTCATGACCTTTCCCTGGATACACAAGGGCTGGAGCATTCGGCAGCACTGCTAAGGTGGCCATTTGGCCCCAACTGAGTTCTGCAGCGGGTAAGCCGTAGTAGCGCCAGGCGGCTGTTTCAAGCCCGATCACATTACCGCCAAAAGGCGCGTGGGAGGCATACATGCTCAGAACTTCTTCTTTGCTGTAGCTAAACTCCAAGCGCGTGGCCTGCACCATTTCAATGAGTTTTTCTGAGTAAGTTCTCGCCTTATTATCTCTGGACAGACGGATCACCTGTTGCGTA
Source organism: Gilvibacter sp. (assembly GCF_013214815.1). GTDB lineage: Bacteria > Bacteroidota > Bacteroidia > Flavobacteriales > Flavobacteriaceae > Gilvibacter. The sequence continues at coordinate 6,457 of NZ_JABSPU010000054.1, forward strand.
AGGGTGCTCCCACCTCGGCGTGAATCTGTGGTCAAATTGTTCCACAGCGCCTTGGTCACTGCTACTGGATTAACGCCAGGGTGCTTGTAGAAATACTCGTCTTCAAAAAGGAGGATACAGCGTTCAAATTTATAGGGAACACTGTCTGTTGCGGGGAATCGCCACTGGCCATCCGCAGCAATTCTGGCGCCTAACAAAAAGCCTTCCCGACTTTCAATAACTGTTGAGGTCGGCGCTTCAAAAAGCACTTTGGGCAGGCAGAACAGCCAGTACCCAAAGGCAATTAGAAGCAGGCTTCGCCTTAAGCCTAGCCATTTGAAAAATGATATGGTTCGCTGTTTGAGCTGCATTTCTTATTGCTTGACGTTGATCCATTTCCCTTTCAAGCGGGCGTAATAATTATCGCTATACATGGTAGCTGCATGAGTGCCAGCCAAATAGTATCGACCCAGATAAGACGCATTGACCGTCATCTCAAAGGTCATGGACTTGCCTGCTCTTAGATCAAAGTAATAGTTGACGCGATCATCACGGATGTCTGTATAGCGCGCCGGATTTAAATTACTCTGAGCCGCATCGGTAAAACTGGTATTGACAATCTCCCAGCCACTTGGAACCAATTGGGTCAAGGAAATATCGCGTAAATGATCATTGGAACTATTAACCACATTGATCTGAATTTTGAATTCTGTGCCTTGTCTGAGCTCACTCACATCCAGTTTGATTCCATCTTTATCCAAGAACTGCGTTCGTAATGAAAGGTTCTTGGTCGCACTGGTCTCTGCCCCCATAGGGTAGCGTCCGCGTTGAATTAAAGAGGCATATACACGACTGCCGCCTGGATTGTCAACACTGATGGTATTCTCCCCCATTACAAAGGAAAGCTCCTCAAGCAGCATACTCTTTTCAGAGCTTAAACTTCGGCTTTGTCCATTTTGATCAAGGCTGACCTGAAAGGCCTTTCCCCCATTGATCTTGACCATTTTACCAAGAGCTAGCAAACTGTATGAGGTCTCTTGAGTACTGAGCCAATTACGACTGCTGAGTCGTGCAGCTATGGATTCTGCCATTTCTCGTTCACGGGAATCTTGGACCAAAGTCATGATCTCCAGCGCCATGGCCATATTGCGCAAGGCCGAGCCATAGGTGTACCAGCTGTCTGTATAATCATTGAATTTTAGCGTGGCTCGATCTAATAATTCTAAAGCTGCTTTTTTATTTCCAGTGAGTGCGTAGGCTCCTGCCAATCGCCACAAGGCTGCGTTGGTGAGTCCAGAGCTTTTACGCAGACGATTCATAGCCGCTAATTCCGGTTGCCCAGCAAGCGCCAAGGTATATAAACGATAAGCCTGCGCATGCGTTGTATTGTATGAATGTGCCGCTTTTCGCCACTGCTTAGCGGCCAAGCGCTGGTATCGCACCCAATTAGATAAGAATCCTACTGGCAGGGTATAGCCCTGTTGTTTGGCCTCCAACATGAAATGTCCGGCGTAGGTAGTTCCCCAATCACTTGATGTTGATTCTCCCATCCAATAACCCAGACCACCCGTGCCGTTTTGGAATTGACCTAATCGTCTAATGGCACTCTTGATATTCTCTACGGTTTGTCTGGCCTGTGTAGAACTCATGGTCACCAAATCCTTCAGATAAAGCTGCGGGAAGGCTCCAGATGTGGTTTGTTCTACACAACCGTGCGGATAGCGGATTAGATAATCCAAGCGCTTTTCAAGGTTCATCGGAGGAATTGTGGAGAGCTCCAAAGTCACCTTATTGCTTCCAGCTGTTCCAAAAGGAGTGAAGTTGATCTGCTGCTTGGCTCCGGGTTCTACGGTATAGATCTTTGCAGTTCTGCTGATGGGATTCGGATTGTAGATATCAATTTCTAGAGGATAAGAAGCTTTGTGCGCACCACTTTGCGCCAGTACTTTGATCTCTTGAACTTCATTACTGGCTTGAATCTCATATTCGAAATTGACAATTTGCTCTCCCGGCTTATCAAAACGAACTGTTTTAATGGCATCGCCTACAGGCTTGAGACCGTCTGTAGTTTCAATTCGGATCTGAGCTTGCTTTACCTTGGGATCCATGGCAAATACGGTCACTGGGAGCGTTAGTTTTTCTCCCGGAGACAGCTTGCGTGGCACAGAGGCCAATACCATCAGCGGTGTTCTTACTGGAGTTACTTTTTCTGCCTTGCCATACGCTTGTGAGGCGTTGTCTCCTGCAACCACCATGGTCTTTACAGAGCCGATATAATTCGGCATACTCAAGGTGTGGGTGGCAGACTGTCCTGCTTCCAGTTTGAAAGGGCCTAAATAGCTCACTACCGGTTTAAAGCGATCGGCTTTGCGGTTTTTGGCTCCCGCGGCCTCATCACCACCTCCTACGGCGAAAATATTGTCCACCTGGGTTGAAAAAGCACCCATGACCAAGTCATAAATATCAAAGGTTTTTACGCCAAGTGCTTGACGTGCATAGAAGGCTTTGTGTATATCTGGAGTGCTGAATCGGGTTAGATCCAAGAGTCCTTCATCTACAACGGCTAGGGTATAAGTCATGGCCTTTCCGTCCGTCTCAGAAACGGTCACCTCATAATTGGATTCCGGTTTGAGCTCTTTAGGCATGCTCAGTTGTGGTGACAGTTCTGTTTCTGGGTTGTTTACCAATATAGGCACCACCCCATAGAGTCGCATGGGCAGATCATTTTTGGTACGCTCATGAGGTTGCAATAGCGAGATGTTGACATACACGTTCGGAGCCATTTCTGGAGTGATCTCAAATTCATAGGTAGTGCTTTCCTCTTGCGTTGAAACCCATTGGTAATTCAAGACTTCTGTGCCATTTTCTATGCTGATCAACGCCGTGCTTCCCAAACTTGATGGGAATTGAATGCGTGCCTTTTCGCCTACGGTATAGTTGTCTTTATCTGCATTGAATAGCAGCATTTTAGCACTTTCTGAACCAGCCTGCCCCGTTTGCCACCAATCTTTAAAGAAATAAGAGGTTATTCCACTTGCGTGTCCGGAGACCTCATCCATCACTCGTATCAAATAGCGACCGCGATCTTCATCTGCGATCTGTAAGTTGAAAGCGCCCTTTCCATTGGCCGCGGTGGTTATCTCAAATTGTTGTTTGGGTCTGTAAACGCTGCTATTTTCGTATCGAGAGAGATTATCGCGACCACGATTCCACCACCAGCGCCAGGAGATCTCAAAGACTTCTACCTTGAGTTTTCTGTTTGCTGCAGGCTTGCCTTGTGCGTCCACAGAAACTACTTCAAATTCGTGATCTCGGCCAGTTTCAAAAGAGCCGTATCGGCCCAATTTGGGTGATTTTAGCCCTACAAAGTTTGTATAAGGAGCCAGCGATTTGTTGATTACATCAATAGAGAAGTCTCCTCCGCCTTCATAAACCTTGGTGACAAAGGAGGCCTTGAGCATTCCTGGGGCCTTGTCGTTGAGTTGAATGGTTTCTGAAAAGTCCAACTGTCCTTCGCTATTGAGATCGCCTTCCATAAAGCTGAACTGCGAAGTGTCAAAGCTGCGGACCGGATCATTAAAGCGATAGCTAGAGTACTCTTTAAAGGGAACCGAGGCTTCAGCCAAAGTCAATTCCATAGTGGCTTTAAGATTACGAGCTGGTGCGCCGTGCAACCAGGTACTTTGCAAGCTGCCGCCAATCGGTTTTGCTGCTTCAAGTACGGTATCGTCAAAATTGAGTTGCACTTTAAGGCGATTCGGTTTAATGGTAGCTACCCTCAAGGTTTTTCCAAAACTGGCTCCACCCACTTTAACTGTCGCATTCCAATTTCCTGTTGGTGCCTCTGCTGAGGTCGCAATCGGGAAGTAATAAAAACCGTTCACGCTTCCACGGACCCCACGGCGTTGTACCAGTTTTCCTCGGGCATCGGTCAGTTCCAATTTTACAGGATGATCTTCTGGTAAAGGATTGACCGCATCGTTCAAAACAAAGGTCAAGTGAATACTGTCTCCCGGACGATGCACACCGCGCTCGGTATACAAAAATCCTTTAAGCCCCTTTTGGACGCTGCCTCCAGAAACATCGAACTTACTCAAGGAAAGCGCCATGCCATCATCCATACGAGCATAGGCATAATTAGAACCTTGTTGGGCAACCACAAAGGCTGCTTTCTCATCGGTATCAAAAACAATTTGACCTTGTCCGTCCGTGGTGCGCTGCGCAATGGCTTGCTGCTGATAGTTGTACAGTCCAACTTGAACATTACCCATTGGTTTAGAGCTGATCAAGTTATTGGTGAATACATGATAGGTGCTGTTATTACCTTTCTTCACGGTAATCCCCAAATCAGAAGCTAGGAGATTGGTGCGTACCAAGCGCTCATCATTATAATAAGCAGGATGGCAGGGATTCTCACGTTCTTGCCAATTGTAAGTGTAGCTGCGCCAGCGATAAATTTCATTATCCCAATAACGGGTTTCTAAGGCGTCTTCTTCCGCATCATCTAAGCTACCGTCGTTGGGAGAATCGTCGTAGTATTCTTCATAATATTCGGCTTCTTCTCCGGCTAAAACAGCTTCGCAAGCAAACATGCTGTACTGGGGTTTAAAGCTAAATTCAATGCGATACAGGCTTCCCGGACTGGCCTGGAAAAGCTCTGTTAAGTCCAAGGCATGTGCCTTCCAACTGTTGGTTGCGCGCAAATTGGTATCTACTAAGGAGAGCGTCTTTTTGGCTACACGTCTACCAACGCGTCTTAAATAGTAGTCTTCTGAGTTGCTCAATAAAGACTCTTGCAAAAATTGCAATACATTGTCTTGGAAGATCTCCACCACGCGCACATCTACTTGAGCCAGATTCACCGTTTCAAAATAAATGGGATTGTTTTGCGCATTGGGTATAATGGTCCCTTTAGAGAGCAGGCGTACCTCTGGCTTTAAAGGATCAAAGGCTACGGCCTCTGTATAACTGTTCTTTAGCTCGTAACCTTCGGTATTTTTTAGACCGGCAAAGACGGTAAGATTCATGCTGCCTTCTGGTCTAGTAGCGGGATAGATCAGCAGGGAATTTCCATCAGCTTCAAAACGTAAATTCTCATCGCCACCTAAACTAATCAGGCCTCTAAAATCCTGATCTTCATCCACAGGATCGGAGAAATTAATAGACATCCGTGTACTTGGTGCCTCAGAAACACTTACGTCTAAAACCGTGAAATTGTTGCGTCCAGGAATGATAAATGGTGTCTCTCCTCGGTGGTCTGCAGCAATGGGTTTTCCATCCCAGCTAATGGTGATTTCGCTGTCTTCCTCTGCGCGATTAATGCTGTCAATTACAAAACTGTAATAGTTGTTGGCTCCGCTCAGGGAGTCCCATTTGATGCTGAGTTTGGCTCCATTTTGAGTAGCGCTGACGAGCTTTCTAGCTTCAGATAAATACAGTCCATCTGCAGACTGCAGATTGCCTTGCAGAAACTGATAACTTTTGTCGTAAGACTGCAATTGCCCAAGATCTACTTTAAAGTTGGGCGTTATGGTCTTAAAGGAAAATGTGAATTGACGTTTATCCTTAGGCAGATCTTCTAAAAAGTCAGAAAGATTTACGGTGACCGTATATTCCGTATCAGCTTTTAGGGGTTCATTCGGACTAAAAACCAAAGAGCGACCGCTTTGAAGCTTCAAAGTTCCTTCAACCTTAGGACTGATCTTAAAACTGCTTGCGGACAGGTCCGCCTCAGTATCAAAGTTGGGCAGGGCCCTTAAAAAATCGAGCACCACAGGAGCGTGAACAGAGCGTACGCCTTGGGTATGATAAGAGAGGTAGTCTCGGTATTGAAAAAGTTGATCGTCTTGAGAAGATTTAGGCTTACAGGCAGTTGCGAGCAGCAGTAAAATAAGGCTCGCGCGGAATAGTGACTTCATAGTCGGAGATGGTTTAACGTCAGTAATTAAAGATACAAAAACTCCAGGTTCATAGTGGACCGGTTAATTCCTGAAGTTAAAATGTAAGGCCTTCGGAATAAGGCTCGTTGGTGGTTGAAGACACTTAAATAACGCAGATATTTTTAATTGCGTATGCTGCGGAATTGAATTTGGCAAGAGTTTAACAAAAGCTTGAATCAGTCCGCTGAAAAATCATACTCTCGTTCTACTTTACAGATCCGTACCTTATAACTGGAATACCATTGAGTTTTGCCCATTTTCTGCGCCAAGAGATGGTCTGCTTGTTGCTTCCATTGGGCAATGGCCTCTAAAGATTCCCAATAACTCACGGTGATGCCCAGACCGCTACGCGCACTTTCAATGCCTAGATAGCCCGCCTGTTGCTGAGCGAGTTCTTCCATCAATTGTGCCGTGGCGGAATAGCCCTCTAAGTCATCAGTTTGATAACTGCTGAATATGACGGCGTAGTAGGGTGTTTTTATGGAACCCATCAGTCTTTGTAAATACCAATCACTAAATCACCATCGGCATTCATATGAGCGCGGTACATGCCTGCAGTATTGAATTCCATAGCGATATTACCGTCCTTATCAATAGCAACAATACCACCGTCACCACCAAGACCTCCAACTTTATCGTGAATTACGGTGCGAGCTGCATCCTGAATGTTCATGCCTTTGTATTCCATCAGCGCAGAGATATCATGGGCCACCATGGCTCGGATGAAATATTCCCCCCAACCTGTAGATGAGACGGCACAAGAGGCATTGTTGGCGTACGTACCGGCTCCAATGATCGGCGCGTCACCAATACGATTCCAGCGCTTGTTGGTCATTCCTCCTGTTGAGGTTCCCGCGGCGAGATTACCGTTTTTATCTAAAGCCGCGCAGCCAACAGTTCCGAATTTATAATCCTTGATATAAGGGTCTACAAAGGCGGTTTTATCGTCGTGATCCAATTGGGTTTTCTGTTGTTCTTTAATGCGCTGTAAACTGTTGTAGCGATTCTGGGTGAAGAAATACTCCGGATCCACCATTTCAATTCCGCGGGTCTCTGCAAAGATCTCCGCGCCTTTACCAGCAAGCATCACATGGTCAGAATTGTCCATTACCTCGCGGGCCAGGTCAATAGGGTTTTTTATGCGAGTGACTCCAGCCACAGCCCCTGCATTGAGTGTTTTTCCGTCCATTACGGAGGCGTCCAGTTCGTTGGTTTCCTCATGGGTGAATACTGCGCCTTTTCCTGCATTGAATAGCGGAGAGTCTTCCATGACGTTGATGGTAGCGGTTACCGCATCCATTGCGTCACCGCCTTCTTCCAAGATTTTATGTCCAACACGAATTGCCTTTTCCAAGGTTTCCTTGTAAGCGATTTCCAAGGAATCGGTCATGTTCTTTTTTAAAATGGTCCCTGCACCTCCGTGAATGACGATCCCAAATGTGGGTTCGCTAGCGGTTGTTTCTGAGGTATTTGCTTGCTGATTTTGAGCAGAATCTGAATTATTTCCGCAGGCGAGAAGCAGCGAAAGTGTTAAAACTGAAAAAATTTTTCGAATCATGATCTTGGCACTTAGTGTCTTACGAATATACGCTAAAAAGCCCACAGTTACTGGGGTAGTGAAAATTCCTGATTGTAGGAAATTAATATTACAAATAATACAAAAACATCGACGAAATGCACAAAAGATAGCTGAAATGCATTTATTTGGATTTTTTTTCTATATTTGACACAGCATCAAGCCCCAAATCTGATGCTCCCCGTATTATGAACCTACTTAGAACCAGCCTCATGGCAGTGGTCCTACTTTTTGTGGCCACTTCCTGCTCCAAGGACGACGTACCTGTGGAGCCAGAATCCAATTTTTCTGTGGATTTAGGCCTAGCCAACAAAACTGATTGGAATATGGCCAATGACATCCTAGTCTTAGTGAATGATCATCGCAGAAGTATGAACCTTGAACCCATTAAGCTCGATCGCAAATTAGCGACAGCTTATGCGGTTATGCATACTGAATACATGATCGATAACGAGAGCATTAGCCATGATGGTTATGCACAGCGTTCTTTGGCACTTCAAAATGAAGGTGCTGAGAGCGTGGGTGAAAATGTTGCCCGCGGTTACCGATCTGCAGAAGATGTTGTCAATGCATGGCTCAACAGCCAGTCACACCGTCGCGTTATTGAAGGTGATTACACCCATTGCGGCTTTGGTGTTATGCAAGACTTTAGAGGAACGTTTTACTTTACACAGCTCTTCTATTCAGAATAATTACGCTTAGTCACGCACTTTTATATTCGCCGGAATCGCCGTACTTTTAGTGTCAATCACTAATTAGACGGCGACATGGCACTATCTAGACCCTTTAATCTAAACAACTGGTTGGAAGAGAATCGCGAGCTTCTCAAACCTCCTGTTGGCAATAAAAATCTTTACGTCGATGCTGATGATTATATCGTTATGGTGGTGGCGGGTCCTAACGCGAGGAAGGATTACCACTACAACGAGACTGAAGAACTCTTCTATCAACTAGAAGGGGAGATCGAAGTGGTTGTCCAGGAAGACGGCGAGCGCGTTGTGATGCCGCTGGGTCCTGGAGATATGTATCTGCATCCTGCAAAGACACCGCATTCGCCGGTGCGAAAAGAAGGCTCCATTGGTTTAGTTATTGAACGCAAACGCGCTGGTTTGGGTTATACGGATGGCCTTTTATGGTTTTGTGACAATTGCAACCACAAACTTCACGAAGTCTATTTTGAACTCCACGATATAGAGAAAGACTTCTTGCCTCACTTTAAAAATTTCTACAATTCAAAGACCTTGCGTACCTGCGATAATTGCGGGACTGTGATGCAGGCTGACGCTCGTTTTACAGAGGATTAATCTTCCATTAAACATTTGGCGAAATCGTTTGCGAATGACTACCTTCGCAGCACAATTTTATTGTCAAAATTTATACAAATTATGAAATGAGCACAAACAAATTTAATTGTTAGTAAACCTTCAGTAATAATTAAATTTTTTGTGTGAAAGCGAAGCGGTTGATCTATGCAGATACTTTTTATTTGCTTGATTGCCACAATAATAAAAATTATCAAATAGATGAAAGCAGTTGCAACGTCCTTTGGAATGGACAAAGCCCTTAAAGAACTAGGCCTTGAGGCGGTAAATCAAGGAACATCAACAGGATCTGATTGGTTCTCTTCTGGAGACGAGATCGCCTCCTATTCTCCAGTAGATGGACAGTTGATCGGAAAGGTGACCACCACCACCAAAGAAGACTACGAAAAAGTAATGCAAGCTGCGACCACAGCTTTTAAAAGTTGGCGTGTTATGCCGGCTCCCCAACGCGGTGAGGTGGTTCGTCAATTTGGAGAAGAACTACGCCGATTAAAAGAGCCGCTAGGAAAACTTGTTTCTTATGAGATGGGTAAATCCTACCAAGAAGGTTTGGGTGAGGTTCAAGAAATGATCGATATCTGTGACTTTGCTGTTGGGCTTTCCCGTCAGTTGCACGGACTTACCATGCACTCAGAGCGTCCTGGACACCGCATGTACGAGCAATACCATCCACTTGGAGTAGTTGGGATTATCTCAGCCTTTAACTTCCCGGTTGCCGTTTGGTCTTGGAACACAGCCTTGGCTTGGATCTGTGGAGATGTATGTGTTTGGAAGCCGTCTGAAAAGGCGCCGCTTTGTGGAGTTGCTTGCCAAAAGATCGCTGCTCGTGTATTCAAAGAAAACGGATTGCCAGAAGGTATTTCTTGTTTGATCAACGGAGATTACAAAGTTGGAGAGTTCATGACCACAGACGGTCGTGTGCCACTCGTTTCTGCTACAGGATCTACTCGAATGGGGAAAATCGTTGCACAGACTGTAGGAGCGCGTCTTGGAAAGTCATTGTTGGAGTTAGGAGGAAACAATGCCATTATTGTGACTCCAGATGCAGATATTAAAATGACCGTTATCGGGGCTGTATTTGGTGCTGTAGGTACTGCTGGACAGCGTTGTACTTCTACCCGTAGATTGATCATTCATGAGAGCATTTACGATCAAGTAAAGAATGCTGTAGTAGATGCTTACAAGCAATTGCGTATCGGGAATCCATTAGATGAGAACAATCACGTTGGACCTCTAATTGATACAGATGCTGTTGCGATGTACCAAAAAGCCTTGGACAAAGTAGTTGAAGAAGGTGGAAACATCGTAGTGCCTGGAGGTGTATTAGAAGGTGCTGGCTACGAAAGCGGTTGCTATGTAAAACCAGCCATTGCTGAAGCTGATAACTCTTTTGAGATCGTTCAACACGAGACCTTTGCTCCGGTATTGTACCTATTAAAGTACTCTGGAGATGTTGAGAACGCCATCGAAGTACAGAACGGAGTTGCTCAAGGATTGTCTTCTGCAATCATGACCAACAACTTGCGTGAAGCGGAGCGTTTCTTATCTCATGCGGGATCTGACTGTGGAATCGCTAACGTGAATATCGGAACCTCTGGTGCTGAGATCGGTGGTGCTTTTGGAGGTGAGAAAGAAACTGGTGGTGGACGCGAGTCTGGTTCTGATGCTTGGAAAGTATATATGCGCAGACAGACCAACACCATTAATTACACTACAGATCTTCCACTAGCTCAGGGGATTAAATTCGATCTTTAGGCTCGGACTAAATCTGAATGATTTAGTATTTTCATAGACCAAATAACGGTTTATGGATAGAAGAGATTTTTCAAAAAATATGGCCCTTGCTGCCTCTACGGTTGGCTTGGGCCTTTTTAGTTCCTGCAAAGAAAACCCTCAAAGCCAGGCAGAAAATGAGTGGGTTTCAGATTTTGCGGAAGCTTATTCCGTTTCTGATGAACTTGCCAAACGCATGTACGACAAGGCACTAGAGATCACCAAATCCAAGGTGCGCGGAGGAGACAGCGAACCTTTCTTTAAAGCACCTTTTATAGATGCGGCCTTTTCTCCCAACATCTTTTTATGGGATACTTGCTTCATGTGTTGTTTTGCAAAATATCACCTTGATGAGCTGCCCGTTTATCAAGCCTTGGACAATTTCTATGACCGTCAAGAAGAGGACGGCTATATCTGCAGAGAATATCGAATAACTGGTGAGCCACTTTGGCCCAAAACGCATCCGGTTTCTATCAATCCTCCACTTTTGGCTTGGGCGGAATGGGAACTCTATCGGGTTTCTCAAAACAAGCAACGTTTAGAAGAAGTGTATCCTATCCTATTAAAGAATTTTGACTTCCACGTGAATACCTATCAAATGGAAGACGGACTCTTTTATGGAGATACCTTAGGGATGGGAAAGGACAATATTCCCAGACAACCTCGGGATTGGGAGCCTACAGAAGGCAACGGCATGACCCATCATGAATTGGGTGATCAACTCGCCGTGATGAATGAAAGTCCAGAAGTAAAGCTCAATTATTTCATTAAAGAATACGTAAACACCAAACAAGGCGTGTGGAATAAACAGGCGCGTTTGGTTGATTTCTCTGCGCAAATGGGCATGTTTGCCCTGCAATTGATTGACATTGCAGAGGCCATTGGTCAAACAGATGAAGTAGAGCGTCTCAAGGCATTTCACACAAAATTGAAGACCGACATCAACGCGCTTTGTTGGTCAGAAGAGGATCAATTCTATTACGACCTTGGATTTGGCAAGCAAGTGGTTCGCCGTCATATTGGAATGTATTGGATGCTCCTTGGCGAGCTAGTTCCGGAAGAGCGCATGGAGTCATTTTTGGGCTATTTGTCTGACCCAGAAGAGTTTTACAGACTCACTCCATTACCAGCCCTGTCTGCAGCCGACCCGGACTATGTAGGTTGGGGAGATTATTGGTTAGGCGGTGTTTGGGCACCAACAGTTTATATGGTTTTGAAAGGATTGGAGCGTATCGGAAAAGATGAGCTAGCGAAAGATCTTGCTACAAAGGTTTATCGTTCTGTAGCGACGGTCTTTGAAGCTACCGGTACTTTCTGGGAGAACTATGCACCAGATTTGGTCGCTTACGGCATGCCAGCTAAAAAGGACTTCTGCGGATGGACAGCATTGATTCCTATTGCAGTTTACAAGGAGTTCATAACTAAAGAGGCTTAATTTCTCCCTGATTCGTCAGGATAGAAATCTTGAACAGGGTCACTGGTGTAGATTACTTTAGTTGCAACATTAATTGCTGAAAGCGGCCCTTTATATGCCGCCGCGGTATCTATATTCCAAACAGTAGCACAATTCACCACGGATTGTTCTCCAATTTTGGTCACGGGAGTATGACCAATGTAGATCTCTTTAAATAGCTTCAGTCTTTTAGGATATCTGGGATGATCCTCGGGCATAGTAGGATCAAGCGCACAAGCCATTTCCCAAAGGCTTCGGTCCCAATAAACCATATTGGGATAGTATTCGTGTTGAGGTCCATGCGGATTCGTGAATCCTGCGTGCACATAGAGTCTGTTGTCCTGATCAACCCAATAGTTGACCAACTGGTCCAAGAATTCAATATGTTTGGCTTTATAGGCTGGGGATTTGTCCGAGTAATTTGCTTTGGTCATTTCCCCTCCTGCAGCCAACCACAGGGGATTGTTGGAATGCACTTTAAGGTGCTGTGACAATAAGTAGTCGTGATTTCCGCGTATAAAGATGCACTTATGTTGCTCGGCAAAACCGATCAAAAATTCAATGGTATTGGCCGCATCACTCCAACCATCCACATAATCGCCTAGAAAGACAAAGATATCATCCGCAGAAAAGGGAATACGCTCTAAAAGCTGCTTTAACGCCTTTAGACCACCATGGATATCGCCTATTGCGTACGTGCTCATTGTTGTTTGTCTGCCAGATCGATTAAAAAGATGATCAAAACTATGGCTGCAATAATACCTACTACCAAGAAGAAGATCTTCCAAAAGGAATACGGGCGCTGCCCGGAGAGTGCTCCTGTTTGTCCGTTTACAAAGAAGTTGTACTGCTTGCCTTTAAAGTTGTAGGCGCTGATGTAGATCGGCAGCAAAATATGCTTAAAGGTCTCGTCGGTGAGCTTCATATTCATAGAAGACACACGCTGAGTGTCTCCACCGATATCCCTACACACCCAGTTGTGGGCAATACGTTTGGCTTCCTTATTGGATTCGATATGTCCTTCTTTAAGCGGAATGGTGGCCTTCTCTGTGACATAGCCGG
>NZ_JABSPU010000055.1 GCF_013214815.1 Gilvibacter sp.
GCCACAACTCCGCCGTAAGTTCCGTAAGAAACATTAGGCCATCCACTAAAGATGATCGCGGGCCATCCGTCAAACTGAACACGTACCTGCTCTCCCACATGGATCAATGGAATGTCAATTGGGCTCACATAGGTTTCAATAGCCATGCTGAATCCGCTTGGCATGATGCGAATGATCGGATCCCCTTCTTTGATGGTCTCACCAACACCACCTACAATGGCGCGGTTGATGTATCCGTCTTGCGGAGCTTTGATATAGTAGAGTCCGGAACGAACCTCAAAACTCGCATACTGCGACTCTAGCTTAGCAACTTCAGCGTCCGTACTGAATTTGCTCGAGGCTGCCGTGAACTTATCACTCTCTGCCTTGGCGAGTTTATCTGCGTATTCTGCCTGAATTCTATTGAGTTCGATGCGTGAGTTGATCAGTTCATTTCTGCTGGCCAAAAGCTTGTTTTGTTGTGCTACAAGCTTGGCGGCAGTTTCCTGAGCTTTTTGACGCTTGTCTTCTAACTGCGTTCTTGACTTAAGACCTTCTGCCAATAGACTTTCGGTTCGTTTGAACTGAGCAATGGCAATACTGTCATTGATGCGCGCAGCGATCAGGTCAACACTGTCACTAGTTACTTTAAACTGGTTCTGTTGGATCTTGATCTTAGCCTGCTGGGTTTTTAAACCACGCTCTTGATAAAGCGCAGCAATTTGCCCTTCCAAAGCTTGCACCTTGCTTTCATAGCTTTCTGATGACAAGGATTTCGCATCGATCTGACGTCCAGTGCGGGCCAAATACTCCGGGTCAAAATATTCACTTTTGATCTCCGTGATGTGAAGGATCGTATCACCTTTCTTTACAAAATCACCTTCCTGTACGTACCATTTGGCTACGGTCCCTGGAATGGGTGACTGTATGGTCTGCGGACGCACATCTGGAGCTAAAGTCGTCAGGAAACCATTTCCTGATACGTTTTGCGTCCATGGCAAGAACATGACCACTAAAAAGATTACGGCAAAGATCTTTAGAAATCTGTTGAAGTACTTAAAGTGCCTTTTGTGAAAAACCAGGCCGGCTGCTTTGTACTTGTCCAAAGAAACTTTCTGATTGAGTTTTTCTTGAGAGATATTTAACATGATCTTCTATTTAATAGCACCTTTTTCCATGGTGAGGGTTGTGTCACAAAATTCTCCCCATTCTTCATCCTGACTTACAACGATCAGGGTCCAAGGGTGGGATTTATCGGTTAGGAAAGCACGTAATCTACGGGCTTCCTCAGCTTTGAAATGATCTAAAGGATCTTTCAATAAGAGCAGCTTGGGCGCATGTACTATGGCTCGAGCCAAAAGGATCTTCTTTCCAATGGTGAGTGGAATTTGACGTCCTTCAGGATAAAGTACGGTATCAATTCCGTCGTCCAAAGACTTTACGAATTCCATCAGACCGGCATTTTCTATGGCCCAGTTCACACGTTCTCTGGTAATGTCGGTATCACCAAAAGTGATGTTCTCCAGCAGCGTGCCTTCAAATGGAGACTCTTCAGATAAGGTCTGTCCTACCAAGGCGCGGAACTTGCTCAAGTGAATGGCGCTGCGCGCTACAGAGTTGACAAACATCTGTCCGTTGGTTGGTGGGATGATTCCAGAGATCACACGTAGTAAGGTTGTTTTACCACTACCGTTCTCTCCATTGATCCAAATTCTGGAGCCGGGTTTGAGGTTCAGATTAATGTCTTTGAGAATTGGTAGTTTTTTACCGGGAACGGTGAGACCGATCTCTTTTAATTCGATATCAAGGTGGTCAGAACTCAAGAAAGAAACGTCTCCTTCTTGCGGCTCCAGCTCTTTATCTACTACTTGCCCGATCTTCTCCAAAGAAGTCAAAACATCGTAGATGGTTTCCAGTCCTGTAATGAGTTTCTCTACGGAGTTGATCACGATAATGATGATGATCTCCGCAGCTACAAACTGCCCGATATTCATCTCCTGATTCAATACCAGAATACCGCCGATCAATAGCAATCCAGCAGTTACCAATACTTTAAAACCGATCAACTGAATGAATTGGATCACCAAAACCTTAAAGTGTTTTTCACGAGCGCCTATATAATCAACAACCAAATTGTCGTTCTTTCTCAAGGCCAAACTCGTTTTTCCAGAGAGTTTAAAACTCACGACGGTTCGAGCCACTTCCTGAATCCAATGCGCTACTTTATACTTGTTCTTAGATTCTTCCAAACTACTGCTCATTCCGCGCATAGCGGTCACTCTAAAGAGCAGGTAAAGGAAGAGCAACAAAAGAATACCGTAAGCAATAAAGAACGGGTGGTAGAGTGAAAGTAGCAACAACCCAAAGATGATCTGCAACAGTGCAGCAGGGAAATCTACCAAGATTTTAGAGAGTCCTTTTTGTACCGTTAGGGTATCAAAGAAACGGTTGGCCAATTCTGGCGGATAGTAGTTTCTGAGTTCACTCAATTGAATCTTAGGGAATCTATAGGCGAATTCAAAAGAAGCTCGGGTAAAGATCTTCTGTTGAATGTTCTCAATGATGCGGAACTGCATCAACTGTAGCGCACCAACAAAGGCCGTACCTAAGGTTACCAAAATCACCAGTACGATCCATGAAGAACTGATCTGGGCTCCTTGAATCAAGTTAATGATGGCCTGAATTCCCAACGGCAAGTATAAACTCACTGCTCCGGCGAAGATCGCATAATAGAACACTTGGAGTACATCTTTGCGGTCCAGTTCAAGCATCTCGGTAAGCCGCTTCCAAGGGGTGTATATTATTTTTTGACTCATGCGTCTATGTTTAATGTGTTTAAAACCAAATGTTTAAAGAAAACTGTTGGGGGACTGCTTTTTTTGCAATCTGTAATTGAGGTGAAATGATCCATCAAGAAATGCTGATGGAGCGCGCCGTCCACAACCGTACTGGCCAAACTCGCCGGATGCTTGTAATCTGGACAAGACTCCAAGATCATGTCGCGAACGCGGTGTATCAAACGCTTGTATATGGCAAAATAACCTTCCTTGTTCTCGTCATCAACCTCTTTAGTCAGGTAACTCTTTGAGAACTCATTCACAACGATCTGCCCGAGTTTGATCTCATCAATATGAGAGAAGCTGGCGTCAGTTTCAACCGGACGCGTGATTACCTCTAGGGCTTGTTTAAGCTTGTCTTTTGGGCTGTTAATGCTGTAAGTTTCCATAACCAATTTGTACTCCAGCCAACCCCAATACCAGTTGGTTAAATACAACAGCAACTTGTGCTTGTTCTCAAAGTAGCGGTAAATAGAGCTCTCATTAGAGCCGATACGTTGGCCGAGCTTTTTGAAGGTAAAAGCTTCAAAACCGATCTCATCTACCAAAAGAATACTGTGCTCTATAATCCGAAGTCCCAAATCTGAGGACTCAGGGTCTTTTAGATAGATCTTTGGGTGCACTGTGATCGTTAAGTTTGAAAATAATCTCTCCATATCTGAAATAATACGTCGCAAAAATAATAGTAATACTATCAAGTATCAATAGTTTAACTTTTAATTAAGAAATGGAAACTATTAAGAACGCTAGAATTATTTAGCTTTGAAGTATCAATAAAAGCCTATGATTCAAGACCTCATTCACAAACGCAGATCTGTATATCCAGCCTTATATGCCGATAAGCCTATCGCCAAAGAAACCTTAGAAGAATTGTTAATGGCCGCGCACCAAGCGCCAACCCATCGCAAGACGCAACCTTGGCGTTTCAAAGTTTTCCATTCGGAGGAGAAAAGGACAGAATTAGGTGACTTTTTGGCCTTGAAATACCGTCATACCATCAGCAACTACTCAGAGTTCAAGGAGGCGAAGATCCGCAAGAAACCTGCAGATTCGGCTTGCGTTATTGCGATCTGTGTTCAAGAGGATCCAGATGAGCGTGTGCCTTATTGGGAAGAATTGGCAGCCACTGCCATGGCCGTGCAAAATTTATGGTTGTCTTGCACCGATAAGGGTATAGGAGGTTATTGGTCTTCTCCAGCCTTAATGCAATATATGAACGAGTTCATTGACCTAGCAGAAGGTGAAAAATGTGTGGGCTTCTTTTATATGGGATATTTAAAGGGCGATTTGCCTGAGCCTTGGGAGCGCAATCCGTTAGACCAACATATAGCCTGGTACTAAAAGAAACCGTCAAAGTAGGTGTAAACGTAGTTAATATAGAATCCCAAGTAGATAAAACACACCACCAATTTCATAAAAGTAGAGGCTAAAAACCCGAGAAAAGAACCAAAGGCGGCCTTCAAGGCCTGATTGGATTCGGTTTTATTAAAGGCGATCTCACCTATGAAAGCACCCACAAAAGGACCTATCAATACTCCAAAGGGAATAGGAGCTATGAGCCCGACAACAAGTCCAACAGTGGTGCCAATGGCGCCGGCTCGACTGCCGCCAAAGCGTTTGGTGCCTATGGCTGGGATAACATAATCAAGAACTACCATTAAAATGGCTACCGCTAAGGTGATCCCCAAGAACCAATAGTTAACCGGGATCACTGAGGTTAAAAACAGCATCAACAAACCCAGCCAAGAGATCGGGGGGCCAGGCAACACAGGCAGCACGCTGCCTACAATACCTCCGAAGCAAAGTAAAAGCCCCAGAATTACTAAAAAGATGTCTAACATATACCCATTGGACGCGGGCCCTTGAGACTTGTTACAATCTTTTTTAACTAAAAAATTAGTTTAAACTAAATATTTAGTTATATTTGAATCCAGAAAAACATTAAAATGAAACAACTCACAAAAGCAGAAGAAGATCTCATGCAACTCCTTTGGGAGCTCAAAGAAGCCAATGTGGCTGCTTTACTAGAGAAACTCCCGGAGCCAAAACCCGCCTATAATACGGTTTCCACCATCATTAGAATTCTGGAGAACAAGGGCTTTGTGGACTACCGAAAAGAAGGGCGAGGACATGTGTATTTTCCTAAAGTGAGTAAGGAAGCCTATAGCAAGCACAGCCTTAAGAAGCTCAGAGATGGATACTTCCAAGGGTCCTTTAAAAGTATGGTGTCCTTCTTTATGAAGAACAGCGACATGACTATAGACGATCTGGAAGCGGTAATGAAGGAAATTCAAAAAGAAGACTAATGGCACATTATATCATACAAACGCTGATCTTTCAGCTCCTGTTTTTGTTGGTTTACGATCTATTCTTAAAAAAAGAGACCTTTTTCCATTGGAACCGTTGGTATCTTTTAGGTACTGCTGCTTTGAGTTTGGTACTGCCTTTCATTCAAATAGCAGCTATTGGGAGACAAATTAGTCCAGAACTTAGGGTGCAATTGCCCGCCGTGTTTATTGGGGGCGAAGGTTTTGTGCCTACCGTGCCTAATCCGGAAACCTTTGTTTTTCCTTGGGAATTACTTTGGCAAGTTGGGGCACTGGTAATGGGTGTTTGGTTTGCGATTAAATTGGTCAAGATCCTACGTTTGCGTCGTCAGGGTCAAATGACCCGATTGCAAGACTTTGCCTTGGTAGTCTTACCCAACAGCAAGTCGGCTTTTTCTTTTTGGAGAACGATTTATTTAGGAGCTGATCTCGCTGCTCAGCAGCGCGAGATGATCCTCCAACACGAACAAGTCCACGTACGTCAACGTCATACCTTAGATCAACTCTTTTTTGAGGTGCTGCGGATCGTGTTTTGGTTCAACCCATTGGTTTATCTCTACCAAGCTCGCATGACGAGTCTACAAGAGTTTATGGCTGACGCTGAGGTGGCGGCTAGCAAAGGTAAGAGTGCGTATTATCAGCAGCTTTTATCGCAAGTTTTTCAAACTGAAAATGTCTCATTCATCAATACATTTTTTAATCATTCATTAATCAAAAAACGAATCAGTATGTTACAAAAATCAAGATCCAGCAGATCTAAATTGCTCAAGTTTGCCCTCCTATTACCTTTATTGGCCGTAATGGTTGTTTACACCTCCTGTTCTCAGGAAAATCCTGTAGCCTCAGCAGATGCGGCTGCGAAATCATCAGACACTGATGTAATGACCAAAATTGAGGAACTCTCTGAAGCCATCATGGCCCAAGGGAACCTTACAGAAGACGAGCGCAGAGCTCTGGAATTCTTAGCGACGCCAGCTAAAGAAGGTGATAAGGTCTATGAATCTGTCGGAGAGTATCTAGCCGAGACCGAAGGGAAAGTAGTAGAAGGACGCCAGGTTGTAGAGTACCAGAATTTACAAGACGGAGAACCTGTACCTTTTGTAGCGGTTGATCGTGTACCAATTTTCCCAGGTTGCAGCGGTACTAATGAGGAGCTGAAGGCTTGTTTCAGTCAAAAACTATCCATGTTTGTCAATGACGCCTTTAACAAGGACTTACCAGAAAGTCTAGGTTTAACGGGAACCATGCGCATTGCAGCCATCTTTAAAGTTGACGTTAATGGACAGATTGTGGATATTAAATCGCGCGCTCCACATCAAGGGCTTGCAGATGAAGCCAATCGTGTACTTAGTACCTTACCTACAATGACACCAGGAGAACAAAATGGAGAGCCAGTAGGTGTTTTGTATTCCTTGCCTATAGTATTCCATGTTGCTGAATAGATACTTCTTTTATATACTCGTAGTGATTTGCATCAAAGCCGGAGCTCAGTCTTCGGCTTTGGTCGTTGGAGACAGTTTGATGGCCCAAGGTCAATACCTTCAAGCCATTAAGGCTTATGAAAAGCTTCCCATTTCTCAAGCCAATCTTCCTTTGGCCAAGGCCTATCGCGCTATGGGAAATACCGCGACGGCCTTAGTCTATTACGGCAATGCCTATGAAGATAATCCTGAAAATCCAGCTTTGGGATTCGCATATGGATCGCTTTTAAGGGCTACAGGGCGTATGCCTTTGGCAGAAGTGGTTTTTGAAGAGTTGATCCAGCGAGATTCCACCAACGCCAGCGCTTATTATCAATTGGGTATGGTTCGATTGGCCGCTGAAGACTCCACGGCGATTCCATTATTAGCGCGAGCCTTAGCATTGAACAATCAATACATGAACGCTCGGTATCAGCTGGCCAAAGTACTCCTAGAAAAAAAGCAGTATGAGGCTGTGGATACCCTCTTAATTGCTGGTCTTAAACAAAGTCCGAATAACACAAAACTCCTGCAATTACAAGGTATCAAACAGTATGTGACTAAGCGCTATCACGATGCCATAGCCAGTTTTGAGCACTTAGATTCTATTGCCACAATTAGCGTACAACAGCGGGAATACTTAGCCAATAGCTACTCCAGAACGTACCAATATGAACCTGCTCTGGAGCAGTTCAAAATACTGATCAATCAGTACGACAATCAAAACACCAATTGGCATTATACGCTCAGCACGGTTTACCTCGGTTTAAATGAACCCGAAAAAGCGCGCAGGCATATCAATATTGCCATTGGGCTCTTAGACAAACCCCTGGACAACCATTTTTTAACCCTCGCCATTACCTATAATCGACAAGGCAATTACAAGGCCGTAATGGAGTCTTTACAGCAAGCCTTGGCAGAAAATGCTCAGAATGAATTGGCCAAGTATCAGTTGGCTGTTGCTGCAGACAATCGTTATGATGACAAGAGTGTAGTGCTTCCGTATTATGAAGCTTATGCCAAACAGTTTCCGGAAGGCCGTCACATCGATACGGTCACTTACAGGATCTCAGATCTCAAGCAAGAGCTCTTTATGGACAAGGATTGAATTTTTTATTCCCTTGTGATTTGCTATTTTTAGCCCAATGAAGCGTTTATTTATCAGTGTTTTGTTGGTTTTTTTAGTCGGAGTTGTCTCGGCACAAACCCAAGAAGAAATCCAATGGATCTCCATAGAAGAAGTAGAGGCGGCCGTAGCTCAAGAGCCACGTCCAGTCTTTATTGACGTTTACACCAATTGGTGTGGATGGTGCAAGCGCATGGACAAAAGCACGTTCAAGGATCCAGCCTTTGTGAGCTATATCAATGAGAACTACTATGCGGTCAAGTTCAATGGAGAGGAGCGAGATACTGTAAATTATCGCGGTTATTCGTTTAAATACGTAGCTAGCGGCAGACGCGGTTATAACGAGTTGGCTGCGGCATTTTTGAATAATCAACTGAGTTATCCCACCTATATAGTGCTGGATAAAGCTTTAAATCCGTTGCAAGCTTTTAAAGGGTATAGAACCGTCGAGGAGTTTTTACCTATCGTGACTTTTTTAGGTGAGGAGCACTACAAGGATACCAAATGGGATGACTTCATGTCCCAATGGGAAGGTAAAGACCGTTAGCATGAGGCTGTTATTCTTTGTTGCAAGCGCTTTATTGCTGATGTGTTCCTGTGATTATTTCGAGACTAAAAAGATCGATTCTG
The DNA here is from genome assembly GCF_013214815.1 of Gilvibacter sp. Lineage (GTDB taxonomy): Bacteria > Bacteroidota > Bacteroidia > Flavobacteriales > Flavobacteriaceae > Gilvibacter. The sequence goes on from NZ_JABSPU010000055.1 coordinate 8,360, forward strand.
ATACCTTGTTTGAACAGGAAATGGCGACCATAAATTGGGCAGAAGTTGATCAATACCCTCTTTTTAAAGCTTGTGATGAGACTGCGGCCAAAGCGGTGCAATTGGAATGTTTCCACAAAGAGCTGAGCAATACCATTTCTGGAGTAATCCGAGATAGCGTTCCGGGTGTAATTCAGTCCTTGCGAGATACCGTAATGTTAGAAATGCGGATAGACACCAGCGGTATTTTCACGCTTCAGCAGATCAAAATGGATTCCATGACCCGCGTGCATTTACCTAAAGTAGAATCTTGGCTCAAACAGGCTTTAGGGCAGATGGACCGCATCGCTCCTGCTACAAAAAAAGGAGTGCCTGTAGTTACGCAATATACGCTTCCTCTTATCCTGGCTACAGATTGAATTTATACCCCAAAGTAAAGTCTACCGGGAATTCTCCATTGTCATCTATGGTCAAGCCAACTATGTCGTTATAGGCCAGCATTAAATAGCCTTTACCCAGTTTAATGTCAGCGCCAAGCCCAAGTAAAATAGGAGCCTGTAAATTGCCTCCTGTGATTTCTTGATCCACGGAGTTTTGCGCTTCATCAACTGCGGTGATCACTGTTCTTGAATAGGTATAGGTGGCTAAGCGGGCATTGGCAAAGACATCTATTTTAGCGGATTTCACAAATTTGAATCTATAGTTCAACGATAGTTGTGAAGCTGAGTAGTCAAAATCGTCCACCGCAAAGGACTGTCTGAACTGAAACACGATGGCATGTCTTGGCAAGAGCTTGCTATCTAAAATTTCAAATTCAATTCCTACTAAGGGTGCCGTTGCGTTCTGCGGATTGGAGGTGTAGCGGTTGTTGGTCACCCCGCCAAAGAATCCCAAACGGGTCTCCAAGGCAACTGTTTCTGAATTTGAAATGTAGTTTGGATCCACACTGACGTTGTAGTTATTGATAAAACTGCGCAAACCAGCTAAAGTGAGTCGCAATCGGTCTGTGGATTGGCTGCTGCCTGCAGTTAGATCCGCCAAAGTAGCTTTATACTGCTCTTGGTATATTCCGTCAACGCGGGTGTTGACCAGTTCGTAGTATTGGCCGTCTTTTTTTACAAAATATCGGTATTGTTTGTCAAAGGTGTTCCACAGCAGATCAATGGTTCCACTAACCTCAGTTTTAAGGGCTAGAGATTCTCCATTGATGGTGTAGGTCTGCTGGGCGAAACCTAGGCTTGCCGCACTTAGAAATAAAACGAACAAAAGGGCTTTTAATCGTTGCATGCTCAGGGATTTAGGTGAACTAAATGTACATATTATTTTTTATACGCTCTGCCTTTCCAACGGTAGCTGTGGTTTAAACTGCGCACCAAAATCACCACCAATGTCCACGGATAAAGCAGATTGGCGACAAAGGTTTTCGTTGCGGCGTCATGCAGAGGCGCTAAGCTTCTGTAGTTGATCAGAATGAAATCCAAAGTGATTTTTAAAAAAAGATAGAACAGTAAAACCGTCTTTAGGCTGGAATCGAATTTTAAACCAAACAGCAGAACAATGGGCCATAAGTTCGCCAAAGTAACGGCGATGCCCATTCTGTTGGAACCTTGCAAGGCTACTTCTTTAGACTTTTTAACCCATCGGACGCGTTGCCAAAAATACTCGGGCCAGCTTGTAGCACCTTGCACCTTAACTACAGCCTCACCAGTATTCAAATAGTGAATCTTTGCCTCACTCGCCACAGCTTTTTTAAGCAGGAACATATCGTCTCCGCTGGCAATATGTAGGTTTCCTTCAAAACCATTAACAGACGCAAACCATGCTTTGCTGTAGATCAAATGAGCTCCATTGGCCACAGTGGGCCTTCCTAAACCAGCAGCACCTCGACCCAATTGAGAAATACCCGCAGTTTCCACTTCTTGCACCCAATGCAGGAGTCCTTGCTCTGTTTGGAGTGCGATAGGTCCCAAGATCAAATCAGGAGTCTGCTGCAAGGCCTTTTGAAGCGTATCCCACCAAGCGGGCTGAATAATCGCATCGGCATCTAGGGTAGCGATCCAAGGATGTTTGGCTAGTGCAATAGCTTGGGTAATAGCATCTTTTTTAGCTGCGGTATGTTTTCTAATGACTTTTGGAATTCGGTAGTCCAAGCCAGAGTCTTCCAAGGCTTTGTGAATTAGTGTCACGGACGAATCTTCACTGCTATCATCCATAAAGATCAACTCTACGGATTGGAGATCTGGCAATAATTTTAAACTGTCTAATAGAGGCGATATGCGTTGTGCTTCATTGCGCAATGGGATCACTATGCTGACCTTTTGACTTGCTTCGGATGGGATCGCATCCGCGGTAACTAAAGGTAACTTTTGAATCCCACGGATCGCCCAAAAGATCATTTCGGCATAGATCAAAAAAATGATGACGCTTATAGTGATCATGCTTTTTTGCGTTTATAGGCGGCAATTACACCACTGCCGATTAAGGCAGGAATGCCAAAATTTAAGATCCAGCCTAGCAGGACCGCCATTACTACGCTAATTTCATCCACCCCTACGAGTCCAAAAAGAGCTACTGCAATTCCGCTTTTAACCACGATGTCTAAAACCAACAACATGGGTGTGATACTGCTGAGCAGATAATAGGCAAACAACAAAGGGATCAGTACGCTCAAATTCGGGGGCGCTCCAAATCCAATTAACATCCACAGTGTTAAGCTTCCAAAACACAGATAGCGCAGCAGGCTGTGAATTACTGTCCAATTCAAGATAACCCTGGGAAGTTCTGTGGTTTTTTTCCAAAGCGCGGACAAGCTGAGGCCTTGAAAAAGCAGCTGCCGTTTGCGGATCAAATAACCAAAAACCATCAGCATAACTAAAACGATCAATATCAAAACCACATTCAGCTTAGATATGGGCAACTCAAAACTAAAGCTAACCCACAATAAAGCAGGGATTCCCAGCAAGAGCGTAACCGCCATTTGCTGCATATTCCCTAGAAAGGTCAGCCAAAGGATACGCTTGCGTTTGCCAGTCTCAAAGAATAGAGCTTTGGCGCCGTATTCACCAACGCGTTGCGGAGTGAGCAAGGAGGCAGCCAAAGAGGCATAGGTTTGCTTCCAAGCCAAAGAATAGGAAATGGGTTGGGTAGTGAAGGTAAGTAATTGCCACTTTCGGGCCTCAAGGCCCCAGTTCAATAAACTCAATAAAAACCAAATTCCCACAGTCCAAAGAGGCAGATCGCCACTGAGCTTGGCCCATAACTGTTCCAGTTGTCCGCTGTTGTCTTCAAAGACCTTTTGGTAAAGGAAGAATCCCATCGCCACCAAAATGATCAATTTTAGGGCGACTAAGAGATATTGATTAGCTTTGTCTGACAAGACCATTGTTTGCTAATTTAATCAATCCGCAGGGGATGGACTTGAAAAATATTATGAGCAAATCTGAACGTATCATCTTAGGCATTGACCCCGGAACCACCATTATGGGTTTTGGACTCATCCGTGTGGTGGGTAAAAAGATGGAATTCATGCAATTGAATGAACTGCAATTGCAGAAATACTCAGATCATTATGTGAAGCTCAAGTATATCTTTGAGCGAACCGTACAGCTCATTGATACCTATCACCCAGACGAGATCGCGATTGAAGCGCCGTTTTTTGGTAAGAACGTTCAATCCATGCTCAAATTAGGACGTGCGCAAGGAGTTGCCATGGCTGCCGGACTTTCTAGAGAAGTGCCCATTACCGAGTACTCGCCTAAAAAGATAAAAATGGCCATTACCGGTAACGGAAACGCCAGTAAAGAACAGGTGGCCAAAATGCTTCAAAGCATCCTTGGAATCAAGGAACTTCCTAAAAATCTTGACAGTACAGACGGACTCGCGGCAGCCGTTTGTCATTTTTACAATGCAGGGAAGATCAGCACTGGGAAATCGTATTCTGGCTGGGGAGCTTTTATCAAAGACAATCAAGACCGAATTGGCTAATAGCTCATCCCTATGGCAGACCAATCCACATGCAGAAATTGCGGTACGCTAACTCAAGGGGCTTACTGCCACAATTGTGGGCAGCGCTCGGGGATTCACAAGGTGAGTTTTACTGAAACCTTTGGTGATTTAGCCTCAGGTCTTTTCACACTAGAAGCACCAATTTGGTGCACCAACAGGATTCTTTTGCTAACGCCCAACCAACTTTTTGCGGAATATTTAAATGGTCAGCGCAAAAAATATTACAAACCCGTAGCCTATTTTATCCTGTGGTCTGCACTCTTTATTTTGGTCCGTAGTCTGTTAAAGTTTGACCCTTTTAAAAGTGTTCAGGCAGACACCACCTTAAATACAGATATCCAATGGTTGTATGATGCCGGTAAGTTTATGTCGGGCAACATCAACAACTTCATGTTCATTTTTGTGTTTACCCTTGGAGGCTTTTTGAAGATCTTCTTTTACAAAAAACACTCCTATGCCGAGTTTGTCGCAATTAGCTTTTATCTGCTTTGCTTGTATACTTTGATAAATACACTGTTTCAGATCTATCTTAAACTAAGTGATACCCAGCCCAACTTTATTCCGGCCCTGCTTTTTGGGTTGTATTTGGTTTTTACGATTCCGTCCTGGCTTAAAGACAATAGAGTGCTAAGCATTTTCAAAACAGTAGTTGTCTTTTTCTTGGCATTTTTGTTTTACCTCGCTTTGAGTTTTGGTTTATCTATCTTAATTGTTTTGTTCTTCTGATTGTGGCCGGATTGTATCTTCACATACCGTTTTGCAAGCAAGCTTGTCATTATTGTGACTTTCATTTTTCCACCTCATTGAAGCATCAAGAAGGTATGGTTGCGGCCATGAAAGCAGAGCTGATCTTGCGCAAAGAAGAGCTCACAGATCCTATTCAAACCATTTATCTCGGGGGAGGGACACCCAGTTTGTTGACGCCAGCGCAATTGGAGGAGCTTTTTGAAACAATTCAGATTCATTACCAACTTAGTAGTGCCATTGAATTTACCCTTGAGGCTAACCCTGACGATATTGACGAATCCCTTTTAATTGCCTGTAAGGAGATTGGTGTCAACCGACTCAGTTTGGGAATCCAATCGTTTAGAGAACAAGACCTTAAATTCATGAATCGGGCGCATAATCAGCAGCAAGCGGAGCAAGCCCTAAACTTGGTGGCTGAGCATTTTGAGAACTATTCTGTTGATCTCATTTACGGCGTGCCTGATATGCCGCTTGACATCTGGGAACAAAACCTGCAAATCGCTTTTGATGCTAAGGTGCCACATTTATCCTGCTATGCCTTGACGGTTGAACCTGATACAGCCTTAGATCGTTTTATTCAAAAAGGAGTAATTGCTCCGGTGGATGAAGCCTTGGCTAAGGCACATTATGATTTGCTCTTGGATATGACTTCCGAAGCTGGATATGTCAATTACGAGTTCAGCAACTTTGGTAAGTCTGGCTTTCAATCCCAAAACAATACGGCTTATTGGGAAGGAGTTCCGTATTTGGGCATTGGCCCGGGAGCACATTCGCTGGTGGGTCACGTCCGCAGTTGGAATATTTCGAACAACCCACTTTATATTAAAGGATTGCAGGCCGGCAAACGTCCGCACGAATCAGAAAAACTCAGCCTCAACGATCGTTACAACGAATACATCATGACCGGGTTACGCACGGCCAAAGGTGTTTCGCTGTCTAGAATTTCTGAGGAATTTGGAGCTGTTTATCGCCAATATGCAGAATCTCTATTGCCAGAATTACAAGCCAAGAATTGGATTTTCTTGGATGGCGATGACTTGCATGTTCCTAGATCGTCAAAATTTGTATCTGACGCAGTAGCGGCCGAACTTTTTAAGCTTCTTTAAGTCAGATTGCTTACCTTGACGCTATGATCGCAGTACTTCGCATTGCTGATAGGCAGATCGAGATCGATCTGGATCAGCCCCTTGATATTTCGATTCCCATGCAATCCGGGCCGGAGAATCCCAACGCTTGGTATGTGGGTCATCCAGAATTTAAGCCTGTGGTTTTAGACGATTGGGTGGGTTCTGTCCAAGATGGCGCTGCAGTAAATTTCACCAGCATGCAGATCATTCCGCATGCGCAAGGAACACACACGGAAACTTTAGGGCATATCACGGCAGAACCTGCAAACGTAAATCGTGCTTTTCACCGGTATTTTTACAGAGCCAGTTTGATCAGTATTAAGCCAGAAACCAAAGGGGGAGATCAGATCATTGATCTGCATTTAATTCAAGATCATTTAAAAGATCCCGATGTGGAAGCCTTAGTGATTCGAACTTTACCAAACGACTCCACTAAAAGAACACGACAGTACTCGCACACCAATTGGCCTTATTTGACCAGGGCCGCAGCGGCTTATCTCTGTCGCAAAGGAATTCAACATTTGTTGATTGATACGCCTTCTGTGGATCGAGAAGAGGATGGCGGCAAATTAGAGGCGCATCGGGCCTTTTGGGACATGGACGGCATTCCCAGAGAACATGCCACGATCACAGAATTCATTTATGCCGATGAATCCATAACCGATGATCACTACGTTCTGGAGATGCAATTGGCCAATATTGAAGCCGATGCTGTTCCCAGCAGACCTGTCTTATATCGCATAAAATCCATATCATGAAACTGAGTTTAAAATTGGAAGAATTGGCTCAGTTTGGGCTGGCGATCTATTTGTTTTCCCTTTTGGACTTCGATTGGTGGTGGTTTCCTGCACTACTCTTAACACCAGATGTCGGTATGCTTGGCTATTTGGTGAATCCAAAGATCGGGGCGCTGACTTACAACCTCTTTCATCATAAAGGCGTTGCCCTAGCAGTTTATTTGTTTGGAGTGATTATAGAGAGTCAAGAGCTTCTGCTTGCGGGTTGTATCCTGTTTGGTCATTCTGCTATGGACCGTATTCTGGGTTATGGATTGAAGTATCCAGACAGTTTTCAAAACACGCACCTGGGACCAGTTGGTAAAGAGAATAACGCTTAATTTCAGTAATGCATCCTTTGAAAAATCTGCTGTCCTTTGTAATGATACTCGTGTTTTTTTTAAGCACGACTCCTGCTTGTTCGCAAACGGATTTTGAGCGCGTAGACGCAGTGATTCAGCTGTATCCTAGACAGGCCGAATCTGTCGAGCAAATAGCGGGTTTTATCAATAGAGATTTTAATTCAGAAGCAGAAAAACTCAGAGCGATCTACGGCTGGATCATCAACAATATCGCCTATGATCCCAACGAATACAAAGCCTTAGATTACAGTTTCACAACCGTGACAGAGCGCAACAAAAAGCAGGAAAAGTTTAGACAACAGTTGATCAATCGGGTCATTGATACGGGCGTTGCGGTTTGTGAAGGCTACGCTTTTTTGTTTGAACGCCTCTGTGAACTCACCGGAGTGACCTCTTATTTGGTACGTGGGGATTCTAAAGCCTCATTGACTGATATCGGGCGCGAGTTCGATGTCAATCATATGTGGAATATAGCCTTGATTGACGGCACCGCCTATTTATTTGACGCCACTTGGGGAGCTGGTCGCTATACCGATCGTTTTGAAAAGGATCCTACCTATCGATTTTTTCAATCGAATCCGCAGCAATTCATCTTTACCCATTTCCCGCTTTTGGCAGAGGATCAATTACTTGCCCAGCCAATAGACAGGACCACTTTTGAATCTATGCCCATAATTGTAGATGATTCCCTAATACTGTACGAATCACTTTTACCATCCACTGGGATTTTAAACAGCGGAGCGAGTTCTGGCAAATGGCAATTCCGCTTACCCATACCCCAAGAGACTGCACTAGGTATCAGTGTTGATGGCGCTTCAATGAGGTCGTTGGCCGCAAATTGGAATGCAGCAGATCAATGCTACGAGTTTGAGTTGGATATTCCCTTAGGAGCTCAATTTCTCATTGTACATTTTAACGAGCGCCCCGGTGTGGTGTATAAAATTGATTGAGATGCATATCGAGGCTTTTAGAGAATACTGTTTAACCAAAAAAGGCGTGACCGAGTCCTTCCCGTTTGATGAATCGACCTTGGTCTTTAAGGTTATGGGGAAGATGTTTGCGCTTTCAGGTTTGGAACGCTTGCCCGCACAAGCCAACTTAAAATGCGATCCTGACAGAAGCGTTGAACTACGCGCACAATACGATGGGCTTATCCTGCCCGGTTACCATATGAGCAAATTGCATTGGAACACGGTTTTGATAGATGCTGGTTTGCCGCCTGAGTTGATCCGTGAATTGATTGATCACTCCTACGAACTCGTTGTGGCTAAGTTTAGTAAGAAGCTCCGTCAAGAGTGGGAATCACTTTGATCTTGCGGTAGCTAGAGGGAGACATACCCTGATACTTTTTAAACTGTCTGTTAAAGTTGGCCATGGAATTATAACCGCTTTTTAGGGCGACTTCTGGCATGCTGAGCTCTAGTTCTTGAGTTAGCAGATTTCTTGCCGCTTCACAACGAATTTCATTGAGAAATTGCACATAAGACTTCCCGGTACGCTTTTTAAAGTACTTGCAAAAGGAGGAAGGTGTTAGCGCAATCTTATCGGCAATGTCTGCCAGGTAGATAGGATCTTTAAAGTGATTCATGGTGTATTCAATGATCTGACTCATACGATCAGAATCCTCTCCGCGGTAGTTAGGTCGTGCAGAACTTTCGCGAATGACCTGTACTTTTTGTCTACTCAATTTGGCGATCAGAGTCACAAACTGTTCGAATTTAACTGCGGAGCTGAGGTGTTCCAAACCGTCCATAAGATTATAAACGCTCAGATCCACATCGTTCAAAAACCAACCTGCCCAATCGTCTTTAAAGGGCATTTGCAATTGAGCTATCTCCGGAGTCAATTCGCAAAGCGCAGACCACCAGGACTCTAAAAAGAAGATGGATATTCGCTCAACAGCTTGACCATCATTGGGCTCACTGCGGAACAAATGCGGTTTATCTCCCCGTACGCAGATGAGGCTGTAAGGTTGAAACGGAACTAAGGTATTGCCGCAAAACAGCGTGCCGCTTCCGGAAAGGATCAGACTCAATTGGGTCTCAGGATGCTGGTGTAGATGACCGTAAAAGGCTGACTGACGGTCTCTTTGTACCGTTATTGAAGCCTTTTCAGACTTTGGAATTGTGAATGGAAGTACTTTAGAACCTCTCACTTATTGTCTTGTTATTAATTATATTATGTCAAAACTAGGCAAAATAGTAGGAAAAATGGAAAAATTATGCTGATAGAGTGCACAATTTGAGTTGTATTTTTGAATCTATTAAAACCGAATTAATATGAAAGTAGCATGGCAGGGTGTGATGCCCGCGGTAACCACCAAGTTCACCAAAAGTGATGAATTGGACCTTCCGCTATTTGCAAAAAACATTGAAGCTCAAGTAGCTGCAGGTGTCCACGGAATAGTACTTGGGGGCACTCTCGGAGAGGCGAGTACTTTATCAGTAGAAGAGAAGAGAACGCTAACTCGTTATACTTCAGAACTTGTCAATGGTAAAGTCCCGGTACTGATCAATATCGCAGAGCAAACAACCAAAGGAGCAGTTCTTGCTGCACAGCAAGCTCAGGAAGATGGCGCTAATGCCCTGATGATGTTACCGCCCATGCGCTATAAGGCAGGGCCTTTGGAGACGGTGGCTTACTTCAAGGCAGTGGCAAATAGCACGGACTTACCTATTATGGTGTATAACAACCCAGTAGATTACGCTATAGAGGTAACCTTGCCGATGTTTGAGTCCTTGTTGGAATGTGATAACATACAAGCGGTTAAAGAGTCCACGCGAGACATCTCCAATGTTACGCGTATTAAGAATGCTTTCGGAGATCGATTAAAGATCATGACTGGTGTAGATACCTTGGCTTTAGAGAGTTTGCTCATGGGAGCTGATGGTTGGATCGCCGGCTTGGTTTGCGCTTTTCCTAAGGAGACCGTAGCGATCTATGAGTTGCAAAAACAAGGAAGAATTGATGAGGCCTTAGCCATCTACCGTTGGTTTTTACCGTTGCTGGAGTTGGATATTAACCCTAAATTAGTTCAGAACATTAAGTTGGCTGAGGTTGCAGTGGATCTGGGCTCAGAATGGGTCCGTGCCCCTCGTTTGCCTTTAGCGGGAGCAGAGCGTGAACACGTACTTAATGTCATAAAAGAAGGTTTAGCGAATAGGCCTTCACTTCCTAATTATTAAGAGATGCTAGCGATCCGACCGACTTGCGAAAACTGCAATAAAAAGCTTCCAGTAGATGCTACTGATGCTATGATCTGCACTTTTGAGTGTACATTTTGCAGCGATTGCGTCAGTGGGCCGCTACGTGAGGTCTGTCCCAATTGTGGCGGTGGATATGTGCCTCGGCCAATCCGTCCGCAAAGCCTATTGGAGAAGTATCCTCCTAGTCAACAAGTAGTTTATAAACCCGTCG
>NZ_JABSPU010000056.1 GCF_013214815.1 Gilvibacter sp.
TCTTTAACCACAACCAAAGTGGTTCCGGCAGGACCCATATTCTTTTGCGCTCCTGCGTAGATTAGATCAAATTGGCTGAAGTCCATCTGACGGGAAAAGATATCACTACTCATATCGCAGATCAAAGCAGCATCCGTCTGTGGAATATCTTTGATTTGCGTTCCAAAAATGGTGTTGTTTGACGTGAGATGTAAGTAGTCTAAGCCAGAAGGGATTTCATAACCCTTAGGGATATAGTTGAAATTCTGATCCTTGGAAGAGGCAACTTCAACCAAATCGCCAAAAAGCTTAGCTTCTTTAATGGCTTTAGTAGACCAGGTTCCTGTATTGAGGTATCCTGCTTTCCCTTGCAATAGATTATAAGCGACCATCAAGAACTGCATGCTGGCTCCACCTTGTAAGAACAAGGCTTGATATCCTTTTCCTTCTAATCCGAGGTGGGAGATGGCCAAGCTTCTCGCACGTTCCATAACCGCTACAAACTCCTTGCTTCTGTGTGAGATCTCTATAATGGATAGGCCAATTCCGTTGTAATCAATAATTGCATCCGCAGCTTTGCGAAATACAGATTGGGGTAGAATACAAGGACCGGCGCTAAAATTGTGTTTCTGCATGCTTATTTTATTAAGAGTACAAAGATGTTAATTAAGTCAACGTGCTGTGTTAATTAACCAATAAATTATCAACTAAAGTTTTAACAAGAAGTCTAAGGTATCCACACCATCGGCGTAGTCTGATAATCCAGGCTGCTGGGATTGTCCAAATGCAATGGCATCTGGCAGATTAGTATTGCCTACAACACACTGAATCTGCTCTTTTTGCGTGCTTAATTTTTCGTCTAATTCAGCTGCGTTTGAATAGGTTTCATAGAAAACACTGGCTATAGGAGAGGCCATGCTGGAATCCTCTTTAACCATAAAGAATCCGTTCTCTAAAAAATCGAACTGGCTCATTAAAAATACCGCCTTGTTGTAATCGTAGTTGTTTTCGTATTTTTTGTGTACTAAGAGGTGTTTCCAATCGTACACCGCCTTGAAGATCTTATCAAAATCATAACCCTCAGGGACAAATATCTTGGAGACGGATCGGCATCCTAAACCGTAATATCTAAAAATATCATTGGCCAAACCGGAAAGCTCTGCTTCAGACTCTTCACCACTCAATACGGCAACAGAGTTTCTATTCTTTCTGATGATATGCGGTTTGTCCTTAAAGTAATGACTAAAGTAACGCGCAGTATTGTCGCTTCCCGTTGCAATTACGGCATCGTAATCACTTACAGCATCTTTACGCACCTCAATGAAATCTGCCCAAGCAGGCTCAATTGCGATCAAACGATCAAAAAGATAAGGCAGCAGCAGCGGGTCACTCGAAGATAATTTGATCTGCAGCTTATGTCCGCTCATCAAAACGCTTAAGGTGTCGTGTAATCCAACTAAGGGAATATTGCCCGCAGCAATAACCGCTATTGTTTTAGGAGTCACCTTATTTATGGTATACGGAGCGAGCCACGCTTTAAGAGAATCGGCTTGAAGTTCTTCGGCCCAAGCTTTTAGCGCATGAAGCACTTGCTCACGAGTAAACCAACCATTTTTGGACTCAACAGCTGATAAAAAGGCCTCGAATTCAGCGGGCAAAGGATCTTGATGAACGATTTGGTTTAATTCTGCCCCTAATTGTCCCCAACTTGCAATGCGCTTGTGTAGTTCCAGTTCCATTTGTGATTACCGCTTTTAGGCGTTATTTTTGTAGCGCAAAGTTAGAAAAAGAAAATGCTATGGCGATCATAATTACCGATGAATGTATCAATTGCGGGGCCTGCGAACCAGAATGCCCAAACACCGCAATTTATGAAGGTGCCGACGATTGGCGTTATGCCGACGGAACGGACCTAAGTGGAGATCTAGTATTGCCAAATGGAGCTGCGGTTAATGCCGACGAAACTCAAGAACCCATTAGCGATGAGATCTACTATATCGTACCTGAAAAATGTACGGAATGCATGGGATTCCATGAAGAGCCTCAATGTGCCGCAGTTTGTCCGGTAGATTGTTGTGTTCCTGATGAGAACAACGTAGAGGATGAAGCTACACTTCTAGGAAAGCAAGCCTTCATGCACCACTAATAAAAGACAGAAACAAATCTAAAACGCCGCATTGACGGCGTTTTTTTATGTCCAAAACTACGGCTAGTAGGCATATTTTATTAATTTAGAGCAAATCGCTTTATGCCTGTCTGGTTAAATATCACCCTCACTGTTTTGGCTATTTATATGGCCATCAGCCTGATTCTATACTACCTTCAGGACTATTTCCTTTTTAAACCGGAGAAGCTTCCCAAGGATTTTCAGTTTTATTATAAAAATCAAATTGTAGAAGAATACAACCTAGAAACCCGTGATGGCGGGATCATTAATGGTTTGCATTTTAAAGTGAAAGACCCGATTGGCGTGGTTTTATACCTGAAAGGCAATTCCAAGAGTATAAAAGGTTGGGGGAAGTTCGCTGTAGATTTTACCCGACACAATTACGATGTGATCATGTTGGACTACCGCGGATTTGGTAAAAGCACAGGAAAACGCAGTCACAATAAAATAAGAGAGCGAGTCAGCGAGGAGTATATCATAATCTATGGGCGTTCCTTAGGTTCTGGCTTCGCTACCAAGATCGCCTCAGAAAATCATCCGCGAATGCTCATCTTGGATGCTCCGTATTACAGCCTGACCAAAACCACCTCAAGGTATATGCCTTTCATGCCTTTGTCAGTGATTTTAAAATACCCGATGCCCACCTATAAATGGCTGAAGTATGTGCGTTGTCCAATTCATATTATCCACGGGACTCAGGACCAACTCATACCTTTTAAGTCAAGCATTAAATTGTCAAAGATAAATCCAAGCAGAACAAGACTTTATGCTGTGATTGGTGGAGGGCATAAGAATCTAAATAATTTTGAATCCTACCACCGTATGCTCAGCGAGATCTTGATGTCCAAACCCACGGATATTGATCTCGAGACCACCAGTATGAAAGTAAAACACAGCTCCAAAGCCAATGCGTAAACTGTTCTTTGGGATTGCGATCATTACCATTCCCTACACTGTTTTTTCACTATTTATGTATTTCATTCAAGACAATATCATGTTTCAGCCACAACCTTTGGCTGCAGATTACAAATATGCTTTCAATACAGAGTTTGAGGAATTCAACCTTTGGACTCCTGATAGCATTGCCTTGAACGCCTTGCATTTTAAGGTTGCTGATCCAAAAGGTCTTATTCTGTATTATCACGGAAATGCAGGAAACTTAGCGCGTTGGGGCGGTATTGCGGAGCAGTATACCAAATACGGTTATGATGTGATGGTGATGGATTATCGCGGCTATGGTAAAAGTGGTGGAAGCCCCGCAGAAGCTACCATGTACAGTGATGCTCAACTGTTTTATGAACACGCTAAAAAGCAATACAGAGAACAAGATATATTGGTGTTTGGAAGATCTTTGGGAACCAGCGTGTCTACCTTTTTAGCTGCGGAAAATACTCCGGGACAGCTCATTTTAGAAACGCCCTTTCACAGTATAGAGGACGTGGCCAACACCCGCTTCAGGTATTTACCCGTTCAATGGCTGATCAAATACGATTTCCCCAGTTTTAAATACGCGCCAGAGGTCAATTGTGCAACCCTCATTTTACACGGAACTCGAGATGGAGTAGTGCCGTTCAGTTCAGGACAGCGCTTGTTCTTAGAATTCAACCCTGCCACTGTGCAGTTCATCACGATTCCAGAGGGCAGGCATAACAATCTGGGAGAATTTGAACTCTATCATGAATCCTTGGATTTGTTTATCCGATGAATTAAAGCCGTATAATTGGCGCGGTATACAGGGCAATTCTTATCTTTGCCGCCAAATTAGTTACAGCCCATGAAAGCCGGAATTGTAGGATTACCAAACGTAGGAAAATCAACTCTTTTCAATTGTTTATCCAATGCCAAAGCGCAAAGTGCAAACTTTCCGTTTTGTACCATTGAACCGAATTTAGGTGTGGTGAACGTACCCGATACCCGCTTGGAGGTATTGGAGAAATTGGTGAATCCGGAACGCGTAGTGCCCGCTACCGTTGAAATCGTTGACATTGCTGGTTTGGTAAAAGGCGCAAGTAAGGGTGAAGGTCTTGGTAACCAATTCTTAGGGAACATCAGAGAAACAGACGCTATTCTTCACGTATTGCGTTGTTTTGACAACGACAATATTGTACACGTTGACGGTTCTGTTGATCCGGTTCGCGATAAGGAGACCATTGATATTGAGCTTCAACTTAAAGATCTTGAAACTGTAGAGAAGCGCTTGGATAAAGTGAAGCGTGCAGCAAAGACTGGGAACAAAGAGGCTCAGAAAGAAGAAGCTGCACTAAACCTGATCAAAGAAGGTTTAGAGGCTGGAAACTCCGTTCGTGCCATAGAGGTGCCTGCGGATGCTCGCGAGGCATATATTGATCAAATACAACTCATCACAGACAAGCCCGTAATGTATGTTTGCAATGTTGATGAATCAAGCGCAGTAAGCGGAAACGCTTATGTGGATCAAGTAAAGGCAGCAGTTGCTTCAGAGAATGCTGAAGTGCTTGTTTTAGCTGTAGGAACCGAAGCGGACATCAACGAACTGGACGATTATGAAGAGCGCCAAATGTTCTTGGATGATATTGGTTTGGAAGAACCAGGAGCTTCTAAACTGATCCGCGGAGCTTATAAGCTACTCAACCTGCAAACGTACTTCACAGCAGGAGAGAAGGAAGTTCGCGCTTGGACGGTTGCTGTTGGAGCCACTGCTCCAGAGGCTGCAGGAGTGATTCATACAGACTTTGAGAAAGGTTTTATCCGTGCAGAAGTCATTGCCTATGAAGATTATGAGGCCATGGGTTCTCGTGAAAAGGTCAAAGAAGCGGGTAAACTTGGTATTGAAGGAAAAGATTATGTAGTGAAAGACGGAGACGTGATGCTGTTCCGTTTCAATGTCTGATCTTTTAAACCTTTTTCATCCTAGCATCTGCAAAGAACAAGACGGTGTGAGCTTTTGCTTTCAAAACGGCGCAGTATAATCTTTTTAGATTTTTTGAGGCCTATTTCATATTGGACTGTGAAAGACAAACAGCACAACCCATATGCTTTGTAAATCTCACCACAGATTCATCTATACAATACCCAAACCACGGAACACAAACAGCAAGGCAGACAGGATTAAAAGCAGCACGACAATCCGCTCTGCTCTATTTCTTCGACGCAGGCGCCTACCCATGCGCTTAAGCTCTGAAGCACTCAGTGTGGTCAGTTTTTTATCGCCATAAAAACTACCAAGACCACCTTTCCCGCTTGCAGCGATATGGCTGCGCTTATATTTAAATCGACTAGGACGTTTTTTTAGCAGGTTGCGATTGTTTTTTAGGGTGGTATTTGCGCCTCCGGAATGCATAGTTGACTAAGGGTTTTAAAGTATTAGTCGTTAAATGGGCAGAAATGTTAATTAGATCGTTATACACTCGACATTAATCGTTTTCAAACATGGATTTTACCGATAATTACAAGGAACTTATCCTGTAAATTTCTGACCGTAATCCCTGCTGCTAGCGCAGCTCATACAGCGGTCTAATTAGTCCGACAAAATCTGTCAGAATCCATCCCAATTAATTGGCAAATCGCCTGTAGTTTTATAATTTAGAGGAAACGTTGTTATTAACAACGACTACACTAACCTAAATGAAAAATTCAATTCGAGCCTTACTCGTCGCCACAATAATTGGCGGGATCAATTGTACTCAGGCGCAAACCTTTACCATGGGTAAAAAATGTCGGGCTGCCTTAGAAGAAGCAGAAGCGACCTTAGCAAAAGACATGCCTCAAGAGGCGCTGACGCTCTATGATCAATTCTCAAATAAATGCAAAACTAAAGATGCCAAAGAACGTGCTGCAATTGGCAAGGCTAAAGCCTACAATGCTTTAGAGATGTATTCATCGGCTTTAGAAGAGGCTGATAAAGCCCTAGATGTTACTAAAGGACGGAGCCTTGAAGGTCATTTTCAGAAAGCGGTAGCGTATAACAAAACTGGCGCATTGGAAGCTTCTCAACAGGAACTTCAAACCGTAATTAGCCTTACCGAAAACAACCAGAATACTGCCCAAAGAGCTCAAAATTATGCGCTCATGGCAGCCATGTATGAAAGACAATTCAAGCAAGCGGACTCTGCCGCATTTTATTTGGATAAAGCAAAACAGCTTGACCCATCAAATGCTAACTTTTTAATACAAGAAGGGGACATGTACACAACTGGTGGGGAATACGCTAAAGCTTACAACGCCTACGACCAAGCGGCTCAGATAGCCCCGAACTCAAAGGATGTTTACATTGCCAAGAGCGAAGCTCGCTTAACCGAAATGTCAAAGAAATACAACACCGACCAAGCACAAGGACTCAGAAATAGTATGTCCACAACAGAACAAGGGGCCCTGTGCGCCGATCTTAAAAAGGCCGTTTCCTTGGGTTGGAATGACATGAACAAAGAATTATTCATCGCCCTAGTGTGCGACTAACTAAAGTTAAATTATGAAAAGAGTTATTACGTTATCGTTGGCAGCCCTATTAATGATAGGATGCGGAACATTAAACAAGCAACAAAAAGGAACCATCGCAGGTACTGCAGGTGGGGCTCTATTGGGAGCTGCTGTTTCTAAAGGAAGCGTGTGGGGGATCCTCGCCGGTGCTGCAGTTGGAGGAGTTGCTGGAAATCTGATCGGTAAAAAAATGGATCAACAGGCACGAGAACTAACCCAAGCTGTACCCAGCGCAGAAGTAAACCGGGTTAGCGAAGGCATTAACATGACTTTCGACTCCAGTGTAGCCTTTGAATTGAATTCTTCAAAACTCAGTGAAGCCTACAAAAACGATCTTTCACGGGTGGCCAATGTTTTTCAAAGATACCCAGACACTGATATTCTCATTGAAGGACATACAGACGATTCTGGAGCAGCAGATTACAATATGAGATTGTCTAAAGAACGAGCAGAAGCTGTATCTGCCTATTTAGTGGCTAATGGAGTTGCCGCCTCTAGGCTAACGGAAAAGTGGTATGGAGAAGAGCAACCAAAGTACCCAAATGACGACGCAAACAGAGCTAAAAATAGACGGGTTGAATTGGCTATTTATGCCAATGACGATATGAAAGCCGCAGCAAATTCAGGGAATTTGGATTAACCCACGCGACAACGCTTTTAGAACCGTAAAAAGCTTGCGTTAGAGATAAATCGGTATTGAACCTTGTCCGCTCAACGAAAGCTCTACGAATACACTCTTAATAAACCCCGGCTTATTAAGAGTGTTTTTTTTCCATAGCATCAAAAACCCATCATTGCACGTGTTGCAAAAACAACCCCATTGTTTTTCAACATGTTCCCCTCCATTTCCTGTCGTTTTCTGGTTGGATTTTCATTTAGTAAAGAACGATTGTAATCAACTTTAAAAAATAGTAGTCCAGGTATAACGATTTGAGCAGCGTACCAGAAAAGGGATTAACAGCCTATTTTCTCAACAATTTGAACGTTTTATTGTTAATTACTTTGAGGCCTCCTTTTTTTAAAAACGTCACTGAAATCCTATCTTAGCAGGGTTACTCCCACATCAGATTAATGGCAAAAGAGACACAATATACCGAGGATAATATACGCTCGCTGGATTGGAAAGAGCACATCCGTATGCGTCCCGGAATGTATATCGGGAAGCTGGGAGATGGTTCTTCACCAGATGATGGAATTTATATCCTGCTCAAGGAGGTTATCGACAACTGTATCGATGAATTTGTAATGGGTGCAGGGAAGACCATTGAAATCCGCATCAAAGACAAAGAAGTACACGTGCGTGATTACGGGCGTGGAATTCCTTTGGGAAAAGTGATCGATGTGGTCTCTAAAATGAACACCGGAGGTAAATACGACTCCCGTGCTTTTAAAAAGTCCGTAGGTCTAAATGGAGTGGGTACCAAGGCGGTAAATGCCCTTTCAACCAGTTTCCGTGTTGAATCCGTTCGTGATCAGCAGATTAAAGCTGCCGCCTTTGCCTATGGCGAGTTGGTAGAAGATCTACCTGTAGAAGATACTTCCCGTAGAAAGGGAACCAAGGTGAGTTTTGTTCCAGATCCGGAGATCTTTAAGAATTACAAATACCGTCCGGAATATGTGGCCAAGATGCTCAAGAACTATGTGTATCTAAACCCAGGTCTTACCATTGATTTCAACGGAGAAAAATATCATTCCGCCAACGGTCTTAAGGATCTGTTGGAAGACAATATGAACAATGAGGATATGTTGTATCCGATCATTCATTTGCGCGGAGATGATATAGAAATAGCCATTACACACTCCAAAACCCAATATAGTGAAGAGTACCATTCGTTTGTTAATGGTCAGAACACTACCCAGGGAGGAACGCATCAAGCGGCCTTTAGAGAGGCTGTCGTAAAAACGGTGAGAGAGTTTTACGGGAAGAACTATGACGCCAGTGACATTCGCAAAAGTATCGTTGCGGCGATCAGCGTTAAAGTAATGGAGCCTGTATTTGAGTCGCAAACCAAGACGAAGCTCGGTTCCACAGAGATGGGAGAGGGGTTGCCAACGGTTAGAACTTATATCAACGACTTTGTCAAGACACAGGTAGACAACTTCTTGCACAAGAACGCCGACACTGCTGAGAAAATTCAGCGTAAGATCATGCAGGCGGAACGCGAACGCAAAGAACTATCTGGTATTCGAAAACTCGCTAAGGAGCGCGCCAAAAAGGCCAGTCTGCACAACAAAAAGCTCAGAGATTGCCGTGTGCACTGAGGAGACCTCAAAAAAGACCGTCGTTTGGAGTCAACCCTTTTTATTACTGAGGGAGATTCGGCAAGTGGAAGCATTACCAAAAGTCGAGATGTTAATACGCAAGCGGTATTTTCACTGCGTGGAAAGCCCTTGAATTCCTACGGCATGAGTAAGAAGATCGTTTATGAGAACGAAGAATTCAACCTCTTGCAAGCGGCCTTGAACATAGAAGAGTCCTTAGAGGATTTGAGATACAACAATATTGTGATCGCTACGGATGCCGATGTGGACGGAATGCACATTCGTTTGCTACTGATCACCTTCTTTTTGCAGTTCTTCCCAGAGCTGATCAAAGAAGGCCATTTGTACATCCTTCAAACACCGCTATTCCGTGTCCGAAATAAAAAGGAGACCATTTATTGCTATTCGGAGCAAGAACGTATAGACGCCATTGAAAAGCTCAAACCGAAACCCGAGATCACGCGATTTAAAGGATTAGGGGAGATCTCTCCGGATGAATTTCAGCATTTTATAGGCAACGATATTCGATTGGATCCTGTAATGCTGGATAAAGCCATGTCCATTGAAAACTTGCTCCGCTTCTATATGGGCAAGAACACTCCGGACCGTCAAGAATTTATTATCAATAACCTAAAGGTTGAATTGGATCGTGTAGAGGATTAATCCAAAAGCACTAGCCCGCAAGACTATATGAGTGACCAAAGCCCTTTAAACGGAGAAGAATTAAGCCCTGAAGACCCACAGGATACCATTACCAAGGTAACCGGGATGTATCAAGATTGGTTCCTGGATTACGCTTCTTATGTAATCTTGGAGCGTGCTGTACCTGCGATTGAAGACGGATTCAAACCGGTACAACGTCGTATTATGCATTCTCTAAAGGATTTAGATGATGGACGCTACAACAAGGTGGCTAATATTGTGGGGCATACCATGCAGTATCACCCACACGGAGATGCTTCCATTGCTGATGCCATGGTACAGATCGGTCAAAAGGATCTGCTTATAGACACTCAAGGAAACTGGGGGAATATACTCACTGGGGACCGTGCCGCGGCATCTCGTTATATAGAAGCGCGATTATCCAAATTTGCTTTGGATGTAGTTTACAATCCAAAGACCACGGATTGGCAATCCTCTTACGATGGACGTAAAAAGGAGCCCATTCATTTACCGGTAAAGTTTCCGTTGCTGCTAGCTCAAGGCGCGGAAGGAATTGCCGTGGGGCTTTCTACCAAGATCATGCCGCACAACTTCATAGAGCTCATTGACGCTTCTATTAAACACCTGCAAGGCAAACGATTTACCATATTGCCTGATTTCCCAACGGGTGGTATTGCAGATTTTACCAATTACAATGACGGTTTACGTGGCGGAAAGATCCGCAGTAGAGCGCGTATCAGCCATTACGAAAAAAACACCTTGGTCATTACGGAGATTCCTTTTGGAACCACGACCTCTTCCTTGATCGATTCGATCTTAAAGGCGAATGATAAAGGCAAGATCAAGATTAAAAAGATCGAAGACAATACGGCTGCAGATGTAGAGATCTTGGTGCATTTGCCAAACGGCATATCTCCTGACAAGACTATTGACGCCTTATACGCCTTTACCAATTGTGAAACTTCCATTTCACCGCTGGGCTGTGTTATTGAGGATAATCGACCGCTGTTTGTCGGAGTCTCGGAGATGCTCAGAAGTTCTACGGACCGCACCGTGGAACTACTTAAAAGCGAATTGGAGATTCAATTGGGTGAGCTGGAGGAGCAGTGGCACTTTGCTTCCTTAGAGCGCATCTTTATTGAGAATCGTATCTATCGCGATATTGAAGAGGAGGAGACTTGGGATGGCGTTATCTCGGCCATTGATAAAGGGCTAAAGCCACACATCAAGCATTTAAAGCGTGCAGTGACCACAGAAGACATTACACGTCTTACGGAAATCCGCATCAAGCGCATCTCCAAATTTGATATTGACAAGGCGCAGCAAAAGATTGAAGCCCTTGAAGAGCAGATTGCTCAAGTAAAGCATCATTTGGAGCATCTTATTGAGTATGCCATAGATTACTTTAAACGCTTGAAGAAAACCTATGCGAACGGCAAGGAGCGCAAAACGGAGATCCGCGTATTTGAAGATATTGAAGCCACTAAGGTGGTTATCAGGAATACCAAACTCTACGTGAATCGGGAAGAAGGATTTATTGGGACTTCTTTGCGTCGTGATGAATACGTCACCGATTGCGCGGATATTGACGACATCATTGTGTTTACTCAGGATGGCCAAATGATGGTCACCAAAGTAGATAACAAGACGTTTATTGGTAAAGGCATTATTCACGTGGCGGTCTTTAAGAAAAAAGACAAGCGGACCATTTACAATATGATCTATAAAGACGGTACACGTGGATCCACCTATGTGAAACGTTTCGCTGTTACTGCTATAACTCGTGATAAGCATTATGATCTTACGGCAGGTAACAAAGGCAGTAAAGTGCTTTATTTTACTGCAAACCCGAATGGTGAGGCAGAATTGGTCACCGTGCTACTGCGTCAATCGGGTAGTATTAAAAAGCTCAAGTTCGATTTAGATTTTGCCGATCAACTGGTCAAGGGTAGAAACTCAAAAGGAAATATTGTAAGCAAGTATCCTGTAAAGCGTATAGAGCTTAAAGAAAAAGGTTTATCCACCTTAAAGCCTCGTAAGATCTGGTTTGACGATACCGTACAACGTCTCAATGTAGATGGCCGTGGTGAGTTCTTAGGCGATTTTAGAAGTGAAGATCGATTGCTTATAGTGAATCAAAAGGGAATGGTAAAGACCGTTATTCCAGAAATGACACTGCATTTTGATTCTGATATGATCGTCTTGGAGAAATGGGATCCAAAAAAACCACTTACCGCCATTTATTGGGAAGGCAGCAAAGAGCTGTTTTACGTAAAACGCTTCTTGATTGAAAACCCGGAACGGGAAGAGAGCATTATTGGAGATCATTCAGATTCGCAATTGGAATGCATCTTTACCGATTACCGTCCGCGAGCTGAAGTCGTATTTGCCAAGAAGCGTGGAAAGGATCGCAAGGAGAATTTGGAGATCAATTTAGAGGAGTTCATTGCAATCAAAGGTATTGGAGCCATGGGCAATCAGTTGACCAAAGACAAGGTGCTGGAAATAAACCCTTTGGAGTCCTTACCGTATGAGCAACCAGAAGAAGTTCCTGCAGAAGAGATAGAAGTAGTGGATCAAGAAGATGTCTCGGAAGAAGCACCTCAGGCTGATACAAAGCCTAAGGCCGAGGATTCGTCAACTCCTCCAGCGTCTGACACTCCTGAAGACCCAGACGGAGAAGGGCAAACTTCGCTGTTTTAATTTCGACTGGTTTCTTCGCTAACCTTTTTAGCCGTGCCTTGGCGGACATATCGCTTATTGGCTTTGTTCTTTTTGATCACCATGGCGTATTCAAAGGTGTAGGTGTCTCCCTCTGTTTTTAGGATCTTAAAATGTACAGGGCGCTCTTCAGACTGATTCTTCGGGCGTAGATTCTTCATGACGTATTCACAGTCATTGATCCAACGAATGCTGAAGGTGTCTATCTTTTCATCGTAATAATCAATCTCTATGCTGTCGTTACGTACAAAGGTGGTCTGCTTGAGTTCTCCACCGACAAACTCTTCAAAGGTGAAGGTGCCGGTCTTAAAATTAGGGCAATCTCGTTCTGGCTCTTGACAAGCAAATAATAAAATGAAACAGCAAGAGAGGAGCAATATCTTTTTCACTTTGCAAATTTCGTGAAAAAGCGGCTTAGTTCGGTCGGTATTTTTTAAAACTTCCGTCTTTATAAAAGATGATGATGTGTTCAATATCATCCTCTTTATTCTTAGGATTAATTGGAGCTACTTCTGATTTAATTTCCTCTGCAGGTGATGGAGCAGTTGCAGTAGGTTTTAAAATCGAAGCTGAATTTGGGAAACTACCCTTTCCGTTGAGCAGCCAATACAATTCAACTTCCTCTAAAGATTCCACCACCTTAATGACAAAATCTAGACTTGGTTTGTTTCGACCTGAAAGTAGGTGAGAGATGCTTGAACGATTCACACCAATAGCCTCGGCAAATCCAGCAGAACTCAGACTGTAATAGTCCATGATCTGCTTTAAACGTTTCGAAAATGCCTCTGTGTTAACCATGTTTATTAAATGTGTTACAAATGTAACGCTTTATCCGATAATATGTTTCAACTTTAACACAGCGCTCTAGTTTTTATATGAAATAAACATTTAAATAAAAGCTATTAACACGCTTATATACAGTATTATAAATGTCATTTTTGTTAATCCTATTGGTTTTATCTATTTAGGAGTAATGCCTGACGCGATTGCGTTTAACATTGTAACCAATCACTTCATTTTATATGTTTACAATTGTAAATAATTGATTGTTTACATTTGTAACTCAATTCTATATTGCTTTGAAATTCAACACACGTTACTTAGCTCCAGATCACATTTTAACTGCGCTCAAAAGCCTAACAATAGACCCTAATTTTTCTTTGGATGTTTTAGGTAAATCAGTTGAAGGACGACCCATTTATGGATTGAAATTTGGGAGCGGTTCAAAAAGAATTTTATTGTGGTCACAGATGCACGGCAACGAAACTACCACCACAAAAGCACTCTTGCATTACCTGCGGCGTTTAGTGAATAGCGATAAGGGAACTCAGCTTGCGAAGCACCTTCAGTTGTTTATCATCCCGATGTTGAACCCCGATGGCGCTTCGGCTTATACACGACTCAATGCAAATGAAGTAGATCTCAATAGAGACGCTCAAGATCTATCTCAACCTGAAAGCCTCATATTTAGAGAAGTGTTTAACACTTTTAAACCCGGGCTTTGCTTGAATCTTCATGGCCAGCGCAGTATATACGGACTCACGGGTAGCGAAAACCCAGCAGTACTCTCTTTCTTAGCTCCGGCGGCAAACGCTGAGCGCAGCATTACACCGGCCCGCTTAGAAGCCATGCGTCTAATCAATTGCATAACGAAAGCCCTTCAAGAGGACATAGGCCAGCAAATTGGCAGGTATGACGATACATTTAATGGTAATTGTTTAGGAGATTATTGCACGCAGCAGGGAATACCTACGATTCTCTTTGAAGCTGGACAGTTTGGCCAAGACTATAGCCGAAACAATACAGCAGCCTTAATTGAGAAGGCATACGCGGTACTTTTTGATCAATTATGTCAACATGAGATGGCAGTGGAGAAGGATACAATAGTGGCGTCTTATTTGGATCTTCCTGAAAACCAAGTAAACTACTGTGATCTGATCCTAAAGAATGTACTGCCGAGGGCGATAAATGACACCAAAGATCTTTTCATTCAATATCGTGAGCTGCTTGTAGAAGGCAGAATTTACTTTGAAGCTGAGGTCCTCGATGAAGATTCTCTCGAACCAGAATTTGCGCATCGCTATGAAAATGATACTGAGCTAAATAGCGAACTCAAACGTTTGAACCAAGAAGATTGGCCTCCATTTATTGCTGATTATGTACTAAAAAAGTACAGTCATTAGAAAATCTGCAACAAAATCTGTGATTTTGCCGTTTTTTCTCATAATTTTGCAATAACAAAAATGTACGAATAGAAGCAATTTTTATGGCCAAGTTCAAATTAGACGACGTAGATCACCAAATTCTAGATATTCTCATTCAGAATACCAGAGTACCCTTTACAGATATTGCCAAAAAACTATTGATCTCAGCAGGTACAGTACATGTCCGTGTTAAAAAAATGGAAGAGGCGGGAATTATAACCGGATCTTCTTTGACATTAGATTATACCAAACTCGGTTATTCCTTTATTGCCTATGTGGGTGTGTTTCTCCACAATACTTCACAGACTCAATTCGTATTGGAGCGTATTCAAGAGATTCCTTACGTAACGGTAGCTCACATTACTACTGGGAAATTCAATATTTTCTGTAAAATTCGTGCGCGTGATACCTTACACGCCAAAGAGGTGATCTTCCAATTGGATGATATTGACGGCGTGATGCGCACAGAGACTATGATTTCCTTGGAAGAGAGCATCAACGACAAAAAGCGTTTGATGCACACAATTTTTAACGAGCTTTAAGAGGGCTCTGTTCCAGAAGACGGCAGAGCAACATCACTGTCGTAGTTATCTTCAGCATTATCTTCAAACTCAGCCATGGCACTAGCTAGGCGGGAACTGACCTTGACCAAATAAATGGTGTCTTCGGTTTTTACCTCCACAGCTTCTATAGTGTCGTTATGTTGATTTTTAAAGCTGATGATGTGATCATCATCATAGCCATCTGGATAGCGTGCAACAAGCAAAGAAAGGATCTCTGGCGTGAGTTTTTTGATATCGACTATAGCGCGTCTCATGATGTTTTAGCTAGTAATGCACTATTAAAATTAGCAAAAAAATCAATTGAAATGACCTAGAACGGAAACTTTACAGTTCGTTTACGTAAAATTCAAAAGCCTCTTTAATGAGTTTAGGATCAATAGTTTGGTCTAATTTGTGAACCCCAATATCTTCCAATAAGACGAAATTAACGCGTCCGCCTACATTCTTCTTGTCGTGAAGCATATAGGTGTTGATTTCTTCCAAGGCATTTTCAGGGAAACTCACTTTGCGATAATAGGAACGCACTAAATTCATCAAATCGTAGAGGCTGCTTTCTGGAAAACCAAAACGTTTAACAGACAGATAAGTCTCCATAACCATTCCTACTGCAATGGCTTCGCCGTGAAGCAGATCGTCCATGACATCAGACTCTAAAGAATAAGTTTCTATAGCATGTCCGAGTGTGTGTCCAAAATTGAGAACCTTGCGCAATCCCTTTTCTGTTGGGTCTTCCAAGACCACATCGCTTTTAATCACTACAGAATCTCTGATCAAAACATCCAATCCTTCCATACTACCAGGATCAAAATTCATCACTGCAGCCCAATAGTCTTGATTAGCGATCAAACCGTGTTTTATGATCTCGGCAAAACCGGATCGCATTTGATTTTCAGGTAAGGTCGCCAAATAATCAATGTCTACCCCAACCATAGCTCCATTGTTGATCACGCCGATCTGATTTTTAAGCATGCCGTGATCGACCCCTGTTTTGCCTCCAACAGAAGCGTCTACCATAGCCAAAAGGGAAGTAGGTAGGTTTATATAGGTGATACCACGTTTGTAAATGGAAGCGACAAAACCGCCCAAATCAGTAACCACACCTCCGCCTAAATTGATCATCAAGGCTTTTCTATCGGTTAGTAAATTAGAAAGCTCATCGATGATGGAGACAGTGACCTCCATGGTCTTAAAGGCTTCACCAGCAGGCATCACCAGAATATTGGGCTCCGTTGGAAAATCGATCTGCTCCAAGAAAAGCGGCAGACAATCCGCATAGGTGTTATCGTCTGTAAGGATGACCACAGAGCTCGGTGAATTCTGTTCGACATAGGTAGCTATTTCGCTGTAAATCTGCTCGTTAAAATATACGGGTGCTGCTCCTGAGGTAATGGCTTGCATCTTCAATTTTCTTTAGGACCAAATTAGCGGTTTTCGCGCAAATAGCTGCGAATTCTAGTTATATTTGTATGTCAAAATTTTTGCTCATGTCGTCCGAAAAACTCTTCGAAAACACAGAAGTGGCCTTTGCACTCAAAACTGATTCTGAACTAGAAAGAGCTCATTTCCTCTTTAAGATGATTGCCAGTGAACCCCTTGTTAAAATTGGGACGGCTGCCACCAAGCTCGCTTTAAACATGAATCTGCCTGTAGAAGGTTTGATTCGATCTACGGTTTTTGATCATTTCTGCGGAGGTGTTAATGAGGAAGATTGCTTACCTGTAGTAGACAAACTCTATGAAAAAGGAGTTCACGCTGTTTTGGACTATTCCGTAGAAGGAAAAGAAACCCAAGAGCAATTCAACAGCACCTTGGCCAAGGTAAACGAACTTACGGCCTTTGCCGATGAGAAAGATGCCATGCCTTTTTCTGTGTTCAAGCCAACTGGTCTAGGGCGATTCAAGATCTGGGAAAAACAATCCGCTGGCGAAGCTTTAACCGAATCCGAACAAGCAGAATGGAATGCTATTGTTGCGCGCTACGAGTCTGCTTGTGAAAAGGCCGTTGCTCACGATGTAGCTTTGTTGATAGACGGGGAGGAGTCCTGGATGCAAGATGCTGCAGATGAGCTGGTGACCGACATGATGCGTAAATACAACAAAGACAAGGCTTTAATTTTCAATACTTTGCAGTGTTACCGTTGGGATCGTTTGGATTATCTTAAAGAACAACATTTAGAAGCCCGAGCTAAAGGGTTTAAGTTGGGTTATAAGATAGTTCGTGGAGCTTATATGGAGAAGGAGAACGAGCGCGCGGAAGAACAAGGCTATCCAACGCCTATTTGCAAGGACAAAGCGCATACTGATGAGACCTTTAATGCCACCCTGCGTTATATCTTAGAAAACCTTGAGGATATCTCTGTTTTTATCGGATCCCACAATGAAGAGAGTTGTTATCTAGCCATGGAGCTCATGGCAGAGCTTGGAATTGCTAAAAATGATCCACGGGTTTGGTTTGGTCAACTTTTTGGCATGAGTGATCATATTTCTTACAATTTGGCCGAGGCTGGCTACAATGTGGCCAAATACATACCTTTTGGCCCTGTTAAGGATGTGATGCCTTATTTGATCCGTAGAGCAGAGGAGAACACCTCCGTTGCCGGACAAACATCTAGGGAATTGTCTTTGCTTAAAAATGAAAAGAAGCGCAGAAAGCTTTAATCTTCTACATATTTGCTAAAGTCTGTGATAAAGGCCGTTGAATCACAGTTTTTGACCTGCATGAGGTAACGTTCGTCATCCTTAGCCTTTCCGCGAATCACGTATTTTTTACAGGTATCATTAATTTTGATGTTACTGTCTCTGAAAAGTACCTTTCCAATCTGTAAAAAACGTCTTACCTCTGAAGTATCCAATCCATTAGCGGTCATACCAGCTAAGGCTTTTTCACTAACCTCAGGGCTTTTAATGCGTATATTCTTGAGCACGCGTGCATTGGGTCCATAAGCACACGACGCGTTCTTACCACCAAGGAAAAACATCAGAATTACTACACCAACGCTGAATCCGCCAAAGAAAAAGGCAAAGCGTTTAATTCGGGTCATATTTAGAAGATCAAAAGGTTGATATTGCTATATTTCATGTCGAACCAATCAGCCACTGACTTATTGG
>NZ_JABSPU010000057.1 GCF_013214815.1 Gilvibacter sp.
TTCAGGAAGCTTTTGACCGCGGATTGGTCAAACGAGAAGAGCTATTTATAACCTCTAAATTGTGGAATGATTCTCATAAAGGCAACGATGTACGACCGGCCTTAGAGAAGACCTTGAAAGACCTTCGACTGGATTATTTGGATCTGTATTTGATCCACTGGCCTGTGGCCTTTCAGCCTGGAGTGACCTTTCCGGAGAATCCAAGTCAGTACGCTTCTCTGAATGAAATTCCATTGGAAGAAACTTGGTCAGCAATGGAAGCTGCCAAGAAAGACGGTTTGGCCAAACACATTGGCGTATCCAACTTTAGCATTCCAAAACTCAAGCGTGTGATGGCCAATGCTGAGGAGGCTCCAGAAATGAATCAGGTGGAAGGGCACCCACTACTCCAACAGCCTAAATTGCATAGCTTTTGCAAGGAAAATGGAATCTTAATCACGGCCTATTCGCCTTTAGGCTCTACAGATCGATCTGACGCCATGAAGGCAGAAGATGAGCCGAATATGTTTGAGCTTCCAGAGATCAAAGCCATAGCTGATAAACATGAAGTTACCCCTGCTCAAGTCCTTTTAGGTTGGCATGTGAACAGAGGAAATACGGTGATTCCAAAATCGACCAATAAAGGCCGTCAGGCTCAGAATCTCGCTGCCGCAGATCTATCACTCTCCGAAGAGGATATGAATACAATCGCTGGGTTAGATCGTCATTTCCGCTATGTCAATGGCAAATTCTTTGAGAACCAAGAAAAAGGTTATGTGAATATTTATGATGATTAATTTGCAGCTTTAAGCTAACTAACCCATAAATCATGGCCAAATCAGACACCAGTCATCACGACGAGCGGATCGCCAATATGGTCTTTGATTCCATACTTCCGCATAATATCAGCAAGGTTGAAAAGAAAGGGCGAACCCAAGAGGAAATGTACCAGGTAATGGAGTGGCTTACTGGCTATAATAAAGACCAAGTGCTGACTCACGCAGAAAATAAAACCAACTTTAGGGATTTCTTTGCCGGCTGCACCCTAAACCCGAATGCACATTTAATCACCGGAGTTATCTGCGGCTATCGCGTGGAAGAGATCACCAATGAGACCACACGCAATTCCCGCTATTTGGATAAGCTAATTGACGAACTTGCCTGTGGTAAAAAAATGGAAAGTATCCTCAGAAAACCCAAAGCCTAAGCATATGAAGTTCTCCTTGGTGGCATTAACAATAGTTCTCTTTATGTCGTGCGGAAACACAGAACAAAACCCCAAAGATGATTCAAACAACACTTGGACTTATACTTACCTTAAAGCCAAGCCAGGACAAAAAGAAAATTTAAAGTCGTTTTTAGAGGCCAATTGGCTTAAAATGGATAGTGTTGCTATATCCCGTGGACTCTTTAATGATTATGAACTTCTTGTGAACGCGGATAATAACGAAACTGCAGCATGGGATTTTATAGTGGCGGTTGAATACTATACTCCAACAACCTACGCTGATATCTCCGATGAATGGGAATTAATACAAGAGGAGCATCAAACCGTACTAATTGACGGTTTGTCGTTTAAAGATCTCGGCAGCTACCTTAAAACAGATACACTGTTCAAGGAAGACTAGATTTACTTCGCAATATTGACCGCTCGCGTTTCGCGAATCACCGTAACCTTTACTTGCCCAGGATAAGTCATGTCTGTCTGTATCTTTTGAGAAATCTCAAAAGATAACTGTGCCGCCTTATCATCGCTGACCTTTTCAGATTCAACCATCACACGTAGTTCACGTCCAGCTTGGATCGCATAGGCTTTAGTTACACCGCTGAATCCGAAGGCAATATCCTCCAAGTCCTTAAGACGCTGAATATAAGAATCCAATACCTGTCTACGCGCTCCTGGTCTCGCACCAGAGATGGCATCACAAACCTGTACAATTGGAGACAGTAAAGAAGTCATCTCGATCTCGTCGTGGTGGGCACCAATCGCATTGCAAACGTCTGGTTTTTCGCCATACTTCTCCGCCCATTGCATTCCCAATAAGGCGTGAGGTACTTCGGTTTCGTTTTCAGGAACTTTACCGATATCGTGCAGCAAACCGGCACGTTTGGCCAGTTTTGGATTCAATCCGAGTTCAGAGGCCATTACTCCGCAAAGCTTGGCCACTTCACGTGAGTGTTGCAATAAGTTTTGTCCGTAAGAGGAACGATACTTCATACGCCCTACGGTCTTGATCAATTCCGGATGCAATCCGTGAATACCTAGATCAATTGCGGTTCTTTTACCTACCTCTGCGATCTCCTCGTTGATCTGTTTGGTGGTCTTTTTAACGATCTCCTCAATACGGGCTGGGTGAATACGTCCATCTGTTACTAATTTGTGCAAAGACAGTCGTGCCACTTCGCGGCGTACTGAATCAAAACAAGACAGGATGATCGCCTCTGGAGTGTCGTCCACAATGATCTCTACTCCTGTCGCAGCTTCTAGGGCGCGAATATTACGTCCCTCACGACCAATGATTCGACCTTTAACATCATCGCTTTCCAAGTTGAACACAGAGACACAGTTCTCAATGGATTCTTCAGTTCCGATACGCTGAATGGTGTTGATCACTACCTTTTTAGCCTCTTGTTGCGCGGTGAGTTTTGCTTCTTCAATGGAAGACTGAATAAAAGCCATAGCATCTGTCTTGGCCTCTTCTCGCAAGCTCTCAATAAGTTGTTCTTTAGCGTCTTCTGCAGATAGGCTAGAGATCACCTCCAACTGTTCTACCTGACGGCGGTGAACCTTCTCAACTTCTGCCTGGCGCTTATCCAAAAAGTTCAAACGGTCGTCGTATTCTTTCTTCTTAGACTCTAGAGAAGAGTTAAGTTTTTTATTTCGGGAAAGTTCGTTGGATACTTGTGATTCTTTGTCGCGGGTGCGCTTTTCTGCTTCTGACATCTTCTTTTCACGATTGAGAATCACCTTTTCGTGTTCTGCCTTGAGTTCTATAAATTTCTCTTTGGCCTGAAGTATCTTGTCTTTCTTGATGCTTTCTGCCTCACTTTTGGCTTCTTTTACAATGCTAATAGCATTCTTTTTAGCCTCCCCGACAAGTTGGGAACCTTTAGACTTTTCGAGCATTTTAGCGATTACAAATCCTAGAATGAGCCCGCCCAATCCCAAGGCGATATATATGATAGTTGTATCCATTTGATGGTGTGATTATGAATAACCATTCACTTCGATAAAGCAGATTATTCAGTATATAATTATAGGGTCACAACTTTGAGTTTTTATTTAACCGAAAATGAGCATTAGCTTGGTTAGCCGAGGCATTCTGCGCAACGCATAGCAGCGCTACGCGTAAGCGGAATAACGAAGGGTAAACGGGCTAAGGCCATTTTTTAGGAGATGAAAACTCGAAGTTGGGATCCCTAAAAAAAAGCCTACATCGATAGCGATAAATTGTATAAACTCCTTAAAAACAAGTTTAGGGCTAACAAGCTGGTCAAGGATCCGTTCAAAGACGGCCTGCTTTTACAGCTTCAACTCACCCTTTTTAAAGAATTCCTGTTGAGTTTACCAAATTTGTATCAATGTAGGCAGTAACCTAGTTTTATTTAAAGAACGTTTAGGACATATGGTCCTGGAGTAATTGATCCAAAGAAGCGAGTTTTGCTTCGATCTCTTCCAGGTCGTTATCCTTATCTATAGAACGTTGCTCTACTTGAGCTGCAAACTGTAAGGCACACATGGCCAGTACGTCTTGTTTGTCTCTTACCGCATAGTTCTGTTCAAAACGCTGAATCATCTGCTCGATCTTTTTGGCCGCCTTTCTCAAGCCCTCTTCTTTGTCAGGGCTTATGGTTAAAGGGTAGACTCTATCGGCTACAGAGAGTTTTATTTTTAGCGTTTCGGCCATATTTATTCGGACATCTGGGCTATACAGTGATCCAGTTCCCGTACTAATGCATTTATTTTGAGCTTCGTTTCTCGTTTATATTGGTCGCTGCCCAGCATTGCATTGGCCGTCTTTAGGGTTTCATACTTTTGCTTCCACCCGTTGATGTCTTCCATGATTTCCTGCTTCTGTTGCTTTAAAGCAGTCAATTCCTGTTGCAACTCCATATTGGATTTACGCAACAAATCGCTTCTGTGTAGAAGCTTACTGATTCTATTTTCTAGTGAATCAACAATTTGAGAAAGATCACTCATAGTGGCCAGTCATTCAATGCTAACTACACAAAGTTAACATACCCCTTCTAATAAGCCAATAATTTTAAAGTTTTTTTAAGCCTAGGGCATGGGCGGGAATTTGGTCTAAAAATTGGGGGCTTAATTTTATATACTCAGACATATTTAGGGTAGTTCTGCGTTGTATTATTTTGTATCATTACTTTTTGGAACAGCAACCTCAATTTCAATTTACATTTATGAACCGAATTTCACTTTGGTTACTCCTCTGCCTTTGTTTTATTGCTGATGGACTCGCGCAAGCACCAGAAGTCCCTCAGGACTACTTTTCCAATCCGATGGAAATTCCACTGATTCTCTCGGGAAGCTTTGGGGAACTCCGCAGTAACCATTTTCATTCTGGTTTAGATATTAAAACGCAACAACGCATTGGTATTCCTATTTACGCACCTGCGGATGGGTTTGTGAGTCGAATAAAAGTTGCTCATTACGGCTACGGTAAGGCGCTTTACATCAAGCATCCAAACGGCTATTCAACAGTATATGCACATTTAAGTAATTATGCTGGAGACATTCAAGATTATGTAAAGGGTCAGCAGTACAAAAAGGAGTCTTATGTCATTGAGCTTTTCCCCGAAGCGGAAATGCTCCCCGTAAAAAAAGGAGACTTGATCGCTTATTCGGGTAATAGCGGCAGCAGCGGAGGGCCCCACCTTCACTTTGAGATTCGCGATGGGAATTCCCGCCCGATGAACCCTATGCTGTTTGGCGTGGAAATCTCAGACGGCAAAAAACCCTTGATCAACAGCGTGATTGCTTATCCGCAGAGCTCTGAAGCACATATCAATAATGCCTTCAAGCCAGTGAAACTTAGATTGATCCCGCAGAAGGACGGCTCCTTTAAAACCGAAAAGGTAAAAGCCATTGGGCAGATCGGCTTTGGAATTTCCGCCTATGACCAAATGGATGGCGCCTCCAACAAAAATGGAGTCTACGAGATCAAAACAAGCTACAATGGCGAAACCAAATTGGAAGTCCTTTTTGATCGATTCAGCTTTAATGAAACCCGTTACTTGAATCAATACATCGATTACGGTTATTGGCAACGCAACAAAAGCCGCGTCCAACGTCTTTTTGTAGCTCCTAACAACCCTTTGAGTCTTTTTAAGAATCAAGATGCCAGCGGACTTATTGAAGTAGAAGAAGGATTCCAAGGGGTTTACTCCATCACTGTAAAAGATTTTCAAGACAATACCGTTCGCATAGACATTCCGATAGAGGGCACCTCTACCACGAGCACTCCAAAGGCTGAAGACAACGATGGACTAAATTTTGTGAGCGCTGCAGAAAACACTTCCATAACTAAAGGAAAATTCTCTGTCTTTATTCCTAGCAACAGTCTTTATGAAGATGTGTATTTGGATATAGAAGCCGAGGCAGATACTTTGGATTTCCATTACGATGAAGTCCCGATCCACAAAAACATTACCATCAGCTTTGATGCGAGCAACTATTCCGAAAAGGACCTCTCCAAGTTGTTTATTGGACGTTTGAACTACAAAGGAGAGCCGTATTACAACACCACCTATCGGAAAGGCAAAAAACTATCGATCCGCACCAGAACCTTTGGAACCTATGCGCTAGCATCGGATCTGGAAGCACCAACCATTAGCCCAGAGAACTTTCAGGATCAAAAATGGATCAGCAACAACAAAACCCTAAAGATCAAGATCGAGGATGAAGGCAGCGGCATTAAGTCCTACCGCGCTACACTCAACGGCAAATTCATCCTTATGGAATATAATTACAAAAAGGACGTTTTAACTTATGATTTCGGGGATAATATCAGCACTGATACCGAAAACAATTTGAAGTTGGTTGTAGTAGATAATGTGGGAAATAGTACTACATTTGAAGCAACCTTTTTTAGAAAACAATCATAACCAACGCGTTTGAAACCTTCTAGACTCCCGTTTTTATTATTCTTTGTATTACTCACTTCTTTTGTTCACGCTCAAACGGCGACCGTTAGAGGTATCGTTTTTGACCCGGATAACAACCCTCTGGACTCAGCAAACGTAACCTATGCCGATGGAGGAACACTCACTGATTTCAGTGGATTCTATTTCCTGGAAATTCCCGCAAACGAAGAAGTGGTGGTCACCTTTACCCACGTGGGACACAAAATGGTGCAGATTCGCTTGAACCTAGACAGTAATGAAGATTACGAGTTCAACCCGCAGATGCAGGTGGATGTTACTCAGATCACAGAAGTAGTGATCACGGGGCGTGAAAACAAACAAGTTCAAGGGGTAACTTCTATTTCTCCTGCAACGGTGCGTAGAATTCCTGGAGCCAACGCTGGAGTTGAGAATTTGATCAAATCCTTGCCGGGAGTTGGTGGAAACGATGAGCTCAGTACGCAGTATACAGTGCGTGGAGGTAACTTTGATGAAAACCTGCTCTACGTGAATGAGATTGAGGTATACAGGCCCTTTTTGATCAGAAGTGGACAACAAGAAGGATTGAGTTTTGTCAATACAGACTTGACTTCTTCTGTAGATTTTTCTGCAGGAGGATTCCAAGCCAAGTACGGAGATCGTTTGTCTTCTGTACTCGACATTACCTATAAGAAACCCACAGAATTTGAAGCCAGTGCAGATTTGAGCCTTTTGGGTGCAAGTGTATCGGCAGGAAGTATTTCAAACGACGGTCGCTTGAGCGGAATGGTTGGTTTGCGCTACCGCGATAACAGCCTTTTTGTAAACGCCAAACAAACCGAGACTAACTTTAGACCGCGCTTTGCAGACGCCCAGGCCTATTTGAACTACAAAGTCAATAATCGGTTTGATTTGAGCTTTTTAGGGAATGCGGCAATCAACAGATACAGTTTTGAACCACAAACCCGTCAAACCAATTTTGGAACCTTAGCGGATCCTATCTCCTTGCTCATTTTTTATGAAGGCCAGGAAGAAGACCGCTACGATACTTATTTTGGTGCTTTAAAGGGAACCTATTTAGTCTCTGAGAACTATACGGCCAAATTCATCGCTTCCATCTTCCAAACACAGGAACAGGAATACTTTGACATCTTTGCCAACTACCGTTTGGGACAGGTAAACAACAATATTGGAGACGAGAATCTCGGAGAAGTTGAATTCAGCGAAGGAATTGGATCACAACTCACCCATGCCAGAAACGACCTGGATGCTTTGATCATCAATGTAGAGCACAAAGGAAACTTGGCTGTTGGAGACAATAAATTTGAATACGGCGTGAAATACACTCGTGAGGATATCATTGACCGTGTAGAGGAATATGAGATCATTGACTCGGCAGGCTTTTCCATCCGTCCACCCTTAGTGGAATTTAGAAACGACCAACCCTACAGCCCGAACGCAACACCAATAGTTCCTTTCAATACCATTCGCGCTCAAAATGATGTGCAGACCAACCGATTCTCGGGATATGCGCAATGGAGTCGCAAAACCACTTGGGGAAGCAGCGATGTATGGCTAAACGCCGGTGTTCGCGCACACAATTGGACGGTTTCTGGAGATAATATTGAATCGGTGACTCAAACGGTGGTAAGCCCTAGAGTACAGTTTGCTATTAAGCCGGATTGGGACATGGACATGTTGTTCCGTCTCTCTGGTGGTTTTTACCATCAGCCTCCTTTCTATCGTGAGTTGAGGGATTCTACTGGAACGGTTCAACCAGGCGTTAAAGCGCAACAATCCATCCACATTGTAGTGGGTAACGATTACAGCTTTAAGCTTTGGGGGCGCCCATTTACCTTGAATTCAGAGATCTATTATAAAGACCTGACCGACGTCAATCCATATACTTTAGAAAACGTTCGTATACGCTACCGGGCTCGCAACAATGCTGTTGCCTATGCCTACGGATTGGATATGCGTCTAGCGGGTGAGTTTGTGCCTGGAACAGAAAGTTGGGTCAGTATGGGCTTTATGAAGACCGAGGAGAATATTGATGATCGCGGGTATATTTTTAGGCCTACCGATCAGCGCTTTAAAATCGCCATTCTCTTCCAAGATTACGTGCCTGTGATCCCACAATTGAAAGCTTATTTGAATTTGGTCTATAACACTGGATTACCGGCAGGTTCGCCGAGTTATGCAGATCCATATGATTTCCAAACTCGACTGAGAGACTATCGCCGCGCTGACGTAGGTGTGTCTTATGTATTGGTGGATCAGCAGGACTTCAAACGCGAAAACGGCTTCTTGAGCAACTTTAAAGAATTGAGCTTCGGAGCAGAGATCTTCAACATCTTTGACGTGAGAAACTCCATCACCAGCACTTTTGTACGCGATGTGAACTCGAAGGTTCAGTTTTCCATCCCGAACTTCTTAACGCCTCGTGTATTCAACCTGAGGTTAAGAATGAAGTTCTAACAACTAGCTTTCAATAAATTCTTTTAGAATACCTACTACGTAATCGATCTCCTCTTTTGTATTGAAGATGCTGAAAGAGAAACGCAAGGAAGGTTTTTTGAGGTCTTCTTCACTCAAAAAGGCCGAAAGCACATGAGATGCTCCAGTACTTCCACTTTGACATGCACTTCCTTTGGAACAGGCAATACCTTTTAGATCCATTTGAAACAAGAGCATCAAAGCCTTTTGTGGTGGAATAGGTAGACAGACGTTCAATAGTGTATACGTGCTCTGCGAAGGATCCGCACAACTGCCATTAAAATTGATTCCTGGCATATGCTCCTTGAGCTGCGCAATGAAATAATCCTTGATTCCTTGGATATAGGCACGTTCTTCTTCTAAATTGGCATAAGCCATCTCTAGGGCCTTAGCCATACCTACAATATTGTGTGTTGACTCTGTACCAGCACGCATACCGCGCTCTTGAGCTCCTCCAAAGATCAATGGTTTTAAACCGGTATCCTTTCTAACGTAAGCAAAACCAGCACCTTTTGGCCCGTGGAATTTGTGTGCGGCCACGACAGCAAAATCAATTCCAGAAGCACCTAGATCCACATCGTAATGTCCAATAGACTG
This sequence comes from Gilvibacter sp., assembly GCF_013214815.1. Taxonomy (GTDB): domain Bacteria; phylum Bacteroidota; class Bacteroidia; order Flavobacteriales; family Flavobacteriaceae; genus Gilvibacter. Next base: position 9,193 of record NZ_JABSPU010000057.1, read on the forward strand.
CACAGTGTCGGAATGAAAATAGGCTCCAGCTTCTTTGGTCATTGCAGCGACGCGCTCTACGTCAAGCTTAGTTCCTACCTCATTATTGATATGCATAAGACTAACGAGGGTCTTTTTAGAGGTGTCTGAAAGTAATTCGGCCAAATGCTCGTAGTCTATATTGCTGCATTTTTTGATGTTAACCCAATCGGCTTGAATTCCTCTATCTGCTGCCAACTCCTCTATGGTATGTAAAACAGCGTGGTGCTCGATGGGAGAAGAAATGATTCGCTCTACACCAAGATCACGCACACAGCTTTGTAAGATCAAATTGTCAGCCTCTGTTCCTCCTGAGGTAAAAATGATCTCTCCGGGATGCACATTGAGTTGTTTGGCAATGTCCTTTCGGGCTTTTTCAATAAGCGATTTAGACGCTCGCCCACTGTGGTGGGTGGAAGAGGGATTCCCAAAAGAATCGGCAAGCACGGCGGTCATGGTTTCTACCACTTCTGGACGAAGTTGCGTGGTTGCAGCTGAATCTAGATATACAGTTTTCAGAGCCTTAAAATTTAGTTATTGTTGGTTAAAGTATAGCAAAAATAACATATTTCGAGTATTTTCGTTTTTAGTACTGTCTGCGGACTTTTTTTTGATCTATGAAACGATTTACCTCCCGACTTTTATTACTCTTAAGCCTTGTTATCACTGCTATTTCTTGTGATGATGGAGACATTATTGTAACTACTTTTGACTTTGATGATATTGCACTTACGAACTGCGGAGAGGTAGGAGATTACGTCTTCTTTAAGGTCAATAACACCAATTTGGAATCCATCTCTTTGGTTTTAGGAACCAGCGATGAAATTTACCTTTCTACTGCAGAGCGCACTTATGCGCTAAACGGTACTAGCAATTTTGTGAATTACCGAACGTATACCGGAGAAGTTGACGCCAGCTTCTTTTGCAGCAATGTGACTCCATCAGAACCTCAAATAGTTGATGATTTCGCCGGAAATTCTGGAGATGCTGTATTGGATGTGATTGCTGTTGAGGATGACAACGACGGAATCGCCTTAGACAATGAGCTGGATGAGCTCAATGAAGATGGTGATGATGACCCATTCACGAATCCTTTGGATACGGACGGAGATGGTCTTCCTGATTATATCGATTTTGATGACGATGGGGATAATATTCCTACAGAGAATGAGCTCGATAATGAAAATGCAGACGGTGATGACAACCCTTTTACAAACCCAAGAGATACCGATAATGACGGGATTCCAGATTATCTAGACCCGGATGACGATGGAGACGGTATTCTTACCCGTAATGAGGACACCAATTCCAATGAGAATCCAGCTGACGATGTGACCGATCCTTCTGTAGGCCCGGACTATTTAAATCCAGCGGTCGCTAATGAAACGGTTGTGGAATCTTACCGCCAACACAGCTTTACTTTAAATACGTCTGTTACTGTGACACTCCTAGATTTGGTGCTAAGTAATGGTACTGAGGAATTGATTCGTGAGTCATTATTCTTAGGAACTATTGATGACGCCTTCAACGCGACATTCACCGTAACACCGGAGTTTACCAACGACTAGCTTTTTGGCTTACATGTATTAGTGTAGCGCCTTGCCCGTATTTTTGATAGTCTGCCGGTTCATGGCGTAAACCGTCATAACGGCCTATAAGAAAGTGCAGCTCTGCCTTGAGCACCCCTTCTCCCACTCCGTGAATCAGGACTAATTTGGGAAGCTTTTTTTGGATTGCCAAATCGATACTTCGCTTGGCTCTATCCAATTGGATCTCCAAATGCTCATGAGGCATCAAACGACGATGATCCTTTACCAATTTTTCAATATGCAAATCCACCTCCATAGGCGGAATGGTCTTGGCTCTTTTGGGTTGTTGCTTCTGCTTGTGTTTCTTGCGTGCTTCTTGTTGCACTTCTTTCTGCTTGTGCGCAGCGGCAGCCATATTTAATGGTTGATGGGCTAGCTGCGGAACGAGTTCATAGAGTTCAAATTCCAATTCGAATCCATCCTCAGTTCTTACAAGGGCTATTCCTTGATCAATAGAAACGATTACTCCTTGGGTATTATCTTCGATAGCCTCCACGCGATCACCAATGGAAAAACCCTGATTAACTGCCATTTAACGTCATTTAGACCAGATTACACGTAATTTTCAGGTAATTTATCGATTTTGTTCTTGGAACGTTTAGTTTTTTCCTACTTTTATGACAAATAATAGTACTTGCCCCCAATAAGTACACCCATAACTTGTTGAAAACCATGAAAAAACTAGTGTTAGTCTCATGCTTTGCAGCTGGTCTCACTTCAGCAATCGCACAGCTTTCTGTCCGACCGAATCCTACTTCTTCGACGGACTCCTATATCTATGTGAACGATCAGGTTCTCTATGTAGATGATGAAATTAATTTGACTTTAAACACAAACGATCCCACTACAGAAGCTAGTATTTATTTACGCGGCAACAGTCAGCTTATTCAGGGAAACACAGGAGCTGGAGCCAATTCAGGTACCGGTCTACTCTCTGTTTATCAGCAAGGATTCGCCGATCGTTATGAATATAACTTTTGGGCATCTCCTGTAGGAAGTGCTTCCGGAGCCGCTGGAAACGAATATTTCGGTATTCGAAAATTCCATGAGGTTGTAGATATAACGGATAGTGATCAAGCCTTAAGGACAGCTGGATTTAACGGAACATCCAGCCCCTTGACCATTTCGACGCGTTGGATCTGGAAGTATACAGCAGGTACCACCTACTCAGATTGGGTATATGTGGGCCAAAACACTACCGTGGGCCCTGGTCAAGGATTCACCATGAAAGGCGTGGATGTTGGCGCAGATTTAGCCAGTACTCCTCAACAGGAATACGACTTTAGAGGAAAACCTAATAGCGGTAATATTACCAATGCGGTACTTGAAGATCAATTGACCTTGATCGGTAATCCCTATCCTTCAGCTGTTGATTTACAAGAATTTTTTGACGGGAATCCCGACGTTGATGCGCAAGCTTTCTACTGGGAGCAAGATCATGCGGTTAACTCGCATTATCTAAATGCTTATCAAGGAGGATATGCGGTATGGACTGCAGACGGCACGGCAGATGGTTTCTATCAGCCAGCAATCTTTTTATCATACGCAGGTGATGGTTCTTCCGGACCTCCAACTGGGACAAGCGGAACTGCCTTAATTGAGCGTCGTTATGCTCCTATTGGCCAAGGTTTTATGGTACGTGGAGCTGCTAATGGCTCGGTGACTATGCGTGATGAATATCGTGAGTATGTTGTGGAAGGTGCCGCTACCTTTTCTGAGTTTAAAAGCGGCTCAAGTAGCAGCGCAACAGCCATGGACATTGACGATGAAGCTGAGGAAGACACTGACCCAGAAAGTCAACGAGAGCGTCCGTTTGTAAGACTAACCGCCTTTGTAAATGATAACTTTGCCTCACCTGTAGCACTCTTATTCTATGAAAAGGCCACATTTGGCGAAGACCGAGGGATGGATGCGAAGAGCCCAAGAGACTTTGAAAATGATATTTATTGGAGTATTGCTGATGATCCCGACAATGAATACATCATTCAAACGGTACCGTTTCAAAAAGATGCAATGATACCATTGGCTTTCAAAGTTGGTGAAACATCGACCTTTAGACTGTACGTTACAGAACGTGTAGCGTTTAATAAAGATATGTACCTTTTTGATGCCGTAAACAATACGTATCAAGAACTTAACAAGGAATATTATACAGAAGTAAACGACCTTGCTCCTGGGATATACGAAGACCGTTTCTTCGTAACCTTTATGAAAGCAGAAAATCCTGCTACGGCTGCCACAGCTGCAGTAGAAGCGAAAGTACAAGTGTTCCAGAATAATTCTTCCAAGCAAGTAGAAATCTTGAATGATGAGTTATTGGTTTTGGAGACCGCTACCTTGTATGATATCAACGGACGCACTTTGTGGACGCGCAGTGATCTTGGTGATGACGCACGCTACTCCTACCCTACAGGACTTCTCGCTGATGGTATTTACATTCTGAGAATCCAAACAAAAGACGGAGCGATTAAAACAGAAAAACTCCGAGTGTTGAACAAATAACAACCCTCAAATTAAGTATAGTTAAAATCCCCATTAAAAATGGGGATTTTTTATTTGCCTGATATTTTTATTACTTTCAAACTTTCAGGCAAAATGCCTTCACAACCAATCAACTAAATAACCATGGAAGAAAATCAAAAGAAACCTAAAAACTATCTTGTAGAATCCATCCTTGTAACCATTTTTTGCTGTTTGATCTTCGGGATCATTGGAATTGTAAATGCCGCTAAGGTGAATTCTGAGTATGAAGCGGGCAATATTGAAGTTGCACTAGCCGCCTCTAAGCAAGCCAAAACTTGGACCCTCTGGGGCTTTATTATAGGTATCTTACAATACGTAATAGTAGCCATCATCTATTTCGTAATAGGGATTGCAGCACTTGGGAATTTGGGCTAGTGAAAATCAGCTTTAAAAACATTATCCTTGCATCTATACCAGTAGTAGCTTTACTACTGGTATATTATTTTTACAATCCAGAAGATTTCAATTGGTTTCCCAAATGTCCTTTTTATAGTTTGACAGGGGTTTATTGTCCGGGTTGCGGAAGCCAAAGGGCCTTGCACAGCTTGGTTCATTTAGAGTTTGGTAAGACTGCTTCCTTTAATTTTTTATTCCTACCAGCTCTTGGAGTAGTCCTCTACAATTTTGGGGTCACTGTCTATAATCAACTATCTAAAAAGCAAATCACCAACTACATTTACAAACCCATCTTTCCAAAAGTGGTTTTGATCATTGTGTTGGTGTTCTGGGCTCTGAGAAATATTCCCTTTCAGCCATTTTGCTATTTAGCACCTTGATTAGTGCTTCACAAAGCGTTCCGTAATTGTGTTTTGATTGCTTGTAACTTTCAATACAAATACACCTGCAGCAAGGCTTGATACGTCGATCTGTGCAGTATTTGTTGCATTTAACTCGCCACTGAGTACATTTTGGCCTAAAGTGTTATAGATGACATAAGAATCCATAGGCTCCAGTGTATGCTGTAAATTCAGAATTTCGGTAGCGGGATTAGGATAAAGCGTAAATCCTTGATTGAATGCTCGATCTTCTGTACTTAGAATGGCATTGTCTTCAATTATGGTAACGGTTTGATTGGCGTTGAGATCTGTATAAATATCTACAATTCCACTGGGCCAGTATACTTTAACTTGATCTACAGTCATGGCATCACCAATACCAAAGAACTCTGCCTCTGAATTTTGACTTAAATAGCCCTCTATAGTCGCTGTAAAGCGATACTGAGTCAGTCCATTGGCCAAAAGCTCTATACGTGCTCCAATACCATCACGATTGCTAACAGTTCCTTCCAATTTGACCTTAAAGTAGTTGTTATCATTGAGCTCTCCGGTTTTATTTTTCCAAATATAGTCCTGATAAGGATCGCGATTAGCCACCACAATATCTGGATATCCGTCGTTATCAATATCTCCCATGGCGTTACCATAAGAAAAGGCCAGATCCTCTTCAAATCCTTGACCAATTACGCGCTCAAAAGTTGCATCACCTTGATTGTCATAATAAGCTGCTGGTAAAACTCCTCCACCATCTGTCGCGAATTGTCCGCTGACGTACAAATCTAAATAGCCATCCAAGTCTCCATCAAGCCAAACAGCTCCCCAGGAGAAATAACCGAATTGCACCCCAGCACTTATTGCCATATTGCTAAAGGTTTCATCACCATTATTTTTCATCAAATAATTTCCCGGATCGGGGTCACTTGAATCTATTGTGGTATTAGTAATATAGATATCCACATAACCATCGTAATCATACTCTTCAATGGCCGAACTCATCGCGTTCATTTGATAATCTGAACCTGAGAAAAAACTGATATCAGAAAAAGTTCCATTGCCCAAGTTTTTATACATGACGTTTTTACTCACCAATCGGTCATTGATCAAGTAAATTTCCATATGACCATCATTGTTGATGTCGTAAAATGTTCCTTGAAAACTAAGTTCAGATCGATTACCGATCAACGTTTCATCATTGACCAAAGTAAAAGTTCCATCACCGTTATTTTTAAATAACATATTGGGATCCACTTGGTCCAAATCACGATTGGCCAAAAAGACATCTAAGAGGCCATCGTTGTCGAAGTCACCCCATGACGCTGAATTAGTGAATACATTGGTAGTCGGAAAGCCTGCAGCCTCCGTAATGTCTACAAAACTAAAATCGTCATTGCGGTAAAATTTATTGGGGCCAGATTCGCAAGAAACAAAGAGGTCTTTGTCACCGTCATTATCAAAATCCACCCAAACCACGCTTTTAGACGCAACTAGGGGGTCATCAATATCAAAACTTACTTCAGTGAAGCTTCCTCCGGTATTTTTGTAGAAACGAACCGGTTCTCCAGCGTTGGTGCAAACGGTAATATCATCCCAGCCGTCGTCATCAAAATCGACAAAGCTTATTCCTGTACCGTCACCAATATTTCTTATTTCATTGACTCCAAGGGCACTTCCTGATTCTTCAAAAAGCACTTGGGTGTAACCTCCGTATGCCAATAGCAAAAACGGGATCACTAGTTGAGGGATTGATCTCATTAATCGGGGGGATTAAATAAAACACCCCCAAACCGAAGCAGGGGGTGTATATCAAGATTATCTCAATAAGAGTATTCTTATTTGTTGAAAGTCATTGGTTCAACTTCTACCATCATAAATGGAGCGTCGATCGCAGATGTGTCTTTAGCACCTTTTTCTGCAACTGTAGCCGTACTCACGTACTGGATACAGATTTCCCATCCAGGAGCAGTTACAGAAGTATCAGATTCGAACACGAAAGTTAAGTTTGCTCCACTTGAAGTGAAGGTCTCACCTTGCAATTGTGTTCCTGTAAATCCATTACCTCCACCTGTTCCAGTAGAAGTCATTTGACCATTAATATCAGTTACTTCAGTGGCTCCATCTTCAATTGGTCCGTCATAAACTCTCATGAAGTCCCATCCACTTTCAATATTAAATACTTGGAATGTTGCCAAAACAACTTGACCTAGCGGCGCTGTGTAGGTAGATGTAATATCTTCACTTACACCGTAGTCTCCAGTTGTTCCTCCTGTATCAACGTAGTCTTCATCACATACTAGTGGCGGTGGAGCAGTTCCACATACTTCAGCTGACCATCCTTCAGCAGTAACTGATCCGTCCGAAGAAAACACCAAAGTCAAAGAATCGGTTGTTCCATCAACTTGTACTTGGAATAAATCACTACCAGAATAAGTTCCGATCTCAGTTGCAGTTGCATCTGCACCATCATAGATGGTTAAGAAATCACAACATCCTTCTGTATCAAAAGACGTAAAGTATAACGACATTGGTGATCCATCATCCGTGGTTACAACGCGCGTTACATCTTCATCATTACGATAGTCAAGAATTGTTCCTCCAGTATCTGCAGAGAAAGAGATAGGATCAGTACAAGTCAATACAGGTAGTGGCACGTCTCCTGGGAAACTCACTGTTCCAGTTCTTCCATTCCAAGACCAAGTTCCCTGATCTTCAGTAATGAAACAACCGGCTGTACCACCAGCGTTTTTATTAGAAAAAGAATCGTATCCCAAGTTATTTCCATCACGTGCTACAGTACTTACACCTAAGTCGTAAGTAGCTGTTGCAGGACCCCAAACAGAAGACTGGTCGAATAACCAAATTTCATTCTGAATGCCAGCATTCAATAAAATCAAACCTGGAATTCCAGTCTGTCCGAAACATGCAAAGTCAAAAGTTTCGATGGTAGTATCCGTGAAGGGATTTCCTGATGGAGACAATACAAAAGACTCTGTAATAACCTCTCCCGCGCCAGCAGGGTGTGGTGTTCCATCACTAATTAAGTTCCATACTCCAGTGAAGGCACCGTCACTGTCATCCACATAAGTACCTAAAGAAACAACACCTCTTTGTGTGCTGAATTCTTTGTAAACGTGGCTAATCCCGTCCTTACCGTTAATGGTCACATCACTAACAACAGGATTACTTAAGTCTGAAATGTCAAAAGAAAACGTACCAGCTACACCTTAAAAGG
>NZ_JABSPU010000058.1 GCF_013214815.1 Gilvibacter sp.
GGTAGTTATGAAGATTCTGACACTGATCTGATGCAAACAGCCTGAAGAGAAACGGAGGACGAGAACGGGGTTCCTACAGCTGATATACACGTACTTAAAGAATTGACACATGTGTATATTCCGCCGAGTAATTTTTATGTGCATCCGTATTTGGGAATCGCTCAAGACACGCCAAACTTCATTCTGCAAGAATCAGAAGTTGATGCTTTGGTAGAGGTGGATCTACCTCAATTCCTATCCGATGATCCCTTGACCACGCGTGTGCTCACAACCTCTTATGCCCACCAGATCAAGGTGCCAGCCTTTGAACTCAACGGTCATATCGTTTGGGGTGCCACCGCCATGGTGCTCAATGAGGTAAGGGAGCTGTTAAAGCAGCTTTAAGACCAGAGTCATTTTCGTATCTTTGGCGGGCTAAAGAAAACTAAATGGGGCTTTTTAAGCGAAATCCATTCGGACATATTCTATTTATCAAACGTTGGTTGATCCGCATTTTGGGCGCCATGACCCACCGCAGATTCAAGGGATTTAACGAACTGCAGATAGAAGGTTCCGAGATTATCAAAGATCTGCCAGATAACAATGTGCTGTTTGTTTCCAATCACCAAACCTATTTTGCAGACGTAGTGGCTATGTTCCATGTGTTCAATGCGAGTTTGAGCGGTCGTGTGGATAGCATCAAGAATATTGGCTACCTCTGGCAACCCAAGTTGAACCTTTACTTTGTGGCGGCTAAGGAGACCATGAGTGCAGGGCTATTGCCAAAGATCTTGGCCTATACCGGATCCGTAAGTATTGAGCGTACTTGGAGAGAAAAAGGAAAAGAGATCAATCGTCAGGTTAAGATGAGTGATGTCAACAATATTTCTGTGGCTTTAGAAGACGGTTGGGTAATTACTTTTCCGCAAGGAACCACTAAGCCGTGGAAACCTATTCGTCGCGGTACTGCGCACATCATTAAACAAAATAAACCATTGGTTGTTCCAATAGTTATTGATGGTTTTAGACGCTCCTTTGACCGTAAGGGACTGCGTATTAAAAAACGCAATATCCTACAATCCATGGTGATCAAGGAGCCCTTGGAAATCGATTATGAGAATGATTCCGTGGATTCCATAGTAGAAAAACTGCAGTATGCCATCGAACAACATCCGTCCTTCTTAAAAGTAATACCTCAAGAGGAGTTGGCTCAGGCAGAGGAGCTCAATAAAAAACGTCGCTACCGTCAGGATTAGCGCTTAGACTTCCATCTTCTTTAATTCGACGTAATTGCGCTTAAGTCTGCGCAACATCCAGCCGTATACTAGATAGTAGATCAGGGCAATAAAGCCAATAAAGAGTATACCTACAATGATCTGAGAAATAAAGAACACGCTGGTAAAGCTTGCCAGATCAACTTCTGCATATCCTTCCGGAAAGGTTGCTTTAAGGAGTCCATAAAGCTGTTCTTTATTGAAATAGTAATAAATATTCACTGCGATCAAGGTGATCACGGAGGTACCAATATTGTAGTAAACAAAATAGCGCACCGTGCGGCGGGTCTTTAGGATCTTACGCATCAGCTCCTTGAGCGTGTCGGTGCTGTTTATGGCTTGGTAATTTCTGTAGAAGAGGTATATAAAACCTGCGAATATGGTGTAATGGATTACGTTGACCATAGTGAAGGCGCGGCTCAAGCCCATGCCTTGGTTGATGGTCTTACTCGATTCTGGAATCAAGAAATTAAGACCGATCCAGATGGCGATCTCAATCACAGAGGCGATCAGGATCCATTTGACAACTGAAGAAGACTTCTTCAATATCATTGGATAGATGTCGTCAAAACTCAGCTTCGGTAGCTCATGCTCCCGTGCTTGCCATTGCTTTTTTAAAAGTTCGAGTTGATCCATAATTCCTACGGATTTAAAATTTTACGCAACTTTTCCTTTATTCTGTTCATCTTTACTCTAGCATTAACTTCTGAAATACCCATGGTTTCAGAGATTTCACGATAAGACTTGTCTTCCAAATACAAGAACACCAAGGCCTTGTCAATGTCATTCAAATCCTTTACTGCCGCGTACATCAGCTTCAATTGTTCCTCGATGGTATCATCGTACTTCTCCGACGCGATCTTAAAACTAACTCCTTCAAATTCCTGAGTCGCTACACCCTTCTTGCTCTTACGATAAAGTGTAATTGCCGTGTTTAGGGCCACGCGATACATCCAAGTACTGAACTTGGCGTCCCCGCGAAACTTAGGATAAGCCTTCCACAGTTGTATCGTGATCTCTTGAAATAGGTCGTTGTGCGCATCCTGATTTCGGGTGTACAGTCGACATATTTTATGAACCACGTTTTGATGCTCCTCGAGCTGTTTTACAAAACTATGTTTCAGGTTTTGATCCAAAGGTTGATTGTTAGTGTTAGAGGTTAATCCACAGTTTACATTTGATTTCCTGTAAGCTGCAATTCAACTTCATTGGTTTGTTCTCTTTGCGCGCCTTTTGTTACAGGATTTCTGCTAAAAATACGCGCATTAATTTGTAACTAGTTCTGAACCTGTACTTTAATTGGTCCGCCAGGATTGAGCCAAGTTCCGCCAAGTTCATCGATATTCACGTCTAGTTCATCAGAAGTGTCAATACTTTTTACATTGATATTCACTTCTTCTGAGGTGTCTACGCCGCGTAAATTTACATAGAGTTCATCATAGGTGTTGATGTCCTTTATGCTCACTTCAACCAAGCCGTTTTCATTAAGCGGCACTAAGCCATACTGCGAATTTGGTTTGAGATCGTTTAAGCCGTTATCGGCATAGGCCTTTGGCATTAAATCCAATTTCATAGCCGTGTTTACGGTAAGGCAGACTGCAATAACAGTCAAGATTACTTTAGTATAGGTATCTGCTTTCATAATGATAAGTTTTGTAGGTTGAATCAATTATTGTTCCGTAAAAGTCACCAAGGTCAAAGACTCTGATTTTCCTTTTAGCGGATGCGCTCCTAAGTTCTTTTCTGAGATTCCCTCAGGCAACTTGACCAGCAGTTGCGCAAAATCTTCACTGGCCAGTATATCAACACCCAAGGAGTTGCAGCTGCTTTGAATACGAGCGGCAGTGTTGAGCACATCTCCAGAAAAGGCGATCTCCCGCTTTATTTGGCCCAATTCACCACTCATAACGTTTCCGCAGTGGTAGCCTACCTTAAATTCTGGAACCAGGCCGTATTTAGCTTCGTATTTTTCTGCTTTATTGCTGATGAGTTCCTTCATGAGGTAGTAGCAAAGAAGCGCATTTGAATTCTTTAAACCACGCTTCATCTTCCAACTCAAAACTACTTCGTCCCCAACATATTGGTAGACTTCACCATAAGTACGAACCACAGCCGGAGCGATATCTCTAAAGAAGTCTTTGAGAAAATTAAAGTATCGCGCCTCTCCAAGTTGCTCGGCAATTCCTGTGGCATTGCGAATGTCTGCGAACATAAAGATGCGCCGCTCTTGCTTGGGCCTAAAATATTTGCCCAATAAATAGTCTGGAAATACTCCTGGGCCAAAACGATCATTCACCATCATGATTATGAGTGTAACCAAGACGATAAACAGCCAGATGAGGTAATTCTTTACAAACATCCAACTGGAGAAAAAGAAGAAGGTCTCTTCCAAAACATCCTCGTCATAAATGGGAAGGTCCAAATTCTGACCTTGCAAATAGATGTTGCCCGCAGCACTGACCAAAAAAGCGGTTATGGTGTAGATCATCAAAATGATCAAAAACGCATTGATAAATGAGAATCTGCGTAGGGCACGTTCCATCAAATGAATGGTGAGTAATCCTCCTATAATACCTGCAGAGGTAGAAATGATCAAATTAGCAATGAAATTAGACAGGAAGTCATATTCTGTGGTCAGCACTCGGTTGCTCGCCAAAATACTGTACTCATAAAAGAACATGACATTGCTGATCAGCACCCAGGCAATGGTAACCCAGAGCGCTCTTCTGAGGTAGGCCCATATTTGCCTCCTCGAGGACCAAAAGGATTTTTCAGCCATAGCCGCCTAACAGTTCTTGTATTTGTCGTGTAAGCCCGCGCCAGCAGTGATCATTGGGCGGCATTTTTCTAGGCGACTCAATCGGGTTTTCTCTTGTTTTGCACTTCCGATATGGTCTGCGTACTCCCGCTGCTTACCGGGAGTCAGGGCATCAAAGGCTGTTTTTAAACCAGCATCTTGATCAAAGGCGGTTTGTAATTCTATGGGAACGACCAAAGCTTTTGTCTTGCGTTGGGGCTTGATCTCTTTTCCTTGCTTTTGATTCTCAATGGCTTCTACGGCGTAGGCCTTGACCATATCAAAATCAACTTCAGCTACAGAATTCCAGTTGAGCTGGCGCATCCCACGAGTTTTACCCTCCTGGGCATTGCCTAAAACTCCTTTCGGATCGCTGAGAAAAGATCCGTTGAAAAACCACAATCCAAAGTGGTTCTTAAAGGCGCCAATACCCATAACATTCTTGCCGCCAACAGTATAACTGGGGATGGCCCATTTAACCGTTTCCACAGCCTCGGTTTGTTGCAAAAGGCTGCGGAGTTGGGTGAGTTCTTGCTCCCAATGGTTGTTTTTGGCTAAATAGGCTTCAATCTTTTCTGCATCGGTCATAGTTTAATTGTTTAGTTAGTTGTGTGTCTTAGGACCTGATAAAGCTAATGGTCTGGCGGTATCCGTCAGCCAATACTTGTACAAAGTATACACCCTTTGGCAGATCTGCTACAGACAAACGCACTTGGCCCTGTCCTTGTGATTCTGGCTCAATACTGAGACGTTTACCACCGATGTCATATACTGTATACGTATTTACTACCACGTTTGGATTGTGAGCAATGGTAACAAATTCTGAAGCTGGATTTGGGAAGGCGCGTAATTGCAGATCCAAACTGTTTTCTTCTACGGATAGGAATGCATCATATAAGGTTTGTAAAGAATCGATTGGCTCTTCTCCAAAAGGCATTTCTTCAATATTCAAACGCAGGTAAGGATTCCCTGGAGTGTCGTCTGGACGATACACCTGCAAAAAGGCTGAAGTTGATGAAGTCCCTCGGTCCAAACAACGCGCATCGGCGCCGGCAAAGTTTGCTCCTTGCATGGCAGCCATAAGCTTATCGGCCAAGGTTCCTGAAGTGCTCACAAAATTCGCCTCCATATTTTCCAAAACGGTGGCGTTCAATAAAATGTTTCCTTGCACAGAGTAGGTTGGGCCTTGGATATCATCCTTATAATCGTCGGCACTAGATCCTGTATATCCTGCTGTACGCGGAGCTCCTGTATCTGGATTGAAATCGGCAATTCCGTATTGGCGGAAGGTTGGATCGTCAAAAGGTCCACCACTGCCACAAGGGAAACTGTCATTGGCAAAGAGCCATGATATGATCTCTGCTGGAGAGGCCCCAGCTTCCATTTGTTCGATCCCGTTGGCTAAGTTGGCATTTGGGATACAAACATAAGCCTGAGAGTTGATTCCTCCACGGCCGGGAATGATGGCACTAATAATGTCAATCAAACCGCCTAGATCTCCAACTCCATCTACGCAGGAGGCACCAGCAGCGCCTACTTCTCCGGTGGCGGGGTCAACGGCTACAATAGAAAAGGTGTCTTGTGCTTTGGCCTGAAACAAGACAAAGCAAAGGGTCAATAATAGTGTAATTTTTCGCATTTCTTTTTCAAATTGGTTACCCTTAAAGATACCACTTTTTCAGTTGAGCCTTCCATTTTTACAGTTCAGTCGGAATTTTTAGTACTACCGATTTCGCCGCTGCATCTTTGAACCATCAATTAAAAAATGAAAATCAGCGCTCATGCGAAAATTCACCAAATCACTCGTCTTATTTTTAATTTCTTGTTTAGGGTTTTTGATCCAGACCTTTGGGCAAACTACAGTAAACGGTTCAGTTACTGATCCTAGCGGAAACCCGGTAGAGGGAGCCAATGTCTTTTTAGTAGGAACCTATGACGGAGCCTCCACGGCCGCCGATGGAAGCTTCAGTTTTGAATCCGAAGAAACAGGAGTACAAACACTTTCGATCTCCTACATTGGTTTTGAAACCTTAGAATATGCCGCAGAGATCACGGCAATGAATGGTCTTACACTTAAACTACGAGAAGACCTCAATGCTCTAGAAACAGTGGTGTTGTCTGCAGGAACCTTTGAAGCCGGAGACAACAGCAAGGTCTCGGTTTTAAAGCCTTTGGACGTGGTTACCACAGCAAGCGCCTTAGGTGATTTTGTCGGAGCACTGCAAACTTTACCGGGAACCACCACCGTTTCTGAAGACGGTCGTCTTTTTGTTCGCGGTGGTGATGCCGGAGAAACCCAGATCTTTATAGATGGGATCCGTGTATTTACGCCCTACACGCCTACAACCAATAACATTCCAAGTCGGGGGCGTTATTCGCCTTTTCTCTTTGATGGGATCACTTTTTCTACCGGAGGATATTCTGCGGAATTCGGGCAGGGCTTGTCTTCAGTGCTTTTGCTCAATACCATCGATGAACCTGTTCAGAACAAAACGGACATAGCCATTATGACCGTGGGAGGTTCTTTGGGACATACCAAACTTTGGGATAAGAGTTCAGTGAGTTTTAATGCTTCTTACATCAATCTAGCGCCTTATTTAGTCGTTTATCCAGATCGAAACGATTGGGACGAACCTTTTGAAACCTTTGCAGGTGAGGCGGTGTATCGACATAAGATAGGAGACGGACTTTTGAAAGTTTACACGGCTTTTGATAGTTCAAACTTCAGCCTGACGCAAGAGGATATTAACCTAGAAGAAGGTTTATTCTTCCGTTTAAAGAACAGAAACTGGTACACCAACAGTTCTTATTACAAACGCTTTGACAACGGTTGGAAGCTCGATTTGGGTGGAAGTTTTACTGTTGCCAATACCGATGTGACCATCATCGATAACAATATAGACAACACGGAATATTCTGTTCACGCAAAAGCAAAGGTGAGAAAGCGATTCAACAGCCGATTTAAGTTGGCTTTTGGAGCCGAGCAGTTTTGGACGGATTTTGATGAGAGTTTCAACAATCCAGACTTCAATGCAGATTACGGTTTCAATAATAACATCAGTGCAGCCTTTGCAGAAAGTGATATCATTTTCTCCAAGAAGTTCGCCGTAAAACTTGGGGTGCGCGGGGAGTACACCCAAGCCAACGACCGTTTTAGTATAGCGCCGCGAGTTTCGTCAGCCTATAAAACAGGGAAACACAGTCAGCTTTCCCTGGCTTATGGAAACTTCTATCAGCAGGTTGGGAATGACTTTTTAAAGTTTTCTCCTGGATTGGATCCGCAGATGACGCAACACTATATCTTAAACTATCAGTTCAGCCATGAAGGGAAGATCTTCAGAGCAGAGCTGTACCGTAAAGACTATAATGATCTAGTCACCTTTGATACAGAGATGGCCAGTTTTGAGAGTCAATTTGGAAACGCCGGAGACGGCTATGCACAAGGCTTTGATCTCTTTTGGAGAGATAATACATCCATAAAGAATCTAGACTATTGGGTGAGTTATTCTTATCTGGATACCGAGCGACAGTATCAAAACTTTCCAACGGCGGCTACACCTAATTTTGCCAATACCCACAACCTCTCTGTGGTTACCAAACTTTGGGTAGATAAGCTCAAGAGTCAATTGGGTTGGAGCTATCAATACGGCAGTGGAAGAACTTACACGGATCTCAACAGGCCTGGATTTTTACAAGAAAAGACCAAAGACTTTCACAGTTTGAGTTTCAATTGGGCTTATCTTATTGACCAACAAAAGATCTTGTACTTCTCTGTAAACAATATGCTGGGCTTCAGAAATGTGAACGGGTATCAGTATGCCAATACGCCCAACGCAAACGGTCAATTTGACCGCCGCGCATTGCGGCCGGCAGCAGATCAGTTCTTTTTTGTCGGTTTCTTTTGGACCATCTCAGATGATGGAACAGACAACCAATTGGACAACCTTTAAGCCATAATTACACTTCATCAGCAAAAAGCAACAGTTGGGTCTACTAAAGTGTGAAATGCACTAACAAGCCCAGATATTTACGACATATTAATTACAACAGTCATGCAAACACTCGTATTTACTTTCGCTTTAATGATCTCTGTGGCCTTTGGTGTCACAGCACAAACTCCCTACCAAAAAGGTATGCAAAAAGCACTGACCACTTGGGGAGAGGACAAACCAATGGAGGCCTCAAACATTTTTGAACGCATCGCTAATGTAGAAACTGACCAATGGTTGCCCGCTTATTACGTAGCCCTGATCAATACTATTGAGAGCTATGAAGAAATGGATTTGGACAAGAGAACCGCCATGCTCAACAAGGCTCAGGAATATTTGAATCTGGCTAAAGGGGTAAGCCCGAGCAATCCAGAATTGTTGGTAGTAGAGGCACAATGGTACATCTCTTGGGTAGCTTTTGACGGAGAAAAGTACGGGATGCAGTATGCACCCAAAGTAGCAGCCATCTATCAAAAGGCAGCTAAAATCGATCCTGAGAACCCACGTGTAGCCATGGGGAAATTGGAATGGGATATGGGGTCAGCCAGCTTTTTTGGACAAGATCCCGCAGAATTCTGTGAAGATTTGCAAAAAGCCATACTTTTATATGACAACTTTCAGGCCAGTGAAGAGTTCTATCCGCAGCACGGAAAGGGCTACGGCCTTAAAGTAATTGACAGAACTTGTAATAACTAATTATGACTCGATTCTTTAAAGAAGCAATCCGCGGTTTTGGATTCGGAATTATCATCTTCATCGTGCTGATGATCATCAGCTATATGTTGGGATGGCGCATAGAATCCTTTAGCGAGCTATTGACAGAATTTACCATCAATCAAATTTATTCTGTGGTCTTATTTGTGCTCAACGGGTACATCATCAGTCACTTTGTCAATAAATACGGAAGGCAGTTCTTTAAAGCTAAAAACCTCTCGCAATCGATTCTATCCAGCTTAGGTGCTACCATAGTAGCCATAGCGGTGATCCGATTGTTCATACACACGATTTTAGAAGGAAAGGCAATCAGTGACTTTTTAGCCTCTGAAAAGCCGGAGTACTACATGGTGGCGCTAATGATCACTGTGGTGATGCTCAGCATTTATTACACCTTTTACTATTACAAGTTTACTCGTGATACACAGGTCAAAGAGCAAAAGAAGATCGCAGGATCTGCAGCTGCGAGTTTTGACGCTTTGAAAAATCAACTGGATCCGCACTTTTTGTTTAACAGTTTGAACGTGCTTACCAGTCTGATTGAAGAGAATCCAAAAGCGGCAACCAAGTTTACCACTTCACTCTCTAAGGTATACCGATATGTTTTAGAGCAGAAGAACAAAGACTTGGTTACTCTGCAGGAAGAACTGGATTTTGCACAACTGTATATTTCGCTGCTGAAGATGCGTTTTGAAGAAGCGATTGAGTACAATCCGCCGCAAAACCTAAAAAACCCAGATGCCAAAGTAGTGCCTTTGAGTTTGCAATTGCTGTTGGAAAATGCGGTAAAACACAATATGGTGACACCCAGTAAACGCTTGGTGATCACTATTTATGAGCAAGACGGCGCCTTAGTGGTTAAAAACAATATTCAACCCAAACAGGTAGTCAAAAAGAGTAGTGGCGTAGGATTGCAAAACATCAGACAACGCTATCAACTATTGACAGATAGACCCGTTTTGATCTCAGAAGTCAACAAAGAGTTTGTAGTGGCTATACCACTGCTTACTAAACAAAAAGCAACTACAATGAATACACAACAAGAATATATCAGTGAAAAACGTTACCTGCGTGCCCAAGAGCGCGTGGATAAGATCAAAGGATTTTACGTGCATTTTGCCATCTATCTGATCTTTGTACCTGTCTTTATTTATTTGAACCTAAGAACTACGGATTTTCCTTGGGCCTTGTTTCCTATAGGTGGATGGGGACTGGGAGTCGTGGGTCATGCTATGGAAGTATTTAGTTACAATCCGCTTCTGGGTAAGAACTGGGAAGAGCGCAAGATCCGCGAGTTTATGGACAAAGATGATCTGTAATACAATTCAGCAGTTAAAAACGACCGTTCGGTCCTAAAGAATTGTCACAGCCCGAGTCCTTAAATATCTTTGAGTATCAAATTTAAAAATCATGAGTAACAGTCCTAAAAATCAAAACAAATACATCCGCGCTAAAGAACGCGTGGAAGAGCTTAAAAAGTTTTACACCAGTCTGATGTGGTACGTGATCATCATTCCATTTTTGGCTTGGATCAATTACACAACCAACGGATTTAGCTACGTTTGGTTTTTGTGGGCCGCCTTTGGATGGGGAATCGGATTGGTTATCCACGCCATTAAAGCCTTTAGATTGAGCCCGGTGTTCAATCGCGATTGGGAAGAGCGCAAGATCCGTGAATTCATGCGTGAAGAAGAGTTCCATGAAAATGGAGGTCGACAAGAGGAGGAGTCCTGGGACGATAAGATCAACTGGGATACTGATAAGAATTACAATTCAGGCCAACGCTGGGAATAACCAAAAAACAGTCATCAATCATGGAAAAATATAAAGAGTCTAAATACGGCCGTGCTAAGAAAAAGGTAGAAAACATTAAGGGTTTCTACAACCACCTAGTGGTTTACCTAATTGTGAATACGGCCATTATATTAATTAGAGTATTAGTTTTTAATGAAGGGAACATCGGTTTTGAGATCCCGCATTGGTCTATCATTACCACGCCACTTTTCTGGGGTATAGGTTTGTTCTTCCACGGACTGTGGGTATTCAGTGATAAACTCGGCTTTATTAAAAACTGGGAAGAGCGCAAGATCCGTGAGTTCATGCGAGAAGAAGAGGAAGAAGAACAGCACTTAAATTACTAACCTACCGCAAGTCTATTATGCAAGTATTAATCATTGAAGACGAGAAGCCGTCAGCACGCCGTTTAAAACGCTTGCTAGAAGCACAAGATGTTGAGGTTTTGACCTTATTGCATTCTGTTGAAGAATCCGTAGCCTGGTTTTCTGAGAATTCACACCCGGAAGTCATCTTTTTAGACATTCAATTGAGTGACGGACTCTCCTTTGAGATCTTTGATAAAATCGAAATCACCAGCGCAATAATCTTTACCACGGCTTATGATGAATACGCTTTGCAAGCGTTTAAATTGAACAGTATTGATTACTTGCTCAAACCTATTGATGAAGACGAGCTGATCGCTGCTATGAACCAATACAAGACTCAGCAAAAGCAATCTTCTAATGTGCAGCTCAACTTTGAGGATATCAAAAAACTATTGACCAATCCAGTGGAGCGAGAATACAAAAAACGCTTTACCGTTAAGATTGGACAGCATTTGCGCATGATTCCGGTAGATGAGATCGAATGCTTTTACAGCGAGAATAAAGGCACCTATGCGCATACCTTTGAAGGGCGTGATTATTTGCTGGATACTACTTTAGAACAGTTAGAAGATGAGCTGGAACCTGCCACTTTTTTCCGCATCAACAGAAAGTTCTTCATCAATATCAATGCGATTAAAGACATCATTTCTTATACAAACTCCCGCTTGCAAATTAAGTTAGAGAGTTATAAGGATCAGGACGTTATCGTGGCACGGGAACGCGTTAAAGACTTCAAACTTTGGTTGGAGTAAGGGTGTAATACCTTGATAGCGAAAGTTTAAACAAAATTATTCCCAAATGTTAAAAAAACTAACATTTGATAGTTTTTGTTAAATTTCTGTTATCAAATTCATAGTTTTTTTAATACTTTAGGGCACATTTAGAATAACAAAAACGCTAAATCAAAATTCTATGAAAAAATGTACCCTGGTTGTACTCCTTGGGTTATGCAGTTTGTTCACGCTGCAATCACTCGCTCAGGATGCAACAACAACCATCTCTAACTACTTAAGCCAACAAAAAGAAAATCACGGACTGACGTCTCAAGACATTGAGTTCGAGATCACAAACCAAAACGTTAGTAAGGTGAGTGGAATTACTCACGTTTACTACCGACAACTTGTAAATGGAATTCCTGTATATGGTTCAGAATCCTCTGCGCACATCATGCCAGATGGAACACTTTTGAAAATGAACAATGGTTTTGTTTCACAATCAATTGACAAATCGAGTGGAATGACCAGCCCTGGCCTTTCAGCTGATGGAGCTATTGCTGCAGCGGCGAATGCATTGGGCTACACGCCGACAAAATCATTTTCTATTGTTGAGGACCTGTCTGAAGGATCTCCAAAGATGCTAATGAGCGACGGTGGTATCTCGCTTTTAGAGATTCCAGTAGCGCTTACTTACCAAAAATCAGAAGAAGGAGACATTACCCTTGCTTGGGATCTTTCTATTTTAGAGATCGGCCAGCAAAACTGGTGGTCTGTGCGAGTTGATGCTAGCACGGGTCAAATCATTGATCGCGTAAACTGGATGGTAAGCTGTGAGTTTGAACACGACCACGCAGATCACGATCACAGTGGACATGATCACGGAGCCAACTTCAACCTGAATCTTCAGCCTGCTGTAGACAAGTCTGCTGCTGACGCTGGTGGATGCGTTGAATGTTATGAAGTTTTCGCTCTACCACTAGAAAGTCCGTTCTTCGGAGATCGTACTTTCGAAGTGAACCCTGCAGACCCAACGGCTTCTCCATTTGGATGGCACGATACTAACGGTGTTGCCGGAGCTGAATTCACCACAACTCGTGGTAACAACGCTAACGCCTATGAAGATGGAGACAATGTAGGATTCCAACCTGACGGTGGATCTGACTTGTTCTTCGGGGGTGTAGGATTCGAGTGGGATATCGCTTATTCTCCTGCAAACCAATACGAAGCTGCTGCAGTAACTAACTTGTTCTACTGGACTAACATCATCCATGATGTTTTGTATCAGTATGGATTTGATGAAGCTGGCGGTAACTTCCAAGAAAATAACTACGGTGGTGGTGGAATCGGAGGAGACTCCGTAGATTCTGAAGCCCAAGACGGTTCTGGAACTTGTAACGCAAACTTCGGAACTCCACCAGACGGAGGAAACCCACGTATGCAGATGTATACTTGTGGTTCTCGTGATGGTGACTATGACAACCTTGTAATTATCCACGAATACGGACACGGTATTTCTAACCGTTTGACTGGTGGACCTGGAGCTGCTGGATGTTTAGGTAACTCTGAACAGATGGGAGAAGGATGGTCTGACTGGTACGGTCTTGTAATGACTATGGAGCCAGGAGACGCTGGTGTTGATCCACGTGGAGTAGGTACTTACCTATTTAATGAAGGTCCTGATGGAGCTGGGATTCGTCCTTTCCCATACAGTACTGACATGAACATCAACCCACAGACGTATGACTTTATTCAGTCGTCTGCTATTCCTCACGGAGTAGGATCTGTTTGGGCCATGATGCTTTGGGAAATGACCTGGGGCTTGATTGACGCTAACGGATGGGATGCTGATATTTACAACTTTACAGGAGATGCTTCGTTAGATGCTGGTAACGTTATGGCTATTGCCTTGGTTACTGAAGCGATGAAGCTTCAACCATGCAGTCCTGGTTTTGTAGACGGGCGTGACGCTATTCTAGCGGCAGACGTTGCTATCTACGGAGGTGCTAACGAATGTATCATTTGGGATGCATTTGCTAAGCGTGGTCTTGGTATCAACGCTATTCAAGGTTCTTCTTTCAGTGTAGCTGACGGAACTGAGAACTTTGACACTCCTTCTGGAGAAGCTAACTTTACTGCTCCTTCAGACGTATGTTCTACTGAAGAGGCTTTTGAAGTAACAGGAGCTGGTAGCCCAATTGGTGGTGTTTACAGCGGCCCTGGTGTTACTGACAACGGAGACGGACTTACTTATACTTTTGACCCAGCTGTGGCTGGTGTCGGAGTTCACACAATCACTTATGAAATTGGAGATTCAGCTTGTGCTTCGGCTTCTGTAGCTACGGATGATATCGAAGTATTGGCAACTCCAGATTCTCCATTGACAACTGGTGTTACTGACGTATGTATCGGAGATGAGGTAACTGTAACTGCTACACTTTCAGATCCTGCTAACAACATTCGTTGGTTTGACGCTGAGGTAGGAGGAGCTTTCTTATTTGAAGGTACTGACTACACATTCACTCCAACAGGTTCTGTTGATCTATGGGCTGAAGAGACTGCTGATGACTTCTTGTCTAAATTGGTAATTTCTGAAGTAACTCTCGAAACTCCAGACCGTTTTGAGATCCAAAACGTAGGAGTACAAACTGACTATACTGGTTACCGAGTAGTTGTGAGTGAAGAGCCATTCTCTAACATCAATACTGTGAACCCTGTGGTTCAGACTTTAGGTGTTATGGATGAAGATGAGGCCATTGCTTGGAACGATACTGCAGGTGACGCTGACTACTGGGGAAGTAATCTATGGTGGGATAACGACGCTCCTGATTCAGGATGGATCCTTATTCTAGATCCTTCTGGTAATGTAGTTGACTCTGCGTTCTGGAACGTAGACAGTGCAACTCTTGCTACTTTTGATATTAATGTAGCTGGATTCAATATTACTGCTGCCGATCTTGACTGGGTTGGTTCAGGTGCTGCTCTTACAGCAAACTGTAACGACTCTTTCCAACGTAACGGAGATTCAGACAGCGCATTAGACTGGCCAAACACTTGTTTGGAAGCTTCTTATGGGGAGCCTAACGAGAACATCGGAATCGGCTTTGCGGGTTGTGTTGCTCCGCGTACACTGACGCAAGTAATTGCTGAGGACATTGCTCCTGAGATCACTTGCCCTGAAGATGAAGTATATGTAATTGAAGACGGACTACCATATGTAGTTCCAGATTACTCACTATCTGCTACTTTCTCAGATAACTGTCCAGAGGATCCAACAATTACGCAAGATCCTGCAGTTGGTGCTGAGTTAGGACCTGGAGATTATACCGTAACACTTACTGCTACAGATGCTGCAGGAAACTCTAGCGACTGTACTTTCACCCTTACTGTAGAAGGAGTATTGAGTGTAGACGAATTTGGAATTGACAATGTGATCACACTATATCCGAACCCAAGTCAAGGAGATCTGACCCTTCGCAACCGCAGTACTGCGATTGTTGAAGACGTGAACCTTTACGACGTAAACGGGCGTTTGATCAAGAGACTAAACGTACAAGGTGTTGGAGCTGAAATTCAGTTCAACCTAAACGATGTGGCTTCAGGACTATACTTTGTTCAGATCATCACAGATCAGGGACAAACGGTTAAACGTGTTGTGAAGCAATAATTACGACAAACCTTTCGTAAAGAAACCCTCGCTTTAAGCGGGGGTTTTTTTATTTGTCGTCGTCAATGCGATTCTCGTTGAATGCTGAGGGAAGCAGTTTAGGAATAAACTTGATGAACAGCGGTAATAAAAGGCTTCCGCCAGGTAAAAGAAAAATGGTCAGTGAAGGAATGCTTTTGAACATATCCAAAAGTTGATCTTTGACCTTGTCTTTTTCTTTAGCGTCCAATTCACGCATGGTAGATTGCCCTAAAAGCACGAGCAGCTCTCCGCTTTCGCTGAGCTCTTTGATGAGACGCTTTTTGTTACGCAAAATCAAGCGCTCAACAGTGCTGCTGGTCTGCTTATAGAAATGCTGAACCGGATGCGTGTGATTGAAAAAGTGAATGGCATTCTCATGCTCTTCCATAAAGAGTTCAAGCTCATCCAAAGCCACGAGTGCCTCTTCTTGTTCTAAGCCCAATTGAATGGCCAAATGTAAGATGTATTCACGCTCAGACGTTTCTACTTTTAAATCATCTTTAATGGCCATACAGCAGAGGTCTAACAGATAAGGTGCTGTTAGGGTCATATGCGTATCGCTAAAGAACATCTCTAAGGGAGCCGCTGTGGTGCTTAATCCAGCCATTTCAAACAGCTCTAAGAGCAGGATATCGTATTTATCTTGCTTGGTTTTTGACTGTAAAGCTCCGAAGCAATAAGTGGCAATAGCCTTTTCCAAAGAAATAGCATAGTTCTTCGCCAACATCGGAGAATCACAATAGATCTGATAGGTCAACAGATCTGTAGCCAAGAGTACATTAGAAAACGCATAGGTTTGCTCTTTTTTTAATGTAGCATCACTCTCCAAAATTCGAGCAGATAGGATCTTCTCTAGATTCTTACTAACCGATTTACCCAATGACAGTTTAGAAAGTAGACTCATGCGACCGCGATCGATCTCTCGGTAAAAACTAATGGCGTGTTCTAAGAACTTTTTGACATTAGAAACTTGAGTTTGCTTGTAATAGATTACGTAAAGACTGTGAAGTAAGTTGGCTTTGTTCAATTCTGCAGCAGTGAGATTGAGCTCACTGATGGGCTTATTGATCAAAGCTGCAACAGAATTGCCATAAACAAAGCCCGTTTTTCGCAATTGGGTATAGAAATGCCCTTTGGGTTCAAAAGGGACTAAGAGGTCTTCATTTGAAAACTCGTGAAAAAATTTATCTATCCAACCAGCTGCAGAGGGATTCATTGATTCAAATTTATAAATAAAAAAGTCCTGTCACTAATGCGTCGCGGTATTCTGTGTAATTTTTTTGATTTGGCCCGATTTAACCTCTTCAGAAAACAAAAGGAATCACCAGTTTCAGAAATATAAACAATAGTCCTACTGCCAGTAGATTCAGAAAGAATCCTGCGCGTACCATGTCTTTGATCTTGATGTATCCGCTGGCAAAGACAATGGCGTTTGGCGGAGTGGCCATAGGCAACATGAATGCACAGCTAGAAGCCATAGCCACAGGAATGAGCAAATGTTCCATGGGCATATCAAGTCCTAATGCGATTCCGGCAACAACGGGCGCAAAAATAGCCACCAAGGCTAGCTTGCGCAGCAATTCGGTCATAAAGCGC
>NZ_JABSPU010000059.1 GCF_013214815.1 Gilvibacter sp.
GACCATCGGTACACCAGAGGTACATACCTTGACTATTTTGGATGACGATGGTTCTTACGCTTTGCCTTATACAGAATCTTTTGAGACTGACGGGGCTGGGGTTCGTTATGCCCTGAGCAATCCAGAGTTTATTCGGTCTGGCTTTGATGACTATTTCTCACGTGCACAGTTGTCTGATTTAGCTTTTACTCCTGCATCTGAAGCAGTGACATTCTCAGGTTCTCCAGACGGGACTTTTTTCTTTGCCGCTCAAGATATTGACGGCCAAGCAGGTTATACGAGTAATCAGACTTTAACCATTACAGGGATTGATATTACTGGTGGCATCAATTTAGAATTGGATATTTTGATAGCGGAAGATGACGAAGGTGCCAATGAAGATTGGGATGCTACAGGAGATCAACTCTTAATAGAATACCAAATTGATGGTGGAGGTTATCAAAATCTATTAGCTGTCGAGGCTGATATTTCATCTGGTTCTAACAGTCAACCCGCCTTAGATACTGATTTTGATGGAGTAGGAGACGGAACCGTGATCACGGATACGTGGACTAACTTCAACGCACCCATTACTGGAACAGGGACTACCTTGGATATTCGAATTACCTTTAATTTGAACTCAGACGATGAAGACATCGCTATAGATAACATAAGAATCACCAGTAACTAAACATAAAAAAAGGGCCGCTAAGGCCCTTTTTTAATTTTACAATTCTATTTGAATTATCCCTGCTTTTGGATCTCCACTTGATGTGGGTAAGGAATTTCAATACCAGCAGCATCTAAAGCGAACTTAGCGTTTTCAAGGGTGTTGAAGTAAACCGTCCAATAGTCTTCGGTCTTCACCCAAGGACGCACAGCGAAGTTAACAGAGCTGTCGGCAAGCTCAGACACGTCTACTGTAGGAGCGGGATTGCTCAAAACCTCTGCTTGATCGGTCAGTACTTTCATTAGAACCTCTTTGGTCTGTTTGATATCTGAATCATATGAAACACCAATAGTGTGACGGATCTGTAGTGTTCCTTCGGCAGAATAATTAATGATGTTTCCATTAGAAAGTGCTCCGTTAGGAACAATGATCAATTTGTTTTCTGGTGACGTCAGTTTGGTGGTAAAGATCTCGATCTCCTTAACCACACCGAGTTCTCCTTGCCCTTCAATAAGATCTCCCACTTTAAACGGTTTGAAGATCATGATCATCACCCCACCCGCAAAGTTGGAAAGCGAGCCTTGAAGTGCCATACCTATGGCCAAACCGGCTGCAGCTAATACAGCAGCAAAAGAGGTGGTCTCAATTCCAAGGTTGGCTAGAATCGCGAGAATGAGTAATACTTTTAGGATCCATCCGCAGAGATTCAACAAGAATTTCTGTAGACTTTCCTCATAACTCGACTTGTTCATGGCTCTGCGCGCCAAACCCAGCAGTCTTTTGATAATCCAGGATCCAACGATCCATATCACTATGGCTCCAATGACCTTGAGGCCGTATTCGGTAGCTAATTCACTAGCTTGATCTATAATTTTATCAGTATCCATTGTGTATGTTTTATGTAAATGTACGATTGCTTTTGAAAAATCATAGTGCAGTCATTTAATTTTTATATCATTACAATGTAAATTGCAAAAAAGTTCGATAAACTTCAATCACCAACCAATTATGAATGTTTGTTTTATCATGTATCCTTGGGAGGATATGGACCCAGAGAACGACACTACCTTGTCGCTCATTCATGAATTTGTACGCCGCGGTCACGGTACGGCCATAACAACGCCTGCTAATTTGACCATTCGCGACAGTGTGGCCTATGCCTTTTGTCGTTGTATAAAGCGTCCAGAAAGAGTTTCTAAAAATTTAAAATCCTTCCACGCCAAAACGGAACTCTATGAAGAGATGCTTCCTTTGGCCGGTTTTGACGTGATCATTTTAAGATCGAATCCACCTTTGGATATGATCATGTTAAACTTCTTGGATTCTGTAAAGGATGATGTTTTCATCATGAATGATTTGGACGGTATCCGCAGAGCTAATAACAAGCTTTACACAGCGGTTTTTGAGGATGAGAATAATGAGATCATTCCGCGTACGCACGTTACCAAGAACAAGGAATACCTCAAAAAGATCATTAAGGAAGGTCCGGACAAGATGATCCTTAAACCTTTGAATGGCTTTGGAGGATCTGGTGTCATCCTTATTGAGAAGCGCGCTATGTTAAGTATAAACTCGCTTTTAGACTTCTATATCGATAACAATGACGGTACGACCAACTATGTAATTTTACAAGAATATATTGAAGGTGCAGATCAAGGAGACGTGAGAATCCTTTTACTCAATGGACGCCCAATTGGCGCCATGAAGCGCGTGCCTGGTGAAGAAGATCACCGCTCTAATGTGAGCGCTGGTGGTTCGGTACAAAAACACAGCCTAACTAAGCAAGAAAAAGAACTCTGCCGTAGAATCGGACCCAAATTGGTCAAAGACGGACTTTATTTTGTAGGGATCGATGTGATCAACGGCAAGCTGGTTGAAGTGAATGTGATGTCTCCTGGAGGAATTACATACATCAACAAAGTATACAAATCACGCCTGCAAGAAAAGGTGATCGACTTTGTTGAGGATAAGGTTTTAGAACGCGTAAAAGCGTTTGAACGCCGCACCAAACTGCGCAAACACGTGGATGAAGCCTAATGGAAAGACTCAGCGTAGATCAAATTATAGCCCACATCCAAGCGGAGCGGCCTTTTCATGCCGTAGCGGAGGATTATTCTTTTACCCTGAAGATCGACGATTATGCGCCCTACGTTTGCGGCGCTGTACACGATGGACATCAATTTAGGGAAGAACTTTGGGACAATTGCCTGCATACAGAATACGAACGTTGGTTCGAGGAAGATCCGGAGACCAAGAATATGGTCATTAGCCACCCCATTGTAATAGCCGGCTGTGATTCGCGTTTTGAGTACGATTTGAATCGCGCGCCAGAATCCGCTATCTATCAGGATGCTTGGGGGAAGAAGCTTTGGAGAGCTCCTTTGGATCCCAACATGAAGCAACGAAGCCTTGACAAGCACCACAATTTCTATCGAGTGGTCCAAGCTTTGATCGATCAATTGGAGCGCAAGCACAAAAGTGTGATTGTCTATGATATGCACTCTTACAATTGGCGTCGCTGGGATCGGGAAGTGCCTGTGATCAATTTAGGTACTAAAAACATTGATAACGATCGTTTTGGCGCACATGTTGAATCATGGCGTGTGAGTTTGAGCGAGCTGGTTATCCCATGCGGAATAGAAGCGACCTCCAAGATCAACGACACCTTTGAAGGTAATGGCTACTTTTTAAAATACATTACCCAACATTTTGACAATACTTTAGTACTGGCCACGGAATACAAAAAGATCTATTGTGATGAGCTCAAACAGATCATTTATCCCGAGGTAGTACACGCGATCGAAGAGCAGATGAGAGACCGCGTAAAGGCCCATGCTACGGCCTTTTACAATGAATTTTCGCGTTAATTTATGATTGATTCCCTAAAAGAGACCCATCCGAAGTTATTTGAAATAGATCAGCAATTGCACAAATTGGTGCGTAAGATTGAATTGTTGAACTATGTCAATCCGATCAATATAGAAGATCAAAAGCGACAGTTCTTTGCGCATCGCTACAATTTGGAACCAAACTTTCGCTATCGCAAGATCGATTTTGATCCGCATTTGTTGCAGCGCGAACTCTATTCCATAAAGATCGATGAGTTAGAAGATCAGGCCAGTTACAGCTTTTACAAAGAAGTAATTGATGAATACTCTGCACTGATTAAATGTATTGAGACCATTGGGCAAGGGAAGAAATTCTATTACAATTCCCTCCGTAGCTTTGGAACGCCAAGACAAAGAGACGTTGAAAATGCACGTTTTATTTTGCATTTTGAAGACGAGGTTTACAACAATGAAATGTTCCCCGTCTATGGGGTAGAAGAGGCTGAAGCCTATTTTAAAGAATTCACCAAACGCTACGACTTTAAATTCAAGATCAAGCTGAGCACTAAACTAAGTGCCGCGGCCATGGTGCTGAACAATACCCAGACCTTGGTTTTGAAAAAGAATCACCGCTTTAGTGCCAATCAGCTTAAAGTATTGGCCAATCACGAGATCGGGGTACATATGGTGACCACCTTTAACGGAATGCGACAACCCGTTCAGCTTTTCTTTAACGGCTTTCCAAACAATGTGGAGACTCAAGAAGGCTTGGCGGTAATGAGCGAGTATATGAGTGATTGCTTAACGCTGTATCGTTTAAAAGAGCTCGCGTATCGCGTTTTAGCGGTAGACAGTCTGCTTAAAGGATATAACTTCTGCGACACCTTTGATCTGCTTTATGCCCAGTATAAACTCAATAAGGATGAAGCCTTCTCTATAGCTTTACGCGTGCATCGCGGTGGCGGATATACCAAAGATTATCTTTACTTGACAGGTTTGAAGAAGATCTATGATTTCTATCACCGCGGAGAAGATCTCAATACCTTACTCACCGGTAAAGTGACCTTAGAGAATAAACCGCTCATTGATCTGTGGCTTAAAGAAGGGATTGCGCTAGGGCCAAAGTACCATAATCACGCTTTTGAAAAGAATGACAACACCAATACCAAGATCGATTTCATCTTACAGAACTTAAAATAAAAAAGGCCCGCTCGGGGCCTTTCTTTTTAGAGATTGATCATTTCTTCTTTTGGGTGTTTTACGGTAAAGCTAAAGCTCTTTTCTCCCGTAGCTTTCGGCGGCAGTTTTAAAGTCCAACGTATGATTCCTGTCTGTTCATTGTACTTTCCATCGCC
This sequence comes from Gilvibacter sp., assembly GCF_013214815.1. Classification (GTDB taxonomy): domain Bacteria; phylum Bacteroidota; class Bacteroidia; order Flavobacteriales; family Flavobacteriaceae; genus Gilvibacter. The sequence continues at coordinate 4,833 of NZ_JABSPU010000059.1, forward strand.
ATAGGCCATATCTTCAACCTTGATCTCTTTGTTTTGAGAGATCGGGATTCGATCTTCAATGATCAACTCCACATCAATAGGTTTGTTGTTCTTTACCGTGATCTCATAAGCGCGATCCAGTACTCGATTTCCACCCAAGAAGGACTTGCTTTTAAAATTCTGCTTCTCCTTACGTGCAATGACAATGGCATTGTCTGGCCCTAAGGAAACTTGAATTCCCTTGCTAGCCACATTTGGATTGATAAGCGTCTTTCCTGCAAAGTTCCCATCAAAGTAGATATTGGCTTCTCCTTGCAAAAGATCATAAGCTTCCCAATTCTTGATCTTTGCCGTTAGAAATACATTTTCATTAAGCCCAGGAGCGGCATAATAACTGAAGTCTGCAGCCAATTCAAATTTATCCAGATCAATCGCGGTGATCTTAGCATCTGAATTGATGGTGTGCGACTTTGGAATCTCAAAACGCATGGTAGTTAAGCCGGCAAATTTCACATTCCCAACGCCCGTCAAGCCTTCCCCAGACTTGGTAGTGATCACCACCACACCGTTGCGCCCGGCGGTTCCATAAAGCGTGGCCGCTGCATTTCCTTTCAGGACGTTCACGTCAACAATATCCTCAGGCTGTATGTTTAAAAAGCTTGTGGATCCTAGACTCCCTTCTAAATTCAAAGCATCTGAACTGTAAGGGATCCCATCAATAATGAACAAGGCCTTATCAGATCCGGTAAGGCTGCTGTAGCCTCTAATAACCACACTAGTCGCGCTTCCACTAACTCCGCTTTGCGCGGTAATATTAACACCAGATGCTTTGCCACTCAATGCGCTGGCAACTCCGTATTGACTATAGCCTGCAAGATCGTCTGCTGTAACGGTTGATACGGCATACCCTAAGGCCTTTGCTTCTCTGCGAATACCTTGAGCAATGACGACTACTTCTTCTAAAGCTTCTGGATCTACCTGCATTTGTAGGTCCATGCGTGAAGCGTGAATAGGAATCACTACAGATTCAAAACCGATATAGCTATAGACTAAATTACGTCCACCTTGAATGTTTAGCGTATAATTCCCGTCAAAATCGGTTTGCGTTCCGTTGGAGGTGTTCTGTTCAATGATATTTACCCCAGGTAAGGGTAGCCCAGAATCATCCACAACGGTTCCGCTTACTTTTCGAATGGTAGGATTGTACTTCACAGCACTGCTTTGTGCAGGTAAACTGCTGCTAAAGCTAGCTCCAAAGTTTAAGTATTTAGGTGATAAAACAGGTTTGGTGTTGTTGGTAGTTGGATCTCCGGTCGATAGGATCAGGTTGATGTCTTTCCAGTCCGAACCGGTTTGTTGATATACATTGGCTTTGTAAAGAATGTCCACAGGAGCCGTAGTGCTGGTAGCGCGAATATCATAAGTAGGGTACCAGCCCGCAGTTGCGACGGTATAACTCACACTTAGCTCAATTGCTGTTGCTACAGGTGCATCGATAATAAATTCAATAACTCCGCGCTTTTCATTCTTATCGGTCTGCAATGCGGTCATTTCTCGGTATAGATCCACTTTGATCAGTTTTAAACTGTCAATCTCGTACTGAAGATTCAACAACTCATTATTGATGGTGATGGTGCGATCTCTGTAATACTGCGTCATTTCTTTAACGCGTTCAATCGAGATATTGCTCTGATCTCCATGAATCACTTGATTTTTTCCTAGGATCTTGAGTTCTTCTTTATAACCGGCAACGGTATTATTGATAAATTTAATGGAGCGCTCAATCTGATCTTGTTTGAGTTGAAGCGCTTGATAAGTCTGTGATGGCGCTTTTTTCTCCAGGTAATCAATTCTATAGAGAATGGAACGCACACTGGCGTTGTTCAGACCGGAGATCTGGATGGAATTCTCGTCAATATCTGGCGCAAGATCCTTTAAGAGTAGGCTGTTTTCACCGCTTTTTAAAAAGACACTACCGCTGCGAGTTACCGTAGCACCCTCGCGATAAACAGTTACGGATTCTATTGTAGTTTCAACCGGTTTCTTTTCTGTGGCCCAACCCGAAAGGCTCAATAATACTAGGAGTAAAGGTATAATTCTTCTCATGGCGATACATTTTAGTTTGTGTAAAACTAGCCTGAGAATTAGGGGGCAACAAGATAGAATGATTGAACAGTGCTTTTGACTAAGCCTGTCTCGCTAGTGGATGAGGGATCAAAGAAATTTGGCCTTCAATTCAGGAGTTGGGATCATACAACTCTCTTTTTTACCATACCACTTATAGCGGTTGCGCGCAATAAAGTCATACACCCAATTTCTAATAAAGTTCGGGATGATCATGAAGCCGTAGAGCAGGGGATACCCACCCTTCATGTATTTGGCAATACGCAAGGCTGCAGAAGATTTGGTGTAGGCTTTACCTTGATCTATGAGGATGATGGAATCTACCTGAGCCGTGTCAATACCGTGTTCGGCAACTAAGGCTTGCCCAATATCACTTTGCAAGGCAGCAAATCTAAAACGGTCTTTCGGGTCGCGTTTGATCACATAGGTCACCGCGCCATTACAGAGGTTACAAACCCCATCAAACAGAATTATTTTATGTCCGTCTGCCTGACTCATACTTTCTCCAATTGGGTTACCGATACTTTAGTCGTAAAGATACCGTAATTCACTACAGCGGTATCTTTTTCAATGGAATCTAAGGTTCCAATGGCTTTGCCATCGATCATGCGCACGCGGTCTCCAATCTTTGGCAGTACCTTAGGTTTGGCGGCCTCTTGCTTGGTTTGCTGCGCTTTTTCTTTCTTTTTGCGCTTGCGAATCACCGCCATCTCTTTTTCTACCTCTTCTTTAAGCTGATGCTTTTTAGCCTTGTCTTCCTTTTTCTTCGCTGGAGCTTTAGGTTTATTGACGGGTTTGCGCTTGGCATTCTCCACAGCGACCAACTTCATGATTTCGTCAATGAGCTGGCGTTTGCGTTTGTGGTTGGCAAAAGAAGCCGCAATAGCATCGATCTTTTTTCCCAATTGGATCATGCGCTGTTGGCTATCAAAGAGTTCTTGATAGCGCTCTAGCTTCTGTTGTACTTTTTGCTGGGTTTCTTCCAGCTGACGGGTTTCTTCTTTGGCCTTTTCTGCTTCGGATTTTAAACTGGCCGTGGTTTTGCGGATCTCCGAGCGTTCTTTTTGCAGATTGGCAATGGTCTTGTCAAAGCGAACCTTTCCGGCAGCGATTTTCTTTTTAGCCCGATTGATGAGTCCATAGGGGATTCCGTTCTTTTGAGCGACCTCAAAGGTGTAAGAACTTCCCGCTTCTCCTGTAAAAAGGGTATAAAGCGGCTCTAGCGACTTAGGATCAAACTGCATATTGGCATTCAAGGCATGCGGCAATTCACTGGCCAACAGCTTGAGATTGGTATAGTGGGTGGTTATGATTCCAAAAGCCTCACGCTCATAGAACTCTTCCAAAAAGGTTTCTGCCAAAGCTCCTCCTAGTTCTGGATCAGATCCGGTTCCAAACTCATCGATCAGGAATAAGGTCTTTCCGTTGCATTTCTTGAGGAAGTAGTTCATTTGCTTGAGTCGGTAGCTGTAGGTACTCAAGTGATTGTCAATGGACTGATTGTCTCCAATATCACTCAAAACCCGGTCAAACCAACCAAAACTACTGGTCGGATCCACTGGAACTAAAATTCCAGACTGCAACATGAGCTGTAACAAGCCGACTGTTTTTAAGGTAATACTCTTTCCCCCAGCATTAGGCCCAGAGATCACAATGATGCGTTTGTCATTGGTCAAACTCAAAGTCTGCGGAATGGTCTTCTCCTTTCGCTTGGCATTGCTGACCAATAAAAGCGGATGGTAGGCATCCTTGAGTATCAACTGCTTTTCACCGGCAATTCTAGGCTTGCAAGCGTTAATGGACAAGGCGTATTTGGCCTTGGCATAGAGCACATCGATCTGTGTCAAATAAGACTGACCATCTCGTAGATCTTCTAATGAAGGGCGGTGCAGGTCGGTGAGTTCCTTGAGAATCTTTTTAATAGCCTCGGCTTCTTCATAGAGCAGGTTGCTGAGTTCGTTCTCGTATTCTAAAGTAGCTCGAGGTTCCATATAAACAATACTTCCTGTTTTAGAACTCCCTACAACTACGCCTTTTACCTTTCTGCGGTGCATGGCTTTTACCGCCAATACACGTTTGCCTTCCACAACACTTTCACGAATCTCATCCAAATGGTCACTTTTGATCGCAGCAGTCAAAGCGCGATTAAAGGAACTGCTGATCTGCCCACGTACGTGCTTGAGGCGCTTACGGACCTCAAAGAGCTGCTCTGAGGCATCGTCCTTGATCAAGCCATGTCTGTCAACTACTTGATCAATTGCGGCCTTTAAATGAACGCATAGTACCACAGCCTCGGCTTGATCGTGCAGTTCAACATAGAACTCTCTATTCTTTTTTAAAAAGCGTTGCAAGGTGTCAATAGTGGCGATCTGCGCTGCGATCTTTCTAAAGCCTTCGAGTTCTATCTGGCTATTTTCAATATCCAAAAGATGGATTTCCCGGTCTATAGAATCAAAACCGTGATTGGGAATACGGTTGTCTCCACTGAGCGAAGCCAAGAATTCTCGCGTCTGTTCTAAGGCCACAAGTGCAGGGGCTTTGCTCTTAAAAGGCTGCAAAGCACCGACGGCTTCTTTACCAGAAGCGGTGATACAACCCTCGGCAATATGCTCCAGCATTTGCGGAAACTCGAGATCTTCTAATGTCTTTTTAGGTATTGAAACCACCTTGAGATTATATTGTAAATTCGTGTTTTAAAAGGCTATAAAAATACGCATTATGCAGGTAAAAATCGAACCCAGTTGGTCTTCTGTATTAGAAGCTGAATTTGAAAAAGACTATTTCAAGTCTTTGACCGATTTTGTCCGCAGCGAATATCAGCAGCATACGTGTTATCCACCGGGTAAACTAATTTTCAACGCCTTTAATGCTACTCCCTTTGACCAGGTCAAAGTGGTGATCATTGGTCAAGACCCTTATCACGGGCCTGGTCAGGCTGAAGGCCTATGCTTTTCGGTCCCATCAGGAATTGCCATTCCACCATCTTTGGTCAATATTTACAAGGAATTGGAGTCGGATATTGATTTCACGGCGCCGAATCGCGGCAATCTAAAACATTGGGCCGACCAGGGAATCCTTTTACTCAACGCAACTTTGACGGTTAGAGCTCATCAAGCGGGTTCTCATCAGAATAAAGGTTGGGAACAATTCACCGATGCTGTGATTCAACATTTGAATGATAAACGAGAAGGACTTGTATTTCTGCTCTGGGGCGGTTACGCCAAAAAGAAAGGCCGTAAAATTAACCGTGATCAGCATTTAGTGATGGAAACAGGACATCCTTCACCACTCAGTGCGAACCGAGGCTATTGGTTTGGCAATAAACATTTTAGTAAAACAAACGACTATTTGGAAACCCGGGGAAAGGCTCCCATTAACTGGTAATGGCGATGGTTGATTATTCCTCCTCTGGAACCTCCACTTCGCTACAGTCGTTACAAGAGAACTGAAGTAATAGGAAGTTGGTCAGAAGTAATCCGCCTAATATGATCAAGAAGTAAGTCATCCCTCAATTGTTAATTAGTCTCTAATTAGATGCGGGATTTCCTAAAGGGTTGCGCTGAAGCCCAAAAAAAGTTTAAAAAAAAGACTGTGTCTGTTTAAATTATAGCTTTACTCAGCTGAAAACGTGTAGTTTAGATCAAAAAGAATTCTGTCAGTTTCTATCTTTTCTTCAATGAGATCGAGCTTTAAAAGCTGATCCTGAACCTGTGCGACCTGCTCTTGCGTCAAATTTTGTTGACTCCATTGGGTCTGAGACAACCACAATTGAATGTCTTCCAGTTTTTGATCGTAGCGGTTAGCCAGCATTCTGTCAATGGCTGGAATTTGCTTAAACTCATAAGTAGTAGTGTTGATAATCTCCAGAATGGCACGAACCAGTTCCGGTTGATTATCCAGGAGTTCCTCACGGACCGCGATTACAAAGCAAGGCCAGGGAGTTGGGCATTCGCCAACAATTCTAAAGAGTCCAGAATCTACATAGGGTTTGGTAGTGAATTTCTCCCACATGAAATAGTCACCAATACCTTGAGGTAACTTTTCCAAAGCGCCACTTAAATTTTTTACCAGTTCAAAATCAAGGTCTTTTTCCAAATCCCATCCCTCTTGTTGGGCATGTACATAGGCCATTAAGTGAGAACCTGAGCCAAATCGGCTGATCGCTGCCTTGGTTCCCTTGAGATCTTCAACGCTTTGATATTCTGACTCCGCAGCCACGTGAATACCCCAACGCAAAGGAGAAGAAACAAATACCTGAACGATCTTAGAAGGATTCCCTTTGGCAATATCTGCAATGATACCCTCTGTTAAGATCACAGCCATGTCTATGGAGCCTTCTCTCAGCGCTTTGCACATGGCGCCAGTACCACCTGGAAAGTCTTGCCAACGCAAATTGATTCCCTCTGGATAGTACGCCTTTTCACGTAAGGTTAAATACCAAGGCAGGTTAAAATGTTCTGGAACTCCTCCGATCTTTAAATTCGTCATCTTGCTAATTCATTTAAGGCAATAGCTATCAATCGGTCGATAGCGGCCCCGGCATCCTTACTAAATGTTTCCAATTCTCTATTGGCCAAGATCACATTGAGCGATAATGCCTTGTGCCCCAATAGTTCTGCCATGGCATAAATACCAGCAGTTTCCATCTCCAAGTTCAAAATGCGTTTGCCTTCAAATTCAAAGGCTTTCATGGCCCCGTTGAGTTCTGGTTGTGCCAATGGAATACGCAAACTTCTGCCTTGTGGCCCGTAGAAACCTACATTGGTCACCGTTATTCCAGCTTGGAAGCCCGCATGAACAAAACGATCCAATAGCGTGGCATCAGCGGCAACGCAATAAGGATCGGAGAGGGGAGCACTCCATTGAGAAGCCTTCATAAATGATTGGCTTAATGATGTATTGAAACGCCCTTGATGGTCGTAGAAGTAAACAAAATTGTCAAAGCCAATTGCGTTTGCGCTCACTACTAAAGAATCCAGCGGAATGTCTTCCTGTAGCCCTCCGCAGGTACCAATACGCACAATGTCTAAAGAAGTATGGGTGTCTTTTACCTTACGTGTTTTTAGGTCGATATTGACCAGTGCGTCTAATTCCGTGAGCACAATATCTATATTGTCCGTGCCTATCCCTGTAGAGATCACGGTGAGTTCCTTTCCGAGATAGGTCCCCGTATGAGTTACAAACTCGCGCTTATTGGTTTTAAAGCGAATGGAATCAAAATGTGCAGAGACTTTTGAGACGCGCTCTGGGTCACCAACAGTGATGATCGTAGAGGCAATATCCTCTGGCTTTAAGTGGAGGTGGTATACGCTGCCGTCGGGGTTTAGAACCAATTCCGATTCTGGAATATCCATAGTCTTCAATAATTATCCGCCAACGCGTTTTACTTGGAAACCTTGAGCTTTCAAAAACTCCATGATCTTATCCCGATAATCACCTTGAATAATGATCTGTTCGTCTTTAATACCCCCACCAACACTGAGCAACTGTTTGATCTTTTTGGCCAAGAGTTTGAAATCAGAAGCGGCACCGGTATAACCCGCTATGATGGTTGTGGGCTTACCGCGACGTTTTTCGTATTTGCAAAGCAGGGGCTCGTCCTGAATCCAAAATTCTGGTTTTGGTTGATTGCCCTTGTCTTCACTGGGCTGCGGAACGTGATCCGGGAACAAATTCTTTAATTGGTCTTGCAGATCCATTTACTTCTTAATTAGGCCAATATCCACCAAGCGTTCGTGCAAAAACTCTCCAGCGGTAATGTCGTCAAAGGCTTTGGGGTGCTGCTCATCCACACATTCTGGCATGCAATCCAGACGCATATCGCTTCTCGGGTGCATAAAAAATGGAATGGAATAGCGAGGCTGATCCCATTGTTCCTTAGGTGGATTCACCACGCGGTGAATGGTAGAGCGCAATTTATTATTGGTATGTCTTTCCAACATATCGCCCACATTGATCACCAATTCGTCTTCATTTGGGATAGCATCGATCCATTCTCCATCTTTGCGAAGTACTTGTAAACCTCCTGTGGAAGCTCCCATCAATAGGGTAATCAAGTTGATGTCCCCGTGTGCACCTGCTCGTACGGCACCATCCGGCTCTTCAGTAATGGGAGGGTAGTGGATGGGTCTTAGGATGCTGTTTCCATTGCTGGCCCAGTGATCAAAATAATGCTCATCCACACCAATATATAAGGCCAAAGCTCGTAGAACATATATTCCAGTCTTTTCTAGCATACGGTAGGCCTCCATCCCAGTTGCGTTAAACTCAGGAAGTTCGCTGACCTGTACGTTATCGGGGTATTCTTCAATTAAATTAGCATCGGCGCTTGGTTCTTGACCAAAGTGCCAAAACTCTTTTAAGTCTCCTTTCTTTCTGCCTTTAGCGTGTTCTTTTCCAAAAGAAATATAACCGCGCTGCCCACCAAGACCTTCAATTTCATACTGTTGCTTGGTCTCCAGAGGTAGGGCAAAAAAGGTCTTTACTTGTTTGTAAAGCTGATCAACCAGTTCATCAGTGAGGAAGTGGTTCTTTAAAGAGACAAAACCGATTTCTTCATAAGCGGTTCCGATTTGATCTACAAACTGTTGTTTTCGAGTTGGATCTTCTGATAAAAAGTCAGCCAGATCAACGCTTGGAATATTGTTCATGTCAGTGGATTAATTGCGAGTACAAATATATCAAAATTCCCGCTCATTCGTTAAATAATGGGGCTTTAGCTCGATTTTATATCTCGGATCGATTCGGCCAAAATAAATCAAAAGCGCTGTGATGCATCGACTTAATTTTTCTACATTTGACCAGAAGAAATCACCTATGAAATCTACTGCAGAGCATAGCATACCTTTTGATTATTCGATCGATGGACTCGATAACGAAACCCTGATCTCCTTATACAAACGCATGTTAAAACCTCGCCTGATCGAGGAAAAGATGCTTATCTTATTAAGACAAGGTAAGATATCCAAATGGTTCAGTGGTATAGGTCAAGAGGCTATTTCTGTTGGAGTCGCTTCTGTTTTATCCAAGGAAGAATACATCCTTCCCATGCACCGCAATTTGGGTGTATTTACTACGCGTGAGATTCCATTACATCGTCTATTTGCGCAGTGGCAAGGAAAAGCCAGTGGTTTTACCAAAGGAAGAGACCGCAGTTTTCACTTTGGAACGCAGCAGTATAAGATCGTAGGGATGATCTCCCACTTAGGACCACAGTTTGGCGTTGCTGATGGCATTGCCCTCGGAAATTTACTCAAAGAGAATAAGCAGATTTGCGCGGTATTTACTGGAGAAGGAGGAACCAGTGAGGGAGATATACACGAGGCCTTGAATGTAGCCTCTGTTTGGAGTTTGCCCGTATTATTCTGTATTGAAAACAACGGCTACGGACTTTCTACACCAACTTCTGAACAATACAATTGTGAGCATTTGGCCGATCGCGGAAAAGGCTACGGTATGGAGGCTCACATTATTGAGGGCAATAATATCCTTGAAGTATACAAACAGCTAAAAGCCATTACGGATGATATGCGGGAGAACCCACGTCCGGTATTAGTAGAGTTCAAGACCTTTAGAATGCGCGGGCATGAGGAAGCTAGTGGAACCAAATACGTCCCAAAAGAATTGATGGACACTTGGGCGGCTAAGGATCCCGTTGAAAACTTTGCTGCTTTTCTGCAGGCTGAAGGTATTTTGACCGAGACGCAAATCAACAGCTTTAAAGACGAAATTGTTCAGGAGATCAATGAGAATTTGGACATTGCCTTTGGAGAAGAGGCTATAAGTTCAACTGAGAGTAATGAATTAAATGATGTGTTTAAATCATTTGATTACCAACATATTGAAAAAAATTCAAATACCGAAGAAATCCGTTTTGTCGATGCCATTGCACAAGGCTTAAAGCAAAGTATGGAACGCCATGAGAATTTAGTGATCATGGGGCAAGACATAGCCGAATACGGCGGGGTTTTTAAAATCACCGAAGGCTTTTTAGAGCAGTTTGGGAAAGGACGTGTTCGCAATACGCCTATTTGCGAATCTGCCATTGTTTCTGCCAGTATGGGCTTGGCCATTAACGATCATAAAGCGGTTATGGAAATGCAATTTGCAGATTTTGTGACCTCAGGCTTTAACCCAATTGTCAATTATTTGGCAAAATCCCATTACCGATGGGCTCAAGCTGCAGATGTTGTGGTACGCATGCCTTGCGGCGCTGGAGTTGGAGCAGGACCCTTCCACAGTCAAACCAATGAAGCCTGGTTTACGCATACTCCAGGACTTAAAGTAGTTTATCCTGCTTTTCCTGCGGATGCAAAGGGATTGTTGGCCACGGCCATTGAAGATCCAAACCCGGTGATGTTCTTTGAACACAAGGCCTTGTATAGAAGCATTAGGCAAGAGGTTCCAACTGATTATTACACACTTCCTATTGGCAAGGCAGCGCAACTCAACGAGGGAACGGATATCAGCATTATAACCTATGGTGCCGGAGTGCATTGGGCTTTGCATGAAATTCAACAACGCCCTGAGGTTTCCATCGATCTTATTGACTTAAGAACCCTACAGCCTTTAGATACTGAAGCCATTTATGAATCCGTAAAACGCACCGGTAAAGTCTTGTTGCTGCAAGAGGATTCCATGTTTGGTGGTATTGCTTCAGATATATCAGCATTAATTGCCGAACATTGCTTTGAGCATTTGGATGGCCCAATTGTTCGTGTGGCCAGTTTAGAAACGCCCATTCCTTTTGCCGGAGCACTAGAAAAGAATTATTTACCCCAACAACGCCTCAACACTGCCATAGACAAGCTTTTGGCATATTAACTAATAATTACAAGCTATGGCAATGACTCCTGCTGAGATCCAAGAATGTTTACCCTACAGCCATCCCTTTTTGTTTGTGGATGAACTGCTAAGTGTAGATGATAATGGAGCCTCAGGACATTATACCTTTCCAGAGGATTCCTATTTTTATAAAGGACACTTTCCAGAGTTCCCAATTACTCCAGGGGTTATACTCACTGAATGCATGGCGCAAATAGGCGTGGTTGCCTTTGGGATCTATTTGTATAATTTGGATCATCCCGGGGCGCGTATCCGTATGGTTAATCCAGAACCTATTGATGTAAGTATCGCTTTGGCAGACACCTATATTGACTTTAAAACCCCAGTGTTTCCAGGAGATAAGGTGAGTGTTCAGTCTACTTTAGTCTATTACCGATTCAACAAACTGAAGTGTGAAGTGATCATGCATAAAGAGGATGGGAAAATTGCTTGTAAGGGAACCATTAGCGGAGTGATCTTTCCGCATTCTAAGATGAAATCTTAAGGCCTTATGTCTGCCGCCCAATTCCAATCCAGACGCATTGCGGTAAAACTCAATAAGGCAGCACAACGCAGCGTTAAACAAGGACATCCTTGGATATTTCACGAATCTATTGCAAAGGCGAGTCCAGAGCCCGTAACGGGCGATCTGGCCGTGATCTACGACAACCATACTGATAAACTGATTGGTTTAGGGTATTTTGATTTGGAGTCGGCCATTAGAATCAAACTTCTACACAGCGGGAAAGGCGCCAATATTGATCGAGATTTCTTCAAAACAAGAATAGCCGAAGCCTATGC
>NZ_JABSPU010000006.1 GCF_013214815.1 Gilvibacter sp.
GTTGATTATACGGTGATCTTCAATGAAGATGCCGTCAAGGTTTCAGGAGATGATTGTGGTTTAACTCTAACCGGAACTGCTACAGGGACTATAGATAATGTGAGTGGATCTGCAACAACCTACACGGTTTCGATCTCTGGAATTTCTGGAGAGGGTAGTTTGAGATTGGACCTGCTTTCGGGTACCGATATAGAGGATACAGACGGCAATACGCCCCCAGATCCGTTTACCGAAGGAGAAGTGCATTTGGTGTCTTCATGCTTTGTAGAGACCTTTGAGTCATTGGCTGTTGATGCCAATACATGGACGCGTGCCGGAGTTCCTTTTACCACGAGCTCAACCAATTTTAGCGTAGATGAATTTATAGGAGCTGGAGCAGGTGCTTCAGACCGATATTTAGATAATGTAGATGATCAAGGTGTAGATAAGACCTATTCCATCAGTGTGACTAATACTGCACTGCTCTATATGGAAAGTTTTGAAGTTTTTGTTTCTTCTGAGGCGGACGGCGCCAATCCAACCAACGACGGTTCTTTGACCGTGCGCGGATTATTAGATGGTGTTGAAGTTTACAGCTTTACAAAAACAGGCAGTTTCCCGACGACCTTTGGATCAACGAGTGGATTCTCTACGGTTGATTTTGCTACGGACGGAGCCTCAGACTTTTCTGGGGAAGACGTGGATGAAGTAGAGGTGACCATTAGCGGCAGTTTTATCTATGTGGCCGTAGACAACTTTAAATTCTGTGAAGACATTGTTGCTCCAATTGCCGTTTGTCAAGATGTTACAGCAGAGTTGGGTGCAGAAGGTACCGTGCTAGTTGCCCCGACAGATGCTGATGCCGGTTCTACAGACAATGCTGCCCGTTTTTATCTCGGCTTTGAAACCACTGGTTTTGATTCAGAGACCACTGCAGGTAGTACCCCAGCAGACTACGGAGGCGGTACGTTCTTAATTAATGAATTTGCTTTTACTGTTTCAGTCACTGGTGATTACACACCTGTGGCTACGGGAACTTCGGCTTCCGATGGAAACGTACTTACCTTCTTTAATGCAAAACCAGATTTGGGCACGAACCTGTTTGCTTCTCCGAATTATCTCGGCTTTGTAAACTACAACAATGCTGGTGTTTTGACAGCGTCAACTGGAGGCGCTACTTTCTCATTTGAAGCCGGTCAAACCTATTTCATGCATGTATTGATCCCAGATCCTGGTGCTTTTGGAATGTCATCGGTTTCTTGGGACATGAGCATTATTGCTGATGCACCTTTGGAATATACTTGTTCTGACGTCGGAACCATTACAGAAACCCTTTATGCTTTTGACGATGCCGGTAATATTGACAGTTGTTCTACAGATATCACCGTAAGCGCTCGTATCACAGATTGGGACGGTGGCGCCTGGACCAATGGAGTTCCAGACCTAGGGGCTGTTGCGGCTTTCTCTGGAGATTATGATACAGTAACTGGTAGTATTGAAAGCTGTAGCTGTATTATAGGATTGGGAACAGTGACTGTGAATGCGGGAGATTACCTTTTGGCGACAGAAGATATCACCGTAGGGATCAATGGTAATCTGGTTGTAGAACACGAAGGTTCTGTGGTGCAGACTTCAGAGACTGCTGTTACAACCAATAACGGAACCATCAGTGTACGAAAAACAACACCTAGTTTAAGTTTACGAGACTTTTCAATTTTAGGCTCGCCCATGAGCATGCAAGCAGATGCTGCCTTGTACGATCCAATGCGAGTACGCATGTTTAGTCACAATACGTTGAATTTTGTGCCTAATGCCGATGTTGCTGCTGCTTTTCCATCCGCAGAAAACTTTGCCGATGACAACGGAGACAATTGGTCGCCTTTTACAGGAACCTTAAACGTTGCAGAAGGTTATATGTTTAGAAGACGCGGTACAGATCCGGGAGCTTCTGGAGTCTTCGATATTGAATTCAATACGGGAACGCTAAACAGCGGACCGCTTGATATCTCTGCAGTGTTCAATACCGACCAAAATTCAAGCCCGAATATCATCAGCAACCCGTACGCTTCGGCTATAAATGCTGACGCTTTTATCGCGGCAAATTCAACAATAATATCCACCCTTTATTTCTGGGAGCATTTAACGGCGCCTTCGGCCGCTTATCCTGGTTATGATGATCTCAATTATGATATGGGAGATATTTCTATGTACACTACAGGTTCAGGAGGAGTGGCTGCCGCCAATGGTGGTGCGGCTCCGACAGGCTTTATTTCTTCCGCTCAAGGCTTTGGTTATAAGGCAGCAGCAGCAGGAACGGTTAGTTTTGCTAATTCCATGCGTGTCACTGGGCCGAATGATACTTTTAGAATGACTGAGCCAGTTCAAAGAGATCGGATTTGGTTAAACTTGACCAATGAGACCTATGAACTAAGATCTCAGGCGTTGATTGCCTTTGTGGACGATGCTACTGAGGCTATGGAACCACATTTTGACGCCAAGCGATTGGCAACTCCAGTTTCTATATATTCTCAATTAATCACTGGAGAAGAGCTGGCCATAAACGGTTTGCCAGTTTGGAATGTTGAAGCAGAGGTTAGCCTGGGTATGAGTAGCATGATAGAAGCTGATGCAGTATTTACGATTAGCATCGCTGATATGGAATTCAATACCATGCCGGAGGACACTCAAGTGTATTTGATCGATCACGAACTCAATACGCAAACCAACTTAACGGAAGGTGATTACGTCTTCAGAGCGCTTAACGGTACTTATGACAATCGTTTCAGTTTGGTCTTTGAAGAGCGTGTGTTGGGTGTGGATGACGAATCATTAGAGCTTGTGGGGCTTTATCCGAACCCGGCTCAAGATAACGTCACCTTAAATGCTCCAAACGGTGTGATACTTGAAAATGTGGTGATCTATGATATCCGGGGACGTCAAGTAGCACAACATGAATTGAGCGGAGATCAGTCCAGCTTCAGTGTTGCTGAGCTTGAAGCCGCAATTTATGTGCTGAATATTACTACCGATTCAGGGGTATTTAGCCTTAGACTTATCAAAGAGTAGGCTTACTTTTAAAACTTTTGAAAGTGCCAGTTATTCAATTAATTGGCACTTTTTTTATGACATCCTTAACAAAATGCAGTTTTTCCTTGTATTTCGTCGTTTAAATGCTATTTTTGACGACTAACACACACTAAATCAATCCCCTTAACAACAACCCTTTAACCGTAAAATTATGCATCTTAATTACTTAACTGTCTCAGAATCAGTTAGAAAAGCCCTTTATGGTGTTTTTGTTTTCTTGATCTTTGGAGCTGTTTCTACAGCTTACGGACAATCCCGCAACTTTAGTTTAGATCAAAAACTACAGGAATTGGTTGAAAATGAAAGCCTTTTCCAAGAAGATGCTGCTTACATCATCACTGCGGAACACACCAGTGAAGTAAGTGGAACTCATCACGTTTATTTTGTTCAAGCAATTAATGGTATTCCTGTTAAAGGAACCGAATCGAGCATACATATTAATGCCGACGGTAAGCTGAGCAATTTCAACAATAAGATGATCAAAAATCTTTACAACCATGCTCAGACTTTAGGTAGCTCAAGCATGACCGCAGAGATGGCCATTCAAAATGTTGCTACGCGTATGGTTTACAGCATGACGGAGAGCCTTACGCAACTAGAACGTAAAGAAAATGGCGTTGTCCTTTATAGCAAAGCGGGAATCTCAGAGCGAGAAATTCCGACCCAATTAGTTTATCACTATGCTGATAAAGGAGGTTTGACACTAGCTTATGAACTCTCCATTGCGGAAACTCGCAGTGCAGATTGGTACAACTTCTTTGTAGATGCCAAGTCTGGTGATATCATCACTAAATTCAATTATACAAATTACTGTGACTTTGGTCACGACCACAGCCACGATGTGCCATTTATTGGACCCCATGCGGCTCCAACAACGGTAGAAGCTTATACACCAACTATGGTGGTAAATGCAGCTTCGCCAGTTCCAGCACAATACCGCGTTTATGCAATTCCGGATGAATCTCCCAACCACAGTACGGGTCGCGTTCTTGTGGTAAATCCAGAAAATACCAATGCCTCTCCTTATGGATGGCACGATACCAATGGGGTAACCGGTGCGGAATTTACTAATACCCGTGGTAACAATACACACACCTATGAGGATGGTGATAATGCTGGTTTCTCCCCAGATGGAGGTGCGAGTTTGGATTTTGATTATACATTAACCATTCCATATACAACAGCTAACCAATCAGAGTCTGCTGCAATTACAAACTTATTCTATTGGACCAACATTATTCATGACGTACTTTATGAATATGGATTTACGGAACAAGCGGGTAACTTCCAAGAGAACAATTACGGTAACGGTGGAGCTGGAGGAGATTCTGTAGATGCAGAAGCTCAGGACGGTTCTGGAACTTGTAACGCAAACTTTGGTACCCCTGCGGATGGAGGTAACCCAAGAATGCAGATGTATGTTTGTGATATCAACGGAAACGGTCAATTTGCCGATGGTGATTTTGACAACCTTGTAATTGCGCACGAATATGGACACGGATGGTCTAACCGTTTGACAGGTGGTCCAGCTGCTGCAGGTTGTTTGGGTAACCAAGAACAAATGGGAGAAGGTTGGAGTGACTTCTTAGGTCTAATTTTGACCATGAAGCCGGCAGATGCTTCTAACACCAACCGTCCTGTAGGTACCTTCTTGTTTGAAGAGCCAACTACTGGTGGAGGAATTCGTCCTCAACCATATAACCGTGAAAATAACACACAGACTTATAACGACATTACAACAGCTTCAGTTCCTCACGGAGTTGGATCTGTTTGGGCTACTATGCTTTGGGAAATGACTTGGGATCTTATCGATGTTTACGGATGGGATGCTGATATTTACGCCGGAACAGGAGGTAACAATATTGCCTTGAATTTGGTTTCTGAAGCAATGAAATTGCAACCGTGTAGCCCTGGTTTTGTAGATGGACGTGATGCTATTCTACAAGCTGATGCCAATATTTACGGCGGTGCGAACCAGTGTTTGATCTGGGGTGCTTTTGCCAGAAGAGGTCTTGGATTAAATGCAAGCCAAGGTTCTTCAGCAAGCCGATCTGATGGAACTGAGGATTACACTTTGCCAGATGCTAGCTTTAGCCTTGTAGGCGGAGATACTTTTTGTGCTACAGAAGGTGTTCAAACCCTAAGTGGAGGTATTGCTTTGGGAACTGGTACATACAGTGGTCCGGGAGTATCTGATAATGGAGACAATACTTTTGACTTTGATCCTTCTGCCGCAGGTGTTGGTTCACATACCATTACTTTTAGTGCTTTGAACTGTGACGGATCTTCAGGGACTCCATCTCAAACCATTACGGTTACTGACGGAAATCCTGTATTAGTTTGTCAAGATACGACCATCACTCTTGATGGTGCTGGAAATGCTACCTTGACAGATCCAGATGTGATCGCAAACCTATTACCGGGTGATGGATACACTATTGATCAAACAGGAACTTATGCTCCTATGGATATCTCAACGGGATCAACAAGTGTTACGCTTGCTGATGACGCCGGTACAGCTGCTATCTCTTTAGGCTTTGACTTTAGCTTCTTTGGAGTGACTTACAGTGCTGTTCACATTACCTCAAACGGGTACATATCTTTTGATACGAATGACCTTACTGATTACACTAACGATGCGCTACCATCAACCACACTACCGGACAATATGATCGCCGCGGTTTGGGATGATTGGAGACCTCTTGGTGGTGAAACGATCCGATATAAGACAGAAGGTACTGCACCAAACAGAGTGTTTGTTGTAGATTATATCAACATGCCACACTGGGAGGATACTTCCTTATTGAATACCTTCCAAGTACAATTGTACGAGGCAGACAGCAGAATTGAGATCCACTCAACAGCGATCACCTCTGATGGTGGTACTCGTACGCAAGGGATCGAGAATGTTGGAGGAACGACAGCTTATGTAGTTCCTGGAAGAAATGGCACAGACTGGACGGTTACTAATGATTTTGTAGCCTTTATTCCAGAAGTGGCTGGATTGGCAGAAAACTGTGGCAACTCGGTGACCGTATCTCTGAGCCAGACTGCTTTTACTTGTGCTGATCTTGGAGAGAATATAGTAACCATTACTGCAGACGACGGTGCTGGAGGAATCACTACTTGCGATGTGACTGTTACTGTTGAAGGAACAGGAGCCACCTTCTCTGGAGGTTCTTGGGATGTAACTCCAACAGCCGGAACTATTGCTACAATTGCTAGTAATTACGATACTGCAACCGATGGAGATATTACCGCCTGTTCTTGTGATATTGACCCATCAGCGACGCTTACTATTGGAGCTGGAGGGACACTGAGTGCAGTAGGTAATATTAATGTTGATGGTACTTTGGATGTACAACACGAAGGATCCGTAGTACAGATTAATGATGATGCTGTGGTGAATAACAACGGTAGCATTATTGTTCGTAAAACTTCTCCTAGTTTGGATAACCGAGACTTTATGGTTGTGGGGAATCCAATGACGGGAAGCACGCGCGCCAATACCTTTGGAACAGCAATTATCTTTAGAAATCACAATACAGCGGACTTCGTACCAAACCCTGCGGTAGCTGCTGCAGATCCAACTGCGGAGAACTGGGCAGATGATGACGGTAATAACTGGGTGAATTACTCAGGTGCTATCAATCCTGGAGAGGGATATATCTTGTTGCCACAAGCTGCTGCAACTGTACCAGATAATGCTGTGTATAATTTCATTTATGACGACGGAACTCTTAACAATGGTGTGATTACATTCGATGCTGGATATAACGGTTCTCAGAATGCCAGTGCGAACGTAACGGCCAACCCTTATGCATCTGCTATTGATGCGGAGGCCTTTATTGCCGCTAACAGCGCTGTAACTGGAAACACCATTTATTTTTGGAACCACATCAATAAACCAAGTGCTTCATATGCAGGTTACAACGAGGCCAACTACAATATGGGAGATATTTCCATGTATGTGGCCACTGTAGGAGGAACTGCTGCTGCTAATGGTGGAGATGCACCTACGCAATATATTGCCTCCGGACAAGGATTTGGATTTAAGGCTGTAGCTGCAGGAACAGTAACCTATCAAAATGATCAACGTGTGGTTGGTAATAATACCGGATACAAATCATTTGATGCTTCTAAGGTGCGTGTTTGGCTGAACGTGAACAACGATACCTATAAACTAGGAAGTCAAATGTTAGTGGCCTTTATGGAGGGTGCTACCGCTGATTTTGAAAATGAGTTTGACGCCAAACGTTTGAGTACTCCAGTTTCTTTATTCTCTACGGTGGCAACTGGCGAGCAGTTGACCATTCAAGCGCGTGAGGCTTTTGACATGAGCGCGCAAATTCAAGTAGGATTCCGCTCGCAGATTGAGGAGAATCAATTATTCACCATTTCATTGGCTGATATAGAGCTAGGAACTCTAGCAACTGACGTGGATGTCTTTATTGAAGATCAAGTGACAGGTGCTATCACCAACTTAAGCACAGGGAACTACAGCTTTGCTGCAGATGCCGGTTTAGATGATGATCGTTTCTTAGTATTCTTTGAGGAGAAGGTACTCAGTACCGACGACAACCAGATCAACAACCTAAACGTTGTGCCAAACCCAACTACTGGTATGGTACGCGTAGTTGCGCCATCAGCAACTATTGAAGCGGTTGAGGTTCGCGATATTCGCGGTCGTCTGATCACAAACAAGACCTACACAGTGACAGAAAGTGTTGAACTTGATCTTACCGGATTGGATACTGCGATCTACTTTGTGAAAGTCTTCACTACAGAAGGAACCATTGTTAAACGAGTGATCAAGCAATAATTAAATTGCTCAGATATAGAAAAAACCGGTACTAAAGTGCCGGTTTTTTTGTTATATCCTTATGCGTAAACTTTTATTTCTGCTTGTTGTTGGATTGGCGATCTTTCTGTTGTCGCGCACAGAGAAGGGACAGGTAGTCACCCAAGTGGCTAAGAGTTATGTGGTCAGTCCGAATTATATAGAGGAGCAAGGCAATACAGTTGCCAGCCGTGTTAAGCTTCCAGAAAACTACGCACGTGTTCCATATCCGGCTGGAAGTTTTCAGCAGTATTTGAGAAGTTTTAAACTTTTACCTGCAGGCGCTGAGGTAATCAACTATACGGGCAAATCCTATGTGTATCAACGTGGCCATGTCGGTGTGTTGGATCTTTCTGTTCCGGATAACGGCCTTCAGCAATGCGCAGATGCCTTAATTCGATTGCGAGCAGAATACCTTTGGCAAGCAGGTAGAAAGGACGAGATAGGCTTTAATTTCACATCCGGAGATTATTGTTCGTGGAAGTATTACGCCCAAGGCTATCGTCCGGTGATCAACGGTAATGATGTTCGTTTTGAAAAGTCCGCATCCGCAGATCACAGCAAAGCCAATTTTTATCGTTATCTCAATTTGATCTTTACCTATTCAGGAACGCGGTCTTTGCATGATGAACTCATTCATATTACAGATCCCGATGAAATGCAGCTCGGAGACATGCTCGTTTATCCGGGTTTTCCAGGGCATATAATTATGGCTGTAGATGAGATTAGTAATGCCAACGGCGAGAAATTATTTATTTTTGCACAAGGGAATACACCTGCACAAAGTGTGCATATGCTCAAGAATCTCAACGATTCTAAACGAAGTCCTTGGTATGAGTATCCCCAAGGAGATTCTTTTGGAATTCCCACCTATACATTCACGGAATTTAAGTGCATTAGATTTAAATAAATGACCCCATTATCACCACAGGAACTTCACAATTTGGCCATGAACATCGTGGGCAAGGATCTGGAGGAGCAAGGCTATGAGTTTTTAGGAGTGAACTCCAAACTCAAAAAGGATCCTCAGTTTGTGGCTCTTAAGAATAAAGATCTGCATTTTGTAATTGTGCGCGCCGTTGCCTATCCGCAAGATGCCAAGGTTTATGATCCGGTGTTTATGCAAACCATCAAACAGCACGCAGATAAATTCAACGCCAAGACGTATTATGCCGGTGTTGGTTTGGGGCACGGCAGTGATTATGCCAAACCTCCTATTAAAGATGAATCCTATACAATGGTCTATCATGGTCTTCAAGAAATTATTTAAAGTTGTTTTTGGCCTCTTTTTTGGGCTGATGCTAATCGGCTGTCAGGAAGGTACTCCGCAGTTACATACCCTGCAAGGAGGCGCATTCGGCACAACCTTTTCCATCAAATATTTTCATTCGGAGAAGATGGATTTGAGTACCGGCGTGGATTCTGTTATCAACGCGGTAAATCAATCCATGAGCACTTATTGGGAAGACAGCGATATCACGCGGATCAATCGCGGAGATTCCACCCAGGTTACTGATGCCATGTTTCAAGAGGTTTATAATTTGGCCCAACAGATCCACAGCGAGTCTGATGGATATTTTGATCCAACCATAGGTGTGCTTAGAAACGCTTACGGTTTTGGAGATGAAAAGCCCTTAGCGGTGATTGATAGCACCAGTTTGGATTCTTTAATGACTTACGTCGGATTTGATAAAGTAAAGCTCAATGCAGATGGGACCATTACCAAAGCGTATCCACAAATCTACTTTGATTTCAACGCCATCGCCAAAGGCTATGGAATTGACCGAATCGCGACGTATATGTCTGGTCAAGGCTTGACGGATTATATCATAGAGTTGGGCGGTGAGGTTTATGCCTCCGGAATGAACTTAGAAAAGCAAACCCAATGGGTTGGAGGAATAGAAGCTGTTGATACCAATTTCCAAACGCGCGGTCTTCAAGCAGCAGTGAGGCTTGAAAACATTGCTATGGCAGCTTCTGGGAATTACCGTAAGTTTCGTGTAGATCCAGTCAGCGGAAAACGCTACGTACATACCTTAAATCCACTTACCGGATCGGCAGAGACCAGTGATGTGACCAGCGCTACCGTTTTGGCGAGTACCTGTGCAGCAGCAGACGCTTATGCGACAACCTTTATGGCTCTTGGATTGGATAAGTCTAAAGCGCTTTTAGAAAAGTTGGATGGTGTTGAGGCCTATTTGACCTATGCGGTTGCAGATTCCACAGCGGTTTTCTTTACAGCCGGATTTGAGCCTTTGCTCAAAGACTAATTCAGCGGCTTTTTGCAATAGGGGATAAGCTCTCCCCAAGCAAGACTGTATTTGTCTGACAGTTCTTTACCGATCTTCTGCGTATAATCTACCGCATCAACTTCAAAGCCAACAGCAGCGAGTTTATCAAAATAATCTCGACCATAGACACGTACGTGGTCGTATTGACCAAAGATGCGGGTGCGTTCCTCCTTGTCGGTGATGGTTGGATCTTCAAAGGTCTCCTCGCGGTTTAAATCCTGAGGAATTTGAAAAATACCCCAGCCCCCTGGGCGCAATACGCGATAAAGTTCCTGCATGGCCTTAGCGTCATCGGGGATGTGTTCCAAAACGTGATTGCATAGAATTACATCAAAACTGTTGTCTTCAAAGGGCAAATCACAGATATCGGCTTTTACATCGGCAATGGGAGAATTCAGATCCGTGGTTACATAATCCAAATGCTGCATCTTTTTAAAGCGCTTGTAAAAGGCTTGCTCCGGAGCAAAGTGCAACAGTTTTAGAGGTTCGCTAAAGAAGTTCGTTTCGTTCTTTAAAAACAACCACAGTAAGCGGTGTCTTTCTAGAGAGAGTGTACTAGGCGATAAAACGTTCTCGCGGGTTTTGGCATAACCATAGGCCAAAAAGCTTCTAAATCCGCGGCCGTCAATAGGATCAAAATACCTATTGCCTCGCATAAAAAAGGCAAAGATCGGGCGAACCACATAGCTCAACCGAATCAGCAGCGGTCTGGGAAAAAGATTCAGAAAAAATTTAAATAGGGCTTTCATCTATTAGAGCACCAAGGCTGCTGCACGGAAAGGAGTTTCTTCATCACTTTCAATACCCAAGGCTTGGTAAATATAGCCAAAGGTGGAGAGTAGTTCTGGTTTTCCATCCACTAAAGCAACATTGTGCTCAAAGTGAGCGCTTGGTTTACGGTCACGAGTTAAAATGGTCCACCCGTCCTTGAGTTGCTCTATGCGATGCGTCCCAAGGTTGATCATAGGCTCAATGGCAACGGTCATTCCCTCAACGAATTTCTTTCCGCGTCCTCTGCGTCCATAATTAGGCATCTCTGGGTCCTCGTGCATGGTTCTTCCCAAGCCATGGCCCACCAATTCACGAACCACTCCGTAACCGTGTTGTTCACAATGCTGCTGAATGGCATAGCCCACATCACCAGTGCGGTTGCCTTTTTTAAACTGCGCAATACCAACGTATAGCGATTCCTTAGTCACCTTAAGCAATTGCTCCACTTCTGGCGCAATCTCTCCAACGGGAAAGGTGTAGGCGTGGTCTCCGTAAAATCCATTTTTGATAGCACCGCAATCTATAGAAATGATGTCTCCTTCTTCATAGGGAGTATCGTTCGGGATTCCGTGTACAACTTGAGCGTTCGGGCTCATGCAAAGAGTATTCGGAAAGTCGTAGAGCCCCAAGAATCCTGGGATGGCATCGTGATCTCTAATGAACTCTTCTGCTAATTTATCCAAGTGCAAGCTGGTCACTCCAGGCTTTACCTCTGCAGCGAGCATCCCTAAGGTTTTGGATACGATCAATGCGCTTTCGCGCATGAGTTCTATTTCTTCGGCGGTCTTTGGGATGATCATATTATCGTTTTAAAAAGGCGAATAAAGATTTCTTTTTTCTTGGGATAGGAGCTTGTTCTCCAATCAATTCTTGATAGATCAATCCCCAGTCCCACATACCGCCAATATTGCGGTCGTCAATAAAGAGGTCGGCATTGATCTTTCGGCTCACATCCTGAGTGAATTCTTCTTCAGGGAAACTCTGATTAATTGCGTAGAATTCCACTCCATTGGCTTTGCAAAACTCCACAGCTTCCTCCAAAGACTTGCCGTGGCGGTAGGTCCAAAGGATGAGTCTAAACCCCTTTTGCTGGAGTTTTTTCATGGTGTCAAATGCAAACAGCATCGGCTTGCCAATGCGAGGATATGCGTTCTCCACTATGGTTCCGTCAAAGTCTACCGCTATTTTTCGAGTTTCTTCCAAGCTTTAATGAGTTAAGATATTTCCAGACATGGCTTGTGGAATGGATACGCCCATCAAGGCAAGTACAGTAGGCGCTACATCGGCTAAAATTCCATCTGCTATGCTGGCCGGCTGATTGGTCACCCAATATAAAGGTACTGGGTTTGTGGTATGGGCTGTGTTTGGACTGCCGTCGGGATTGATCATGGTTTCACTGTTTCCGTGATCAGCAATGATCAAAATATCGTAATCTGCAGCCAAGGCAGCTTTTGCTATGGATTGTGTACAGCTGTCAACTACTTCACAAGCTTCTATGGCCGCGGCAAATACACCCGTATGACCAACCATGTCTGGGTTGGCAAAATTCAAGCAAATGAAGGCAGCTGTTTTATTTTGGATCTCTGGGATGATCTTATCGCGTATCTCGTAGGCGCTCATTTCTGGTTTCAGGTCATAAGTGGCTACTTTAGGAGAAGGGCAGAGAATGCGTTTTTCTCCCTTAAAAGGTTCTTCCTGTCCACCAGAGAAGAAGAAGGTTACGTGCGGATACTTCTCAGTCTCTGCAATGCGGATCTGAGTCTTTCCGGCTTTTTCCAATACCTCACCCAAGGTATCGCTCAGGTTCTCTTTGTCGTAGATCACGCGAACGCCATTAAAGCTGTCGTCGTAATTGGTCATGGTCACGTAATGGAGCGGAATAGGTGCCATGTCGTATTCCGGGAAGGCCTGTTGACTCAAAGCTTGCGTCAACTGACGTCCGCGGTCCGTTCTAAAATTAAAGAACAAGACCACATCACCTTCTTTAATGGTGGCAACAGGCTCACCATTTTTGGTCATGCAAATTGGCTCAACAAATTCATCGGTGATATCTGCATCATAGCTGGCATCCATACTGGAGGCTATATCACTGCTGGCCGTTCCTTTTCCATGAACAAGCAGGTCATAGGCCTTTTTAACGCGCTCCCAACGGGTATCGCGGTCCATGGCATAATAACGTCCAATAACCGAGGCCAGTTCTCCGGTAGAATCTTTGAGGTGTTTTTTAAGTTCGATCAAAAAGCCTTTTCCGCTTTTAGGGTCTACATCACGCCCGTCGGTAAAGGCATGAACAAATACTTTAGACAAACCTTCATCTGCAGCTACATCTAACAATCCTTTGATATGGTCAATATGGGAATGCACACCTCCATCAGAAACTAATCCTAAAAGGTGAACCGCTTTGTTTTCCTCTTTGGCGTACTGCAAGGCTTCTTGTAATACGGGCTCTTTTGCTAAGGTCCCTTCTGCAACCGCCTTGTTTATCTTGGCTAGATCTTGGTATACAATGCGCCCTGCTCCTAAGTTCATATGACCCACTTCTGAGTTCCCCATTTGACCTTCAGGAAGACCTACATGCATCCCGTCTGTGCGTAGTTGTGCACAAGGGTATTGGTTTGCAAGACTATCTACAAAAGGAGTATTGGCCTGCGCAATGGCAGAGACATCGGGGTTTTGAGTCATACCCCAACCGTCAAGGATCATTAATAAAACCTGCTTGCTCATGGGCGATGTTTTGCTGCAAAATTACACCAAATCATCGACAATTAACAGTGCTTAATTAACACCTATACCTTGATCTCTATACTTTTCAATGGCAGCACGGATTTTATCCATCCGATTGTCTGGATCTGGATGTGTACTTTGGAATTCTGGAGTTCGATTGGGTCCCGCTGCTTCTTTGAGCACTTGCATCACGCCGATCATCTCTTCCGGGTCGTATCCCGATTGGATCATAAAGAGTACTCCCAATTCATCACTTTCCAGCTCGTCATCCCGGCCATTGCCCAAAAGCACGTTTTGACCAATTCCAGCCACCAGTCCGCCGGCATCTGCTCCAACCGAAGCTCCTTGAGAGACCGTCTGCCAAAATTCAGTTTCGGCTATACGTTCTGCAGAATGCCGTCCAATAACATGACCGATCTCGTGACCGAGTACTCCGGCCAACTGATCTTCACTGTCTAATTTGGCCAAGAGCGCGTAAGTAATAAAGATCTGCCCGCCAGGCAGTGCAAAGGCGTTTATGGTTTTGTCATCTGCTAATAAGTGGAATTCGTAGCGATAGGGAGTGTCCTTAGCAATACTACTGTTCACCAATTTCATCCCAACGCGATCTACAAAATCTTGCAGGTCTTGGTTGGGGAAATCTCCACCGTGTTGTTGCTTGAGTTGTGGCATGGCCTGTAAACCAATCGCGATCTCTTGGTCAGAATCCATATTGATGACCTGTTCGCGTTGCGTGTACGGATTGACCACGGTATTGCTGCATCGGTTAAAATAAGCAAAGGCAACAATGGCTAAACCAAACAGTATTCTGATTTTCCAACTTCCTCCTCTTCGTAACATGACCTTAGAATTTAGTTGAGGTCAAAGTACAAAAATCAAAACTTAAGCGTTTGGAAGTAAGTCTGGATTAATGTCCGAAACGTTATTTTGCCAATAATCATCGATGAACTGAGCGTCCATATGTTCTACCCCAGGAACACTGATCTGTTCCAGTATCCTGTTGAAGTCGAATTTTAGATAGGTTTCCATATATTTTTGAGAAACCGGTTTATAACTAAAGTGCCAAGGTTCATACTTAAATCCTTTGCGGTTCGCATTGTCTGTATACACTTCAAAGAACCCAAAAGACTCACTATTGGCATCCATCCATTCTTTGAATTTACAAAAGGGTCCTTGGCCGTGGAAATGCCGTGGTTCCAGTACGCTTGATGGTCTTGGAGATGCGTCTCCATCAATCAAATCGCAATCCGTCCCCCAATGATGTCTGGAGGTACCTGGCATGGTAGAGTATTCAATGATCTTTTTCATTGCTGCAAGCGGAGTCATTCCGGCCTGCGTATAATTGTTGTATTTGCTGGTCCAGATCTGAGCTTGTCTGTCAAAAGAACGGAAGGCAGAGGCGACTTCAATGGTCACTCCATCAACAGCAGCTGCGCGTTGCATACGCAAAAAGGCTTGCATGGTTTGTTTTTCCAATTTAAAACTGGAGCCCGTTAGGTGATTTTCATTCTTACCCATCAAGCGCGCTAGGGAAACTTCATGTGTCATAAAGGGTGTATTAAATCCAGAGAGCAATGGAAGTCCCATTCCGGCGAGGAGGCTAGTCTTAATAAATTCAGTTCGCGTCATAATCTTCTTTTAAAAGGCGATACAAATTGGCCATATGGCCGTCGTACTCAATAGGCTTTACAAAGCTCAGGCCACATTTTTCTAAAACGCGAATAGATCCGTGATTATCGCGATCTGCATGGGCGTAAATTTCGGTTAAATCAAATTCTTCAAACCCCAACTTGATGCAGGCCTTCGCAGTCTCAGTGGCAAAGCCCTGATTCCACAGCTTGCGATAGAACCTAAAACCGACTTCGGTAAGATCTTCATCAGGATGATATTTCAATCCGCAGAAACCCATAAAGCTACCATCATCCTTGGAACAAACTGCCCAACGTCCGTAGCCATTTACTCGGTATTGATCATAGGCTTTGATGAAAGCTTCTGCCGCTGCAATACTGGCAAAAGGGACATCACCTGTGTAGCGAACCACCTCTGGGTCCAAGTTCAGGCTATAGAAGAATTTTGCATCGGAAGGCAAGAATTCTCGCAGGTAAGTGCGTTCTGTCTCTAGAATGACCTTCATAAAGCTAATTTACATAAATGTCAAAAGTAGGAGGTAATTTGCGTGTTTGTTTCGAGTTCAAGAGGATCTTGTCCTTGTCGGAACAAACGCGCAGTATGAGCACCTCGGAGTAGGATCTCTTTACCACGAACCTCCAACCAACTTCCTTCTCGGAGTCCAATGACAGGAATGTTGACTTGGCTGTGAAATTCGTTGATGCGCGTTTGCCGAGTTTCTCCCATATGGGTGCTTCCTGCTACCGGATCCAAATAGTGCGGGTTGATATTGCACGGAATCATTCCCAATGTTTTGAAGGAGGGCGGATAGGCAATCGGCATGTCGTTGGTGGTCTGCATATTTACTCCGCAGATATTACTACCGGCACTGGTTCCTAAATAAGGAGTTCCAGTAAATAATTGTTCACGAAGTGCCGCCATCAGTCCGAGATCATGTAAGGCTTTGACCAAAACAAAAGTATTGCCACCCCCAGTAAATATTCCCTGTGCCCCCGCGATCGCTGCTTTAGGGTCGCTAAAACTGTGAATTCCTCGTACAGCAATATCCATGGATTTAAAGAACTGCTGAGCATGTGCTGTGTATGCGTCATGAGAGATGCCTCCGGGTCTTGCGTAGGGAATGAAGAGCAATTCTTCTACCTCAGAGAAAAAGGATTCCAGTGTGGGTTTTAAGTATTCCAAATAGCTTTGGCCGTGGACTGTGGAAGTACTTGCCAAGATTAGATTTTGCAAAATTATAATGGATTTAACATAATGTAACGACTAATTTAAGGGATAAATTAGAGTTTGTGTCGTAATTTAGAATATGCGAAACTTCTACCTCTTATTCTTGTTTGTTTTTAGTGCCTTTACGGTATCAGCCCAAGAGATCACTCGGGTGATTGTCAAAGGAGAATTATCTGCTCCCATAGGTGAAGATCTGGAAGGAATCAGCATTTATAACCGCTCCGCCCAAGAAGGAACCATTACCGCCAAGGACGGAACCTTTACTTTGAAAATGGCTGCCAATGACCGCATTCTCGTGACTGCTTTGCAGTTTCAATCTTTTACAGTGATCATTGATAAAGGCGTAATTGAAAACAAGAGCATTAAGATCTATTTGAATCCCAATGTGAATCAATTGGAAGAGGTTATTGTTCGTCCTTATGATTTAACGGGAAATGTTGAGGTGGATATAGGCCGCGTAAAGGTGTACGCTTTTGATACCGCATTGTCTTTTGACTATCAATCCATGGAGTTTGAATACGACTTTAAGGATGATTCCCAAAGTCGCATTCGCAATGTAGTTTCTGAGGAAGTCTCTAATTTGAATGTGATGCAATATGGCTTTACGCCCTTGGGTATTTTGCAATTCATTGGAAAGGACAGAAAGAAACGCAAGCAACAAGAGCAACTCAACAATTTGCAGTCCGATGAGCAGGTAGCCACCGTTTTGCGACAGCGCTACAACGTCTACTTTTTTGAAGAATCTTATGACATTCCGCAACTGCGTTATGATGACTTTATTTACTTTGTGCAAGAGCAGGGCATCCCGGAGGGGTATTTAAAACCCGAAAATGAGATCCGTTTGCTCGGCTTTATCAAGCAGCAAAGCACCTTATATCTTGAACGCATTAAAGACTAATTATCTATTCCTTCTTCTTGTCCTCACGGCCATTGTTGGTCGTGCGCAACATATTGAACTGGAGGGAAAACTGCTCAACAACTCAGACATTGAGGGCGTTCACGTTTTAAACAAATCCAAAAGGATTAACACCATAACTGATCAGGATGGTCGTTTTGAAATTCGCGTTTCTTTAGCCGATACGCTCTATTTTTCCTCTGTGCGTTATCAACTCAAAGAGCTTGTTGTCGATGCCCAAATGATGCAGTCTGGATATGCAGCTGTGGTTTTAGATGATCGGGTGACAGAATTGGATGAGGTCTTTATCAAACCCGCACTAAGTGGCAACCTGCAGCAAGACGCTCAGGATATTGAGGTGGAGACTCCAATTAACTTTAATGATGTTGGGATTCCGGGCTTTATTGGAGAGCCAGAAGAGAAGATCGTTCCGATCATCACAGGAATTGGAACCATCACCACCGTTGATTTAGAAGTGTTGTATAAGCACATGAGTGGCTATTATAAAAAGCTTCGGATAAAGCGCAAGTGGGAGCATCAGAATCAAGTGGTCTCCCAGATTTTGGCCTTGTATTCTGCGGAATTTTTCAAGGAGTCCTACGGGTTGCCGCAAGAACGGATCTATGACTTTTTGCTCTTTTGTATTGAGACCACCAGCGTGCAGCGAGACTTTGAAGTAGAGCAATACGGATTGGTGTTAAATCACTTTGAAGAACGTTCTGGGATCTATCTGGAGCGCCTGGAGGAATCAGAAGATTAGTATAAAAGTTGTAACGAAGGATGTTATATTTGCGTCCAATGATGAAGATTTTGGCCTAGTTGTTGCCAAATTAAAGCTATGAAAAGAATCGTATTGTTATTAACCGTTTTGTGTGCCCCGCTGTTTTTGGCGAATTCTTCGGCACATAAATTCTACGTGAGTATTACTAAGATCGAATATGTGCAAGATCAGCAGAGTTTGCAGATCATTACCAAGATCTTTATCGATGATTTTGAAGATGTTTTGCAAGAACGATACGATCCAGATCTGATCTTAGACAGCACTAACGACGATAAAACCGTAGACCTTTACATAGAAAAATACCTCTTGAAGAAACTGGAAATCAAGGCCAATGGAGCTAAAGTAACTCCTCGATATCTCGGAAGAGAGTACGATATCGAAACGCTGGTCTGTTATCTAGAAGTCACTGGTATCAAGGAGCTTAAGTCCTTGGAAGTGACTAATGATTTTCTGTTCGAGTTATTTCCTGAACAGCAAAATATTGTTCATGTAAAAAAGGATGACAAACGACGAAGCATGATTCTGCTAAAGGACGAGTCGACAGACATGTTAAAGTTTAATTAAACCCCTGTAAAATCAAGCCTTAAAGAGCTATTTTTAAGGCCCTTAAAAGGCAACTAATAATCACAATAATCTCAAACAAAACCCAGAACTGATGAAAATCTCAAAGTTGATCGCTTTTCTTTCATTTGCATTGATCGCCGGTACGGCCTTTGCACAAGAAGAAGAAGCAGAGGTTCGCGAAGGCGGACACATCAATAACAACAAATTCCGACAGATGTATCAGGAGTTCTCTACGCCGAACATGTTCCGTTCAGCTAGTGGTGCTCCAGGTCCTCAGTACTATCAGCAACAAGCTGATTACGTAATGGACATTGAATTGGACGACAAAAACGCCAAACTCTACGGATTTGAAACCATTACCTACACGAACAATTCTCCAGACCCGCTAGATTACCTTTGGGTGCAATTGGATCAAAACGTTCGTGCTAAAGACTCTAAGTCTCCACTTATTGAAGGAGACGGTGTGCCACCGGCAGAACAGCCAGGAGGATTCGCATCTAAGTTTATGGACGGAGGTTTTGACGGAGGATTCAATATTGAGGCGGTAAAAGACGCTAAAGGCGGAAACCTTCCTTATACGATCCACCAAACCATGATGCGTGTTGAAATGCCAAAGACCCTTAAAACAGGGGAGAAGTTTACCTTCAGTATCAAATGGTGGTATAACGTAAACAACCACGTTACCAATCGTGCTCGTAGTGGATACGAAGAATTTGAAGACGGTAACAGAGCTTATGTAATTGCACAGTTCTATCCGCGTATGGCGGTTTACAACGATGTGGAAGGTTGGCAAAACTCTCAATTCTGGGGACGTGATGAATTCGCACTTCCTTTCGGAAACTTTGAGGTAAACCTAACTGTACCTGCAGATCACATCACGGATGCGACTGGAGTATTGACCAACCGTAAAGACGTTTTCACTAAAGACATGATGAAGCGTTATGAGTTGGCTAAAAAGACATATGACAAGCCTGTGATCATTGTTTCTCAAGAAGAAGCTGAGGCTAAAGAGAACAATTTTGCAACGGCTAAAAAGACTTGGAAGTTCAAGGCTGAGATGGTTCGTGACTTTGGATTCGCTACTTCTCGTCGTTTTATCTGGGATATGATGGCCGTAAAGATCGGGAACAAAGACGTTATGGCTGTTTCTCTTTATCCAAAAGAAGGTAACCCACTTTGGGAGGAATACTCAACTAAAGCTGTTGCCAGTACCTTGAAGAGTTACTCAAGAATGACCTTTGACTATCCGTATCACAAGGCGATCTCCGTGCACGCCCGTAACCAAGGGATGGAGTACCCAATGATCTGCTGGAACTACGGACGTCCAAATCCAGATGGAACCTACAGCGAGCGTACCAAGTACGGAATGATCTCTGTGATCATCCACGAGGTAGGACACAACTACTTCCCAATGATCGTGAACAGTGATGAGCGTCAGTGGACATGGATGGATGAAGGATTGAATACTTTCATGCAGTACGTTGCTGAGCAAGATTTTGGAGAGTGGTATCCAGACGCCATCGCACCAAATCAGAGCTATCCATCACGTCGTGGACCAGCTAAGAATATTGTAGATTATATGAGCAGTGATCAGGATTATATTGCGCCTATCATGACTAAAGGTTTAAACACCTATCAGTTTGGTGCCAATGCTTACGGAAAGCCTGCAACTGCATTGAACATACTTCGTGAGACTGTAATGGGCCGCGAATTGTTTGACTACGCATTTAAGACTTACGCCAACCGTTGGATGTTTAAGCACCCAACTCCTGAGGACTTCTTCCGCACTATGGAAGATGCATCTGCCTTTGACTTGGATTGGTTCTGGCGTTCTTGGTTCTATACTACAGATTATGTAGACATGGGTGTTGGTGAAGTGAAGAAATTCTATGTTTCCAGCAAAGTTAATGCTGAGGTGCGCGAGATCATGGAAGCTCGTGGTCTTACTGAAAGTGATTTGCCACCATTGGTATACTACGTAGCTGAAGATAGTGAAGACTTTGAAGAAGGTATGGCCGATATGTCTCTAGAAGACATTCCATCTATCAAAGAGTATATGATGGACAATATGACTCCTGAGGAGCGTGCAGCGGTTACCAAACCTAAGTTCTTCTACGAAGTTACCTTTGAGAAGCCAGGAGGTATTCCAATGCCAATCATTGTAGAGTATACTTATGCAGACGGATCTACCAAGCGTGAGACTTATCCAGCAGAGATCTGGAGAAAGAACGATGCTCAAGTAGGCAAGGTAATTGCTTCAGAGCAAGAGATCACAAAGATCGTAGTTGATCCGGATGAAGAAACAGCAGATATCGATACTACGAACAACGCATGGCCGCAGCGCAAAAAGCTCGGACAGTTTGACCAGTTCAAGGACGGTATTAAAGACTAAATAATAGAAAAAGCCCCGAAGATTTCGGGGCTTTTTTTTACCCTCCCGCGCAATCTTAATTATATTTGCAACATGCAATCATTTTTGATATTCGGTTTTATCAGTACGCCAGAGGTTATGTTTATCCTCTTTATTGTGTTATTGGTTTTTGGAGCCGATAAAATCCCGACCATAGCTCGTGGTTTGGGCAAAGGAATGCGTCAGATCAAAGATGCTACTAACGAGATCAAAAGTGAGATTACCAAGAGTGCAGAACAGCAAGGTATTGATACCAGCATCGTAAAGGATGTGCAAGACAGCCTGCATGAAACTAAAAAGAGTATTGAGCAGGTAAGTGGAACTATTGGGCGTGATCCTCTGTCCAGTTCCAGGTCTACAGACTTGCCGAACAAGCCTAGTTTGTAATTTCCCTATTTATTTAACGCGTGTTAAGGTAAGTCCATCGCGAATGGGCAACAGTACCGTTTCCAATTGCGGATGCGTGGCTAAGGTTTTGTTGTACTGTAAAAGCGCTTTGGTGTCCTCGTCATAGGGATCTAATTCTTCCACTACCTTTCCGCTCCACAATACATTATCGCTTAGAATGATTCCTCCGGAATTCATTTGCGGCAAGATCATTTCTAGGTACTTCGGATAATTCCTTTTGTCTGCATCCATAAAGACCAGATCGTATTTAATGTTTAGGCTGGGCAAGATGGTATCTGCTCTTCCTAAATGCTGATGGATACGAGTTCCCGCTCCTGAAAGGTCAAAATATTTGCGTTGCAGATCGTACAACTCTTCATTTTGATCAATGGTGTGTATTTCTCCTTCGGGATGCAATCCTTCCAGCAGACATAAGGCAGAATAGCCGGTATAGGTTCCCAATTCCAATATGACCTTAGGCCGAATGATCTTTGACAATAAACTCAAAATGCGTCCTTGATAATGCCCGCTGAGCATTCTGGGATTCAAAACCTTTTGCCAGGTCTCTCGGTTGAGTTGTTGTAACAATTCGGGTTCCTGCTGTGAATGGTCTACAGCGTATTGGTCAATATTTTCAGGTAAGAAATGCATAATAAAAAAAGAGCTCCACAATTTGATTCAAATTGTGGAGTCCAATATATCGGTTTATAAGCTACTATTCAGATTCTTCATTAGCTTGAGGGAGTTCTTCCGGTTCTTCTTCGGCATTACCCATAAAGAAAAAGACCGCACCTACTACGATCAATCCAATTTTAATTCCCCAGGCTACGCCTTCACCCCAATTGTAAATCCACATCAGGATGGTTGGAACTCGATCAAAAAAGTTTAAAACAATGGAAAAAAGACCAAAAAAGGCCATGTACATTCCAAGTTTTCTCATAAGTCAATTGTTTAGTTAATCAACTACAATATAAAAAATGTTTGCTTATCAGCTCCCGAGTATGCGTTTTTTGAGTGCATCTTTGGCTGCTTGATCATCTCCATGGAGCCACTGCAATACGTTGTCCTCCCACATGGCGTCGCATTGAGCATCAGTGAGGATGTCGCGCTGGCGAGCCAGATCCAAGATCTTTCCTGGATAAGAGGATTGCGGAGCGCTCTCCATTTCTCCAAGCGGATACGGATCATCCAAGCCTACCAATACTTGATTGGAGCCTTGGTTTTCAATAAGCAACTTGAGCGAGCCGGTATCGTGTACTAGCGTATCGAAGAAAATGTTTTTGTGACCCACAGATTTTCTAGGATGTACCTTGCCTTCAAAGAGATCAGGACGGCCATCGAAGCCTTGTATACGGCGTCCGAGGTTGATCTGCGCCAATTGTCCACCGTGTGCAAAACAAACGCGCATATTTGGGTATTTGTCTGCATAACCGTTTAGGGTCAAAAAATGATAGGCATCCGCACATTGGGCCAGCATCCAAATCAAGTGGAAGCGCCAGGCTGTGTTTTCTAGTAAAATGAATTTTTCACCATCGTAAGGATGGATCTCAACCGCTAAGTTGTATTTACTGGCAAGCTCAAAAATAGGTTCGTTCTCTTCATCAAAGATGCAACGCCAAGTACCAATAGTATCCATATAGTGAGTAGGCAGACACAAAAGTTGTAAGCCCAATTCTTCCACACAACGCTCTATTTCCCAAAGAGCACCGCGTACAAAACCGGGATGCACCACAAAGCCACAGGTGAATTTAGATGGATTGTCATGTTGAATGCGCGCGTTGAAATCGTTTTGGAATCGCAAAGCCTGTTTCATTTCTTCCAGGCGTAAACCGTTTCCGTAAAGCTGAGAAAGATTCAAGACAACGGCATGGTCGATCTTATAACGTTCCATCCAAGCCAGTTTTTCATCCAAAAAGAAACTAGAATCTGTCACAGGACGACTCCAGTTCTTTTGCAGCATATACTTTCTGTCCTTGTCTACCCAAAAGATACCTTTCTCGCGCATAAAATCCGGAATCTCCTCCGGATAGGGCAGTAGATGCGAGTGTCCGTTGATGCGTAATTTTCTCTCCACCCTTCTAAGTTACAAACTTTTAGTTCTCCCGCCGTCTACAGGCAAATTAATACCGTTAATATAACTTGCAGCAGGACTCGCTAAAAAGGCCACTGCGTTGGCAATCTCTTCTGGTTGAGCAAAACGTCTAACAGGCACGAGCTGACGCATAAAGGCAGCAGCTTCTTCTTCTGTCTTTTGGAATTTGTTTGCTGCGTTCTTAACAATATCTGCCAAGCGATCCGTTGCAGTAAACCCAGGCAGTACATTATTTACCGTAACGCCAGACGGGCCGAGCTCATTAGCCAGGGTTTTGGCCCAATTAGCCACCGCTCCACGAATGGTATTGCTCACTCCAAGGCCGTCAATAGGTTGTTTTACAGAAGTAGAGATCACGTTTATGATTCGGCCGTAACCATCTTTTTGCATGCCGGGAACAAGGGCTTGGCTAAGCAGTTGATTGCACACCAAATGTTGAGAAAAAGCTTGGGTGAATTCTGCAGTCCCAGCGCTGTAGATGGGGCCGCCTTTTGGGCCGCCCGTATTGTTGATCAAGATGTGGTAGTTGCGATCGTCCGGCAACTCATTTAAAGCTGATTTAAATTGCTCCGGATCACTAAAATCGGCCACCAAAAAATCGTGTCCTTCTTCTTGGTTCTCCAAAGTTTGTAAAACGGCAGTCAATTTATCGGCATTACGTGCAACTAAGGTCACGCGCGCACCAAGCGCAGCAAGGGCTCTTGCAGAGGCAGCACCGATTCCGGCAGAGGCTCCGCAAACCAGAGCATTCTTATCACTGAGGTCTATATTCATGTATTGGTTTTGTATTGTATGCAAATGTTTTTGGGTTCCGTAAAGAAACGTAAAGCTTCAAAGCCTCCTTCGCGTCCAACCCCACTGGCTTTAACTCCGCCAAAAGGTGTGCGCAAATCTCGGTTGAGCCAAGTGTTGACCCAAACAATTCCGGCTTCCAATGCCTTGGAAACTCTAATGCTTCTGTCAATATTAGAAGTCCATACTGTTGATGATAATCCATAAGGAACATCATTGGCCAGGGCAATCGCTTCCTCTTCTGTTTTAAAGGGCATAATAGTGACCACAGGGCCAAAAATTTCTTCTTGCTGCAAGCGGCATTGGGTGGTAGCAACCTCAATGACCGTTGGATCCACATAATAGCCTTCTGGGGCCTCGTCTAATTTTATTTGATGCCCTCCTGTGAGTAGTTTTCCTTCTGACGCTGCCAAGGCTGTATAACTGAGGATCTTCTCCATATGCGATTTAGAGACTACCGCACCCAAATCAATTCCAGAAGTTAAAGAAGGTCCAACCTTTAGTTTTTCTACGGCAGGGATAAAGGCTGCCTTAAAGCGTTCGTAGATCTCTTCTTGAACAAAAATACGGCTGCCGCACAAGCAGATCTGCCCTTGATTCGCAAAGGAGGACTTTAAAGTCACTTGCAGCATTTTGTCAAAGTCACAATCGGCAAAAATTAGGTTTGGATTTTTTCCTCCTAGTTCCAAAGAAAGCTTTTTAAACAAAGGTGCCGCAGTTCTGGCAATTGCCGCACCGGTAGTTGTTCCTCCAGTAAAAGAGATCGCTTTGATTTTAGGATGTTCTACTATGGCTTGCCCGGCCTCAGGACCTTTGCCATGAACAATGTTTAATACTCCTGGCGGTAAGCCAGCTTCATTACAGTATTTACCCAGCATCGCTGCAGTAACTGGAGTAATCTCACTGGGTTTAGCAACTACAGTATTTCCTGCGGCAAGGGCAGGGGCGATCTTCCAGCTGAACAAATAGAGTGGCAGGTTCCAAGGAGAAATGCAACCAACAACACCAATGGGTTGTCTCAAGGTAAAATTGATGGAATCAGAGGCCAGGTTTTCGTGTGCTTCTGAGGCGAATTGGGTGATGGCATTACCAAAGAACCTAAAATTAGAGGAGGCTCGTGGAATATCTACCTTGGTGGCCAAAGCTAATGGTTTCCCGTTGTCTAATGCTTCTGCATGAGCAAGAGTGTCTAAATCCGCAGCAATGAGATCTGCCAACTTTAAAAGTATACGACTGCGTGCTTCAATGGGTGTTTGAGACCAAGACTCGAAAGCCGCCTTTGCAGCCTCAAAGGCTTTTGCTACGTCTTTCCCATTAGATGCTGGAATTTGCCCAGAGACAGCTCCAGTACTCGGGGTGTAATTGTCCATCCATTGCCCGTCAATGGGGTCCACATATTCACCGTTTATGAAGTTCTGCAGCCTGTCCATGATTAAAGTGGTTTATAGGCCATGGCCTTAATCTCAATGACCAAATGAGGATGTGGCAATTGATGCACGGCAACTGTGGTCCGAGCAGGGCCATTTTCTGAGCTAAAATATTCTCCATACACCTCATTATATCCAGCAAAGTCATTCATGTTAACTAGAAAACTGGTAACGTCAACTACATCGGCCATGGTGGCTCCCTCAGTGGCGAGATAGTCTTTGATATTCTCCAAGACCGCGCGAGTTTGTTCGCGAACATCCAGACGCATGGTCCCCATTTCATCAACTTGATGCACTCCGGCAAAAGTATTGTCGGGCAGGCGTGAACTGGTTCCGCTTATAAAAATATAATCCCCAGCACGCTTGACATGCGGGTAAGCTCCTCTCGGGCTCGCTTTTCCAGATACTAATCTACTTTTCATTGTGGTGTTGTTATAAGAGTTCGTCCTCGTGAAGGACTTCTTTGGTGTGATTCTTTACAATTTGTAGTTTCTCTTCTAAAGAAAGATCTTCTGGCAACAGGCCGTCATCCAACAAATTGAGAATGGCCTTGTCTTGGGCTCTTCCGCGACGCATAGCCTCTGCATAAGAGATATGCTCGCTAAAGGTCACCAAGGAATATTTAGAAGAGTACTGCTCCGGGAAGTTGAATTCCAAAGCAGTTTCTACCTTGCGTTTGGCCTGAAACAGCGGATTAGCAGTGTGTTCTTTCATTTCGTGGAAGTTGTCTACCGCGAGGTCTGCTATGGCGTCGGTATCGGTTTTTCGAGTCAGGCTGAACTGCCTAAAGGCTGCATTCCAATCGTCTCCAACTTGATCCAAAACACGATCAAATTCAACTACGTCTTCAAAACTTGCATTCATGCCTTGCCCATAAAATGGTACAATGGCATGAGCTGCATCGCCCATAATCAATACTTTTCCGTAGGCATTCCAAGGAGAACATTTAATCGTGCCCAAAGGAGCTGTTGGATTTTCAAAAAATTCTTTAGCCAATTCTGGCATTAGGGCCAAAGTATCAGGGAATTCATTGCTGAAGTATTCCATGACTTTCTCTTCTGTGGTCAAATTGTCAAAACAATAATCGCTGTCGCTATAAGGTAAAAACAGGGTCACGGTAAAACTACCGTCCAAATTTGGAAGGGCTATAAGCATGTCCTCTCCGCGAGGCCAAATGTGCAAAGCGCCTTTCTCGGTGCGGTAACCGCCAGTTTCTGTAGCTGGAATGGTCAATTCTTTATAGCCATGGGTAAGCCATTGCTGACTAAAACTGAACAGGAATTGTTTGTGGTTGAACATGGCTTTGCGAACCACGCTTCCGGCACCATCCGTACCAATAAGGACATCGCCTTGGTAACGTTTGGTCTTACCTGTAGTGTAATCTTGAAATTCAGCTGCTGCATTTTCCAGATCAACACTGACGCACTTTTGATTGAAGATAATCTCAACACCTTCATGCGCCTCAGCAGCATCGAGCAGCAAGGCGTTAAGGCCTGGCCGTGAGATGGAATTGATGTATTCTCCATCACGACCGCTATAAGGGCTCAAAAAGGTATTCCCTTTGGGATCGTGGATCATGCGGCCTAACATAGGAATGCACAGTTCGGTGACTTCTTTTTCCAGCCCGACGAGTTTCATCCCTTTCATGCCGCGATTTGAAAAAGCCAGGTTGATAGATCTACCTGCATCTTGGGTGACTTTGCGCAAATCTGGTCTGCGCTCCATTAAGGTAACTCGATGTCCGCGTTGCGCCATTCTAAGGGCTAGTAAGCTTCCGCAAAGGCCGGCGCCGACAATGAGAATATGTGATTTATGATCTGCCATTAATACAAAGTGTCTAATGCGTTTTTCAATCGATTTATAAATTCGTAGACGTCTTCAAAGCGCGTATAAAGTGCAGCTGGTGCTACACGAATAACATCCGGTTCTCTCCAGTCACTGATCACGCCTTGGTTTGTTAGTGCATCGTGTAAACGACGGTCCGCATTCTTTACTTGAATGCTCAGTTGACTGCCGCGCATTTCCGGATCACTCGGAGTGATGATCCCGATATTTGGATTGCCCATGTCGTTTAAAAGGAACTCCAGATATCCCGTAAGCTTTACGCTCTTAGCTCGGATATTATCAAATCCGGCATCCGTGAAGACCTGCAAGGAGGCGCGTATAGCTGCCATGCTCAAAATAGGAGGATTGCTCAATTGCCATCCTTCAGCTCCAGCCAAGACGTCAAATTCTTGTCGCATATTAAAGCGAGAAGCCTTGTTGTGTCCCCACCAACCTGCAAAGCGCTTAAGCTCTGGATTGTGTCTATGTCGCTCGTGCACAAAGCATCCGCCTAAACTTCCCGGTCCGCTGTTTAAATATTTATAGCTGCACCAAACGGCAAAATCGGCTCCACTATCATGCAAGTTAGGCTGAATATTTCCAGCGCCATGAGCCAGATCAAAACCAACCATACAACCGTGCTGGTGACCCAGCTGAGCTATTTCTTTCAGGGGAAAGGCCTGTCCGCTATAGTAATTAGTACTGCCAATCATGATCAAGGCAACTTCGTCCTTATTGGCTTCCAAAAGCGCTTGGAGGTCCTCCATGCGACAGATGGCTTCACCCGCTGGTGGATGCCATAGTAAAAGGCCCTCTTTAGGGTCAATACTGTGCATGTCTAATTGACTTTCTACCGCGTACTTATCAGAAGGGAAGGCGTCACTTTCAATGATGATC
This sequence comes from Gilvibacter sp., assembly GCF_013214815.1. Taxonomy (GTDB): domain Bacteria; phylum Bacteroidota; class Bacteroidia; order Flavobacteriales; family Flavobacteriaceae; genus Gilvibacter. The sequence goes on from NZ_JABSPU010000006.1 coordinate 28,618, forward strand.
TTGTAGCGTTTGTCTGTGGGTCTGTAAAAGGAGACCATCATCAAATGCAAGTTCACCGTGAGGGTGTTCATGATTACCACCTCTTCTGATTTTGCCCCAACAATAGCGGCCATTTGATCGGTCAGAAATTCGTGATAGGGTAACCAAGGTTTGCGCGCTTCTGTATGTCCTTCAACACCTAGGGTTGCCCAATCTTCCAACTCTTGCTTGAGATAGCTTTCTGTGGTTTTGGGTTGTAATCCAAGAGAATTACCGCAGAGATAAATGAATGGATTTCCCGCTTTATCAGCAGGAATATGGAATTGGGATCTGAAGGAAGCAATGGGATCATTTTGGTCGCATGCTCTAGCGTAATCCAGGGTGTTTTTGTGCATATCGGTTGGGTAAGTGGCGCTCCTAACAAAAGTAAGCAATTCTCTTTGTTTTTTTTTGTGCTGCTAAAAGCTAATTATCAGGGTTCTAGATTCCGAAAATTTCGTAATTCTTTCTTACATTTGGCGAAAACCCTCCCGCGTGAAAAAATTATTACTCGTTTGTTTGTTATTCTGTGCCGCAATTTGGAATACTAATGGACAAAGTATCGCTCGTGAATGGAATGAGGAAGTACTCAATGCCATTCGCAATGACTTTGCCAGACCTACAGTGCACGCTAGAAATCTTTGGCATACCTCTGCTGCCATGTATGATGTATGGGCAGTTTTCAATCCAGAGGCCGACACCTATTTTTTAGGGAAGTCTTTAGGTGATTTTTCAATCCCTTTTGATGGATTCACCACCGATCTTCCTACAGAAGAGGCTCTTGAAGAGGCTTTGAGTTTTGCTGTTTTTAGAATTATGCTCAACCGCTTTTCTTCTTCGCCGGGACAAGACAATATCTTCACGCGCATCTTTGCTTTGATGGAGGAGCGCGGGTATGATCCTGCTAACGGCAGTACTGAGTATCAATCCGGAGACCCTGCGGCCTTGGGGAATTACCTAGCTCAACAGATCATTGAGTTCGGACTTCAGGACGGTTCAAATGAAGCCGAAGACTACGCCAACAGGTTCTATCAGCCGGTGAATTCGCCTTTAGATACAGACGGTTCAGGTAACCCTGATATGGAGTTTCCTAACCGTTGGCAGCCATTATTCATAGAAGGATTTATTGATCAGAGTGGAAACGAGATCCCAGAGTCTACTCCGGAGTTTTTAAGTCCCGAATGGGGGCAGGTCTATCCGTTTGCTCTTAAAGAAGAGGACAGAACCATTTACAATCGTGATGGTTTTGATTATTGGGTATTCCACGACCCAGGAAACCCATCATTTATACAAGAAGGACTTGGATTAGAGGATCCGTATAAATGGGGATTTACTATGGTGAGTGTTTGGCAATCTCATCTAGACCCAACGGATGAAGTAATGATTGACATTTCTCCGGCGAGTATTGGGAATCAAAATAGCTTTCCAGAGACCTTTGAAGAGTACAAATCTTTCTACAATTATTTTGACGGAGGTGATCCCAGTGCAGGAAGAGATATTAATCCGATAACCGGTGCTCCTTATGAGCCGCAAATGGTTCCAAGAGGAGATTACGCCCGTGTACTCGCAGAGTTTTGGGCGGACGGGCCAGATAGCGAAACGCCACCTGGACATTGGTTCACTATTTTAAATTACGTTAACGATAACCCACTTTTGGAAAAACGATTCAAAGGAGAAGGGGAGATCCTCTCTGATCTGGAGTGGGATGTTAAATCTTATTTCCTTTTGGGAGGAGCTATGCATGATTGTGCAATATCCGCTTGGGGAGTCAAGGGATGGTATGACTATACACGACCCATGAGCGCCATTCGTTATATGGCAGATAAAGGGCAAAGCTCAGATCCTGGATTGTCCAATTATCATCCAGACGGTATACCGCTTATCGAGGGTTATGTGGAGATCGTTGAGGCAGGAGATCCGTTGCAAGGAGCTTCTGGGCAGCATTTAGGAAAAGTAAAGCTCTATACCTGGCGCGGTCACGAATACATCATTGATCCAGAATTTGACACCGCTGGAGTTGGTTGGATCTTGGCAGAAGAGTGGTACCCTTATCAACGTATTAGTTTTATTACGCCGCCTTTTGCAGGTTATGTTTCTGGGCATTCTACGTATTCAAGAGCGGCTGCAGAGATCTTAACAGCTATGACCGGTAGTGAGTACTTTCCAGGAGGGATGGGAGTTTTTGATATTCCGGCTAATGCTTTCTTGGAGTTTGAAATTGGTCCAACTGTAGATATGCAGTTGCAATGGGCAACCTATCGTGATGCATCAGATCAAACGAGTCTTTCAAGAATTTGGGGTGGAATCCATCCACCAGTCGATGATATTCCTGGACGTAGAATTGGAATCGCAGTAGCTGAAGATGCCTTTGCCTTAGGTGAGATTTATTTTGGTGGTACGGCTAATGATCCCGATGCTACTTTTGTTGAGGGTGCCTTTATTTATCCAAATCCAGTTAATGAGGTGTTGACTGTGCAAGCCTTAACTGCAGAAGCCAATACGGTTGAAGTCTATGATATGCAGGGCCGACGCGTGCTGCAAGTACCGACTAGTTTTGATGATAACAACAGAACTCCGCTAAATGTAGCGGAGCTCAGTGATGGTGTTTATTTTGTCGTTTTAGTGCGCGGAGAAGACGAGACCCTTATGGTCAAGCGTCTGATCAAGCAGTAAATTAATTGACCTTTATGCCCGTAAAGTTGATGTTTACGGTCTGTGCGCTATCCTTGTGCGTTTTAGCAAATTTAAACGCTCCGTATGTGTCGTAATCTTCCCAAGTGGTTGCCATGCTCGCTTGGTCAGCATTTGACTTTCTAAAGACCCATTCTTTGATCTTATAGTCTTCACTGTAGTAGAAGTCATAGGCATCTCCTGGTGTATAACCTCCTTCGTTTTTATACGTAATGGTGAGCATGTCTAAAGTGTCTCCAGAAATTGGAGCTACTTGTGCCGCCTTCTCGCTTAATTCGGAATTATCAGCATCCCAAAGCAATTGAAAAGGCGTTAAAAGCCAATATTTATCATTGATAAAACCTGCGTCCACCTGAGCATTGGTACTGTCTACCTCTTGATGATTATAGCTGATGGTATCCTGAGCGGACATCATAGTGACCATTCCTGTTTTAGGTTCCCAGACCCAACTGCGGTCAAAATGGTTCTCTCCGCGATCTACATTAAAAGTAAAGGCGATCTTCTCTACGGAGTCCCATTGCTCGTATCCGTGGGCGTTAGCAATCTTCTCTGCGGTAGATAATTCTACCTCAGGAGTTTCACTTACTTGTTCTTGAGGTTGCTCTTTGCAACTGATTAAAAGCAGGCCTAGGCCAAGGCTAAGAATGATGGTTTTCATGGATGGTTGTTGGTTGGTTATTGCTAGTGGCTGTCTTCTTTGATCAGCTCTGGAAATTTCTTTTGAAACCTTTTCAGTCGTGGAATAGAGACGTTTTGGATGTATCGGTTATACGGATTGAGTCTCTCGTAATCTTGATGATAATCCTCACCTCTCCAAAACTTTTGAAATGGCAATACTTGAGCGGCTACCTTTTGCTCTCCCAATTGCTCATTCAGCTCGGCAATTTTGGCGTCGATGATTGCCTTTTGTTCGTCATTTTGGTAAAAGATGATGGAACGGTATTGGCTCCCGCGGTCTGGACCTTGTCCGTTCACCTGGGTAATGTTCTGAGATCCGAAGTACACATCCACCAAAGTCTCAAAACTCACCACATTCGGGTCGTAAAAAACTTCCACAGCTTCTGCATGGCCAGTAAGACCAGTATTGCTGCTTTGATAAGTTGGGTTTTCTGTATGACCTCCGGAGTAACCGTTGATCACTTCAGAAACACCTTTTACGCTTTCATAGATCGCTTCTACACACCAAAAACATCCCGAGGCAAAATAGGCCTTGTGAATCCCGTCTTGCGGCGTAGTTTGTACAGGTGTTTGACTTGCTTGGGCAAGTGCTTCGTCTTCTTTGTTCTTTTCGTTAGTGGATTGACAAGCTACATTTAAACTGCTTAAAAGTAGCGCCAACATAATGAGGGTTGTTCGTTGCATGGTCTTTCGGTTTAATAGGCAGTCGGAATTGCGTTAAGCTCCTTAAATTTTTTTATCAAAATTACGAAAAAAAGCCTCCAGAGGAATCTGAAGGCTTTGTTAAACTTTATATTATCAGTGGTTTAGAGCTTGGCGAAGAATTTCTCCATTTTCTCTTTTTCCTCTTCCGCCAATTGCGGGTCTACAAGGATTCGTCCACTGTGCTCGTCAGTAATGATCTTTTTGCGAGATGCGATCTCCATTTGCACCTGAGGTGGAATGGTGAAGAAAGAACCTCCAGAAGCACCACGCTCAATCGGCACAACTGCCAAACCATTCTTGGCGTTAGAGCGAATACGCTTGTAAGCGTTAACTAAACGCTCTTCAATTTTCTGCTCGAAAGACTCAGATTCTTTGATAAGGGCCTTTTCTTCTTTCTCAGTTTCAGCAAGGATCTCATCCAATTCGTTGCGCTTGTGCTTAAGGTGTTCCTCACGCTCGGCCAAACGAGTTTTGGTTTCTTCGATCACTTCTTTTTTCTGCTCGATCTGCGCTTTGAATTCTTTGATGTGCTTTTCAGCCAATTGGATCTCCAATTCTTGGAACTCGATCTCCTTGCTCAAAGAGTTGTATTCACGATTGTTACGAACATTGTTCTGTTGCTCGCTATATTTTTTGATGAGTGACTTAGACTCTTCAATAAGATTCTTTTTGTCTTTGATGGAATCATCAGTAAGGGCCAGATCGGCATTGAGTTTTTCAAGGCGGGTGTTCATTCCAGCAACCTCATCTTCTAGATCCTCAACTTCTAAAGGAAGTTCTCCGCGTACATTTCTGATCTCATCCACACGGCTGTCGATCAATTGCAGGTCGTAAAGGGCTCTCAGTTTGTCTTCAACAGTAGCTTCTGTCTTCTTGGCCATAATTACAGGTAAAAAATTGGATTGGTATTAATCTCCGATAAAAGAACTGCAAAATTAGTAATTTTTTTGGTAAGATATTGTACAATTAAATTTTTTGTGTACTGTTCGCTTTCATAGTGGCCAATATCTACTAAAAGCAAGCGCTGCTCTGCGCTAAAGAAATCGTGGTATTTAAAGTCAGCACTTACGTAAGCATCAACGCCAGCACCTTTGGCAGCACCAATAGCAAAGGCGCCACTACCGCCCAAAACCGCGATCTTTTGAATGGATTTACCAAGCAGCTTACTGTGTCTAATTCCGCCGCAATGCATCCGCTCTTTGAGCAGGGCTAAAAATTCAGCTTCAGACAGAGGAGTTTCAAAACTACCAATCATTCCCATCCCGAGTTGTTTGTCTGTGTTGCTGATGGGAATCAGATCATAGGCCACCTCTTCATAGGAGTGCGTACTTAATAAGGCCTTGATCACCGCGGATTCACAATGAAAAGGTACCAAGACTTCTATGCGCGTTTCCGCTTCATAATGGCGCTCTCCTTGCTTGCCTAGAGAAGGGTCGGCGGCTTCTCCGGGTTTACAGCTGCCTTCTCCGTTTGAGGTGAATGCGCATTCGCTGTAGTCACCAATAGCTCCGGCTCCTGCTGCAAATAGTGAATCTAATAGATTTTTGGATTCTGCTTGAGGCGCGTAGGTGACTAATTTTTTTAGCGTATTCGCCTTAGGAACAAGTACAGAGGACTTTTTAGCTCCCAGTGTTTTTAGTATTTGATGATTTACCCCTTCCCAGTTATTGTCCAAAGCGGTGTGGATGGCATAGATGGCAATGTCGTGCTTAATGGCTTTGAGTACGGCGCGTTGCACATAATCAGATCCTGTGATCTTTTTGAGTCCTTTGAAAATGATCGGATGAAAGCTCACAACCATATTGCAATCTTTCTGTACAGCTTCGTCAACCACAGCTTCCAAGCAGTCTAAGCTTACTAAAACTCCTTTTAAATCTGCCTGTCGGGCTCCTACCAATAAGCCTGTATTGTCAAAGTCTTCTGCGTAGCTGCGTGGTGCCCAAGCTTCCAGCAGGTCTATAACCCCTTGTATTTGCATGCGGTGTATTTTATGGTAAAGATAAAAAAGTATACTTTCGTGCTATGGCTCAAATGCGGAAATTACTCACTCCTTTCTCCTTGATCTACCAAGGCGTAACCGCTGTGAGAAACCTTATGTATGACAAAGGCGTGTTCACTTCTGAGTCTTACGATATCCCGGTGATCTGTGTGGGTAATCTCACGGTGGGAGGAACCGGTAAGTCTCCAATGATCGAATATTTGATTCGTTTGCTTAAGGACGATTTTAAAGTAGCTGTTCTGAGTCGAGGATACAAACGCAGCACGGATGGCTTTTTATATGTGGAAACTTCGCATACTTCTTCTGAAGTGGGTGATGAGCCGCTTCAATTCAAATCGAAATACCCGGGAATCACCGTGGCGGTTTGCGCCGATAGACGAGAAGGTATTGCAAAACTCAAACCCAAAACTGAGGTTATTCTCTTGGACGATGCTTTTCAGCACAGAAAGGTAAAGGCGGGTTATACCATTCTATTGACCACCTTTGAACATCCTTTTTTAGACGATAGTTTATTGCCCGCTGGGGATTTGCGCGAATCTAAATCCGGAGCCAAACGAGCAGATGCCGTAATTATTACTAAGATTCCAGATAAGGTCGCTCATGCTAAAATACAGGAACTAGAATTTCGCCTTCGTGAGTATACCGGCAAGCCGGTCTATAAAACCAAGATCGCTTACGGAAGACTCATCAAGAACGACGCGGGTTCTGAACCTATAGATTATCTCAAGGACAAACCCTTTACGCTTGTGACGGGTATTGCCAACCCAGAACCCTTGGTGCATTTTCTGCGCGATGAAGGCTGTAATTTTGATTTGCAACGTTATCCGGATCATCACGAATTCACTCCGGCGCAGATCAAACTCATTGAAAAACGAGAGTTGGTCATTACTACAGAGAAGGATTATATGCGATTGCGTGACAAGATCAATAAAAAAGCCTTGTACTACTTACCTATAGAGACAGCTTTTCTAGATCGAGAAGGGTATTTTGAATCTGAAATCTTGGACTTTGTCCACACTTACTGGAACAAGATCGTTTAAACCGGTGCCTTGTTCATGAATAAGGTGCGGTGGATCTTCTCAAAGAATTCTTCTGTTTTGAATGGCTTTGGAATGATCTCGTTGAATCCGGCGCGATAGAACTCGTCTAGATTCTCATCAATGGTCACAGCCGTCAAGGCAATGATTGGAAGTTCTTTGTTGAATTCACGAACCTTTTGCGTGGCCTCAATACCACTAATTCCAGGCATGTGAATGTCCATTAAGACTATGTGGTAGTTGTTCTGCTGAATGAGCTCAATGGCAGTTTCTCCGTTATCGGCCACATCACACTTCATCTTGTTCTTCTCCAAGATCTTCTTGGTGATCATTTGGTTGATCTTGTTGTCTTCTACTACAAGCACAGAGAGGTTCTCTAAGGCAACGTAGTCAATATCGTAGATGATGTTGTGTGGATTCTTGTCCTCTTTAAATTGATCAGAGATCGCAAACTTAATATCAAAGGAGAATTTAGACCCTTTTCCAAGCTGGCTTTCCAATTGGATCTTAGAGTTCATCAATTGCAAGAGGTTCTTTACAATAGAAAGTCCTAAACCAGTACCGCCAAATTTTCGGTTGATCTGTAGCGAGCCTTGAGAGAAGGTCTCGAAAATACTTTTCTGCTTCTTTTTAGAGATTCCCACCCCGTTGTCTTCAACTTCAAAGTGTAGGTTGACATGAGCATCGGTTTCTCCAATTTTTTGCACACGCAGGGCGACCATTCCATTTTCTGTAAACTTAACGGAGTTACCGATCAGGTTGATCAAGATCTGTGAAATCTTCAGTGGGTCACCTAATAGTTTAGAAGGAATACTCTCATCAAACTCCAGAATAAGTTTGTTGTTTCTGTCGTCTGCGGATTTTTTCAAAGCTACCAACACATCATTAACGCGTTTCTTCAAATTGAAGGTAGTGCGTTCAATTTCCACCTTGTTGGCCTCGAGTTTATTGAGATCCAAAATATTGTTGATCAAGGAAAGCAGATAGTCTCCAGAGAATTTCAAGGAATTCAAGTGTTCCTTCTGATGTTCCATTGGATTTTCCTCCATCAACAAGTGAGTTAGCCCTGTTACGGCATAGAGCGGAGTTCTAAGTTCGTGTGTAATGGTAGAGAGGAACTGGGCTTTAGCCAAGGAAGCCTTTTCTGCTTTTTCTTTGGCGAGTTGCAGTTCGCTGTTCTTCTCTTGCAAAAGATCATTGGCTTTTGCTCTCAGGTTGTTGTTTTTGTAAAGCGATAAGGTCAATAAGGACAAGATGGTGATCAGCGCAATACTCAAAGTAGAGGTGAAGTTGTTCATCTTGATGGAGCTGTCCTTTTTAGCCAGATTGGTCTCTAGCTCCGCAATGATCTCGTCATATTCAGCACTGTCCAATCTAAACGGATTGTCTTTAGCCAAGAGCTCATTGCTCAGATCGCTTTGGGCATCCTTTTTCTGATGATAGGTTTCCAGCAGGGCATAGGCAGATTCAAAATTACCCTTAACTACATGGAGCTTGCTACGGACCAAATAACTGTCTGGCATTATTTGGGCGTAATTGTTTTCTTTGCTGATGTTTACTGCACTCTCTAAGGCTGCTTCTGCTTGTGTTATAATCGCTGCTGATGGATTGTCGGATAGTTCCATCAACGCCTTGGCTTTATTGATTTGCGCTTGGGCAATATAATACCCTACCCCCAATTCTTGGAACGTGGTTAAGGCCGCTTCCAAATAATTTACTGCGCTGGTTGGGTTGTTTCGTTCTAATGCTAGGAGCCCTTTATTGAGCTGAATCCTCGCCATGGCGCTTTCATCTTCTTGACTTTCGTAGATCGCGAAAGCTTTGTCTAAGCTGGAGGAGGCCTGCGTGTAATCGCCATCCTTCATAAATATTTGTGCCTGAATCAGATAAGCTTCTGCAATTTCAGGCGATTCTTGCATGTTTTTGAGCAATTCGATAACTCTTGTCACACGTTCAGAGGCTTTGTCAAACTCGCGTACGCTGTAATAGAATTTGGCCAATTCATTGTCACATGACGCTTCAGTTTCTGGATCTTTCAAAGCCTCAGCCATGTCATGAGCCTTGTTGAGATCGGTCAAAACGGATCCAAGGTCTTGGCGTATAATCGCAGCCCTGGCGCGGTTTTGTAGCTGATTGATCTCGTTTATAGTGTCCTGCCGATTAGACAAAGGGAGTCCCTGCTCTTGAGCGGGGGAAGGGCATACACACAGGAGGAACAAAGCCGTTATATATCGAATTATTTGGCCGTTCATGGATAGAATTACGGTCTAAATATAGTTATTTCTTACAAATCGAGACGATTAAGTCGGCTAAACGTTGCGAATAGCCGCTTTCATTGTCGTACCAACCAATGATCTTTACCATGCGTCCAATTACAGAAGTCATCCCAGAATCGAAGACACAAGAATGCTTATTGCCAACAATATCGATGGAAACTATTGGGTCTTCCGTATAGTCCAAAATACCATTTAACTGTCCTTGCGCAGCCTTTTTAAAAGCCGAGTTGACCTGCTCTATGCTAACGGTCTCTTTGACATTAAAAGTAATATCGGTCATCGAACCGTTAGGAACTGGAACGCGAATTCCGCAGCCTCCAATAACATCGGCCAGATTAGGGAAGATCTTAGTGAGCGCTTTAGCGGCTCCCGTAGTTGTGGGTACAATGGATTGCCCAGCGGCTCTGGCTCGTCTTAAATCCCGATGCGGCTGATCATGCAAGCTTTGGTCTGTGGTATATGAATGGACTGTAGTGATATAGGCTTGCTCCACACCACAGAGTTGATCAATGACCTGTACCATGGGCGCTGCGTTGTTGGTCGTACAAGAAGCATTGGAAATGATCGTCTGCTCAGAATCTAAGAGTTGATCATTTACACCCAAAACAACCATCGGGATATCGTCATCGGATGGAGGTACACTTAAGATCACTTTTTTGGCTCCAGCCATTAAATGCGGGGCTAGTTGCTCACGCTGTTTGAATTTACCCGAAGCTTCAACCACAACATCAACATCAGGCCAATTGCAGCTTTCTGGGCTGGAATGATTGCTGAGCGGAATCGTCTTACCATTAACAAGGATCTCTGATAAGGTACTGTCAATTTCGGCGTCAAAGACTCCGTGAATGCTGTCGTACTTTAAAAGGTGGGCTAAGGTTTTGGCGTCAGCGAGATCATTGATAGCCACCACTTCTATATCAGGATGTTGGTGTACCGTCTTAAAAAAGGTCCGACCGATACGCCCAAATCCATTGATGGCAACCTTGATCTTCGCCATAGTCTAAGCTTAAGTAAGGTGTTTCTGAGCCTTGTATGAAGAACGCACTAACGCACCGCTTTCCACATGTCTAAAGCCCATCTCCAATCCGAGTTGTTCGTATTTTTTGAACTGCTCTGGAGTGATAAATTCTTTTACCGGTAAATGTTTTTTAGAAGGTTGTAGATATTGACCAATGGTCACAATATCCAATCCTACTCCGCGAAGATCCTCCATGGTTTGGATGACTTCGGCTTCAGTTTCTCCAAGCCCAAGCATGATCCCACTTTTGGTGCGGTTGATCCCTTCTTGCTTCAAATAGCTCAAAACCTCTAGGCTGCGTTCATATTTGGCTTGAATACGCACTTCACGTGTCAATCGCTTAACCGTTTCCATATTATGACTAACCACTTCTGGCTTTACGGCCACAATACGGTCGATATGGCGGGTGATTCCTTGGAAATCGGGAATTAAGGTCTCAAGGGTAGTATCTGGATTCATTCTGCGGATGGCCTTCACGGTCTCTGCCCAAATAATCGAACCCATATCCTTCAAATCATCGCGATCCACAGAGGTGATCACCGCGTGCTTGATGTTCATGAGTTTGATGGAGCGCGCTACCTTTTCGGGCTCGTCCCAGGCTACGGTTTCTGGTCTTCCGGTCTTTACTCCGCAGAATCCGCAGGAACGCGTACAAATATTCCCGAGGATCATAAAGGTTGCAGTTCCCTCTGTCCAGCATTCGCCCATATTGGGACAACTACCTGAGGTGCAAATGGTGTGTAAGTCATATTTGTCGACCAAGCCGCGCAGTTCGGTGTACTTCTTCCCTGTAGGAAGCTTTACCCGCAACCATTTGGGTTTGGCTGTCGCTTTTTTCGGTGTCGCTTCTTGAATTTCCATAACCAATTTTACATTACAAAGTTACGAAGAAAGCCGTAATTCTACTACAATGTGAAAAGATACCAAACGCTAAAACCGATCAAGGTGATCATTCCTATCCAGGCTAGAATATATAAGGGTTTGGAGGGTTTGTGCTCCTCTGGCATATGTTTACTGGTCACCAATCGCATATTGAGTCCGGCGTAAAAAGGCGCGGTCAAAAAGGAAAGTACGGTCGCAACCTCTATCAAAACACCCATAAGGCCTTCCACGCGGATCAGCAATACAAATATTGATGTGGTTCCAACTACCAAGATGATCAGCCAAGTCAAATAGGCTTTGGGCATTTCACGTTCTCGCAACAATTCTGTAGTGCGAGCCATGGCTCTAGGCGAGGCATCTAAGGTGGTTAGGGTAGTGCTGAACATAGTAGTTAAGGCAGCTATGCCAATGATATAGCGCGTACCATCTCCCAGGTTCACAGTATACATTTCAATGAGTTGAGTGGCAAAGACTCCACCGATGCTTGAAAATTGTTGACCACTGCCAAACATGACCAATCCGCCTAAGAGAAGAAAGCAGATCGCTAGTATTACTGTGGCGATATAACCTACGTTAAAATCAAAGCGCGACTGTTTTGGAGTTATGGAATCTGTGATCTTCTTCTTTTCAAGGGTCCACATGGAATGCCAAATGGAGATGTCCAAAGGCGCTGGCATCCAACCCATAAAAGCGATCAAGAACCCAATGCCTATGGCAGTATCTGGTAATTGCTGTTCCCAACTCACATTACTGCTGTTAGAAAGCGCCAAGGCGACAGCGATTAGCGTACTTATGGTCAAACAGATAATGATGATCTTCATTAAACTGTCCAGCACTCGGTAACGCCCAAGAATTAAGATCAAAAAACAGATTCCTGTAATTATCGCGCTCCAAAGCGTAGTGTCTGGTCCGCCAAAAAGGCTACTCGCAATTCCAGAGGTCACTATGGTTACCGCTGTTTGTATAGTAAACATGGTAGCCAGCGTGATCAAAAAGTAAGCGATCAGTGCCGATCTTCCGAGTTTTTTATAGCCTTCCAATAAACTCTCTCCAGTGGCCATGGCATAACGCGGTCCGAATTCAAAGAAAGGATACTTAGCCAGATTGATCAGCAGTAAAGCCCAAAGTAAGCCTAAACCAAAATCAGCTCCTGCTCTTGTGGACTGTACCAAATGCGATACACCAATAGCGGCCCCCGCAAAGAGAAAACCAGGCCCCAACTTGCGTATGGTCTGAACCCATTGCATCAATCTTGGCGTTTGGATTTGATGAAAGTGGCTAGTAGATTCTTTGCGCGCAGCAACTTCACCTTCACATTACTTAAAGACTCTTCCATGGCATCAGAGATCTCGTTATAGGATTTCTCTTGAAAATAGCGCAGGTTGATCACTTCTTGATAATGTGGCTTGAGTTGTTTGATCATGGCCAGTAATTCCGCCAGATTTTGCTCGGTGATGAGTTTGTCTTCTGCCGTAGGGGCATTATCAGCAACTTTTTTTAAATGTTCGCTGGCAGAGGTATTCCGATCTATTTCTGGTTGATTATTCTTTTTTCTAGACTTATCGATCTGTAAATTCTTAGAAATAGTGATTAGCCAGGTGTTGAAAGCGTATTTGGGATCGTAAGTGCTGAGTTTGTCAAAGGCTTTTGAAAAGGTCTGAATGGTGATCTCTTCTGCTTCGTATTCGTCTTTTAAGCGCTTGAGTTGAAATCCGTAGACTTGATTCCAATAGGTGTTCAGCAAAGTATTAAAGGCAATTTGGTCTCCTTTAAGTGCTTTTTCTATGGCTGAAGCAATCTTTTGCTCGTTTATTTCCAAGTGGGTTTTGGGCTTAGAAGATTGGATATAAATATACTCATTTGGAAACAGATGAGAAACAACTCCAACACAGGAGCTGCAATAACCAGGTCTAAGGCCTTTAATTTTTTTCCAGCCCCTAAATAGGACAGCCATTGTATAAGCGTCCGCAGTCCAAAGAAGATAAACGCGTATTGAATATTAGTAATCGCCAATAGAATCAGAACGATCCAAAAACTCAAGTTGCCTATGTAATAAAGACCCAAAGCTGATTTGAAGAAAGATTTGTAGTGTTTGGCTGTGCTGATATGTCTTCTTTTCTGAGCCACCCAAGAGCTAAAACTAGTTTTTGGCTCAGAAATGGTAAAGCTCTCTGGATTTAGACAATAGGTCGTGTTTTGTGAGTTTGCCGCTTGATTCACAAACAGATCATCATCTCCAGACTGTATTTTAATATGACTGGCAAAACCCTTTTGCTCTTCAAAAAGGATCTTGGTATAGCCTAAATTTCTTCCGACACCCATATACGGCCTGCCTGCGTGGGCATAGGAGAAATACTGCAAAGCTGTAGTAAAGGTCTCAAATCGGATCAGCGCGTTGAGCAGTCCAAAGCGTTTTTGATACCCGCCGAATCCCAGTACCAATTGTTTCTCCGCACTAAAATATTGACTCATTGTGCTCAACCAATTTGTAGAATCTGGAACGCAATCCGCATCCGTAAAAACCATTCGGGTATGCTTGGCTTTTTTAATGCCTAAGGTCAGGGCGTACTTCTTGGAATTGTGAAAACGCTCGTTGGCTTTCACGTAAACCGGCGTGATTCTTGGGTCTTGCTCGCTAAAACGATCTATGATATCTGCCGTTGCATCTGTAGAGGCATCATCAATTAATACCAATTCAAAATCGGGATGGCTTTGAGTGAGCCAAATTGGGATGTTCTCTTCTAGATTTTCTGCTTCGTTCTTTGCACAAACAACCAAGGATACTGGATAGACTTTGGAGGTTTGCGGAGCAGGGTTTTTGCTCCATCCGAAGTACATAAAAACAAAATAGTACAGGAGGTTGATCAGCAGAACGCCCAGGGCTATGTAAACCAGTGGCGTCAAAAAAGATTACTTGCTAGACTCGTTACAAGAACCAAACTCGCTAGGCATCTTGCCACAGAATCCACAAGCTTCTCCTTCTTTGTTGAGCATTGGATTTTGGCTAGCACAAGTTCCGGCAAATTCGCCGTCTTTCTTTGCCCAGATTTTAATGGCAATCCCTGCAAAGGCTAACAGTAACAGTCCAAGTGTGAGTAAGAGTAGTTTCATGATGCTTGTGCTTTGAGCTTTAAGAATTCGTCTTCAATGGATTATCTGACCAATTCACCCTGCAAAAATACAATCTTTTGATATCTTTAAGTCGATGAGGGCTGCAAAAAATTACTTAATTCTTCTCCTGCTAGGAACGGTGCTTTACAGCTGTAAGCAAGAGGTTGCTACTGTTGCTGCAGAATATGTTGCCGCTCCTGTTGTTGATACTATCACACCGCCTCCTCCGCCTGTGAAAGTGGCTGTAGCCGACGGACTCCACTTGCGCCTGGCAGAACGCATGAGTGCCGACTCGGCGCAAGACGAAACGTATTTACTTTTTGCTGATGCTCTTACGTATTCCAGCGGAGAGAAAACTTTAATAATTCCCAACGCATCATTGACATGTAAAGATTGCACGGACTTAAATTGGGATGATTATTTATTGGAGCAGTCTTTAGGCAGTCCGCAGATCATGGAAGAACTCAATGGGTTTAGAACGCGATTTTCGGCGATGAGTGCCAGTGGAAAAGAGTGGGTTTTTAGTCGTGCTTCTGACAGTCTGTTAGTAGAAGATCCATCTGGAGTGTTGCATTTAATGTGGCAAACGGATATTCAGGCTTCGAACGGGTTGCTTCACTTGCTTAGCCCTATCAGCAGCCAATCAGATTAACCTCTACTTGTAGCGCGATTCCAAATTTTTCTAAGACCTCTTTCTGAATTCTTTGGGCAAGGGACCAAATTTCTTGTCCAGTAGCATTTCCGTGATTGACCAAGACCAAAGCTTGTCTGTCGTGAACGCCTGCGTCCCCAAAGCGTTTGCCTTTAAAACCGGCATGTTCTATCAGCCAGCCTGCGGGCACTTTAACCTCCGTCTCACTGACCTCGTAAAATGGAGCTTCTGGGTTCTTTGATTGAAACACCTCAAAAGCTGCCCTGCTGATCACAGGATTTTTAAAGAAACTACCACTGTTGCCGATCTGCGCAGGATCTGGCAATTTGCTGCTTCTGATATTGATCACCGCTTGAGCAATACTGGCTACAGAAGGAGTCAGATTGAGATTTTCTAATTCCGTGTTTATGGCTCCGTAAGAGGTGCTTAAAGCATGATTGGCAAGACTCAGTTTTAAACAAACTGCCGTAATGATATACGCGCCTTTAAGTTCGTTTTTAAACACCGAATCGCGATAGCCGAATTGGCAATCTTCTAAGTTAAAAGTCTTGGGCTTGCCAGTTGCGATCTCAACAGCCGTGCAGGAAACAAAAACATCTTTGAGTTCCACGCCATAGGCGCCAATGTTCTGAATAGGAGCCGCCCCGATCTTCCCAGGTATCAAAGCCAGGTTTTCAATGCCTCCATAGTTGTGATTCACACAATACATCACAGTGTCGTGCCAATTCTCACCGGCTTGAAATTCTAGAGTGATGTGATCTTCAGTACGTGAAACTTCTCGAATACCTTTGTTGTTGATGTGTAGCACACTTTGCTCAATGTTTGCGCATAGCAACATATTGCTTCCACCGCCAAGTACAAAATAATCCTTAGGGCCATCTTTACTTAGCAGTTCTTGCAATTGCTGTTCGCTGCTGATCTCAATAAAATCAGCAGCTTGGGCATCAATGCCAAAAGTGTTGTATGTCTTTAAAGATGTAGGCAATAGTTAATCTTTGTAAACAGCCAGCGCTGCCTTGAGTATAGCAACAGCGCGCTTGAGTTTGTCTTCATTGAGCACGTAAGCAATGCGGACTTGATTCTTTCCAACACCCGCTGAGGAGTAGAATCCAGCTGCTGGAGCAACCATCACTGTTTCTCCATCCAAATCAAATGATTCCAAAAGCCATTGGGCAAATTTATCCGAATCATTAACGGGCAATTGAGCGATACAGTAGAATGCTCCTTTAGGATTACCGACTTCAACACCCGGAATTTCTTGCAACCCAGCAAGCAAAGTGTCTCGTCTGGAACGATACTCGGTTTTCACTTCTTCAAAGTAGGAGTTTGGCGTATCCAAGGCAGCCTCACTAGCGATCTGCGCAAAAGTAGGAGGGCTCAAACGCGCCTGAGCGAATTTCATCGCAGTCTTCATCACCGCTTTGTTCTTAGAGACCAAACATCCAATACGCGCGCCACACATGCTGTAGCGTTTAGAAACCGAATCTACAATGATCGCATGCTCTTCCAATCCAGCTTCCTGTAGAATAGAGTAGTGCGGCTCATCTCCATAGGTGAACTCGCGGTATACCTCGTCAGCCACCAGAAAGAGATCGTGTTTTTTAACTAATGCAGCTAGTTTTTGGATCTCCGCTTTGGAATACAAATAACCTGTTGGATTCCCAGGGTTACAGATCAAGATCGCCTTGGTGTTTGGCGTAATCAGTTGTTCAAAATCTTCTATCGGAGGCAGGGCAAAATTGTTTTCAATTTTAGAGATCACCGGAACAATTTCTACTCCGGATGCCGTTGCGAAGCCGTTATAGTTTGCGTAAAATGGCTCTGGAATGATGATCTGATCGCCAGCATCCGCAATACAACCCATGGCAAAAAGCAGGGCTTCACTACCACCTGTGGTCACAATAATGTCATTAGCACCAACATTTATGTTGTGCTTTGCATAGTAAGCCGCAATTTTTTCGCGGTATTGGTCAGAACCTTCGCTGCGCGAATAGGCCAATACTTCCACTTGATTGTTTTTAATAGCATCAAGGGCTACTTGTGGGGTTTTGATATCGGGTTGCCCGATGTTGAGGTGATGGATGGTTTTACCTTGCTTGATAGCGGCCTCTGCAAACGGAACCAGTTTTCTGATGGGTGATTCCGGCATGGCCACTCCTTTCTGAGAGATTGCAGGCATAGCGAACGGATAAATAGTTAAAATTCGACTTCGAAAAGCAAAGATAAAGTAACATTGGCTTAAGTTTTATAACTTATCCTAGAAATTCGTTCTGCTTGAAAAATCTGTTGCTTATTTGCTCGTTTCTGGCCTCTCGGACCCTTTAGGGGCAAGGGCGGTTTAGCCTTCCAGAAGGCACCCAGAGCAATAAGATCGATTTTCAGTTTCTGAGCAATTTGGTCATTGTCCCTGTGGAGCTCAATGGGGTGACTTTAGATTTTCTTTTGGACACGGGAGTTAACGCGACCATCCTGTTCAGTATAGAGAATAAAGATTCCATCCAACTCAATAACACCAAACCGGTACGATTACGCGGATTGGGGACCGGAAGTTCTATTGAGGCCATCAAATCTACGGGTAACACTTTCAAAATTGGTGAGGCGGTCAATCGCAATCAAACGGTCTTTATTGTTTTTGATGACGATTTGAACTTTTCACCCCGATTGGGTGAGGCGGTTCACGGAATCATTGGCTACGATTTCTTTAAGGATTTTGTGGTCGAGACTGATTACGTTCGGGAAAAGCTCACTTTTTATGATCCCGAGTATTACAAACCGCCCGACTGCCGGCGCTGCTTTAAAACGCCTATGCGCTTTTACAACAACAAGCCTTGTGTGGAATTAGAAGCAACTTTGGGCGGTGTGACCGATACTGTAACCGTGCTGTTGGATTCCGTTTCTGGAGATGCTTTGTGGCTATTAAAAGACAAAGACCCCTGGATTAAAGTTCCTAAAAAGCACTTTCGGGATTTCTTGGGATTGGGACTTAACGGGAACATCTTTGGAGAACGTTCTCGGATTGAAGGAGTAGGCCTGGGAGATTATTATTTACGCGATGTCAACACGGCCTTTCCAGAATAAGACGCCTTTGGGAACATCAACTTATTTAAGGCCCGAGACGGTTCTATGGGTGGCGAGCTACTGAATCGGTTCACTACGATTATCAACTATCCTGATCGGGAATTGATCTTAAAAAAGAACCGCTATTTCAATCAGCCATTTTACTACAATATGAGTGGTTTGACCTTGCAACACAACGGTTATGAGTACGTTAAGGAAAAGCTGGCGGGGACTAATAAATCCAAATACGGAAATGATCCGAACAATGTCAAAAATGAGGTCATTATGTATGAGACCCAGCAACTATACGCCATAAAGTTGGCTCCTAAGATCGAGGTGGCTGAGGTTCGGGAAGGATCACCTGCGCATGAAGCTGGGATGCGGTCGGGAGATGTCTTGACCTTTCTCAATGGCGAACCCATCCATCGATTTACTTTACAAGAGCTCAACGCACTTTTTCATTCCAAAGAAGGCAAACTGATGCGCTTTAGAGTGAATCGCAACGGTTATAATTTACGGATCACCTTTAAGCTCCGCAGAGTACTATAAAAAAAACCCGCCTATTGGCAGGGTTTCTTTTTAGAAAGCAAGTGCTTCTTAACGTGTCTTTTCTAAAACGCTCTTCTTGCTGTCCGGATCAAGGATGGTTCCTTTGATCTTGATGGCCTTTACTGGCTCGTCAGCGTTAGAATATACGGTGATCGTCTTACGGATAGGGCCAACGCGCTTGGTGTCATATTTCACTTTGATCTGACCTGTAGCTCCAGGAGCAATCGGTGCATCTGGTTTTTCAGGCACAGTACATCCACAGCTTGATTTAACTTCTGAGATGACTAGTGGTGCGTTACCGGTATTGGTGAACTCAAATACGCGGATTCCGTCAGCGCCTTTGTTGATCTCACCGTAATCGATGGTTTCTTGTGTGAATTCAATTTTTGCCACCTTGTCCTGAGCCTGCACGGCATAGCTCATTAAAGTTACTACGGCTAAAAGAATAATCTTTTTCATGTCTTTTAATTTAGAGAACGAAAGTAGGTTTTTTGGGTTAGTTTATCTGCTAAAAATGCGCTAAGTCTGTGTTAAAATCTAAAATTTTCGACCAAATGCACGCTTTTAGTGCGGTTCATTACATTTCCTTAGGCTAAAGTAGACAATATTTTGACTTGTCCAAAAATCGCCTAATAGCTTTTAAATTCTTGAGTATATAACTACTTTTGCTGCCTTATAGAGTTCAAAAATCAGACCAAAATGGTATTAGCAGCAAAATACAGCGCTAAGGAGGTAGAGCAGAAGTGGTATAACTACTGGATGGATCAGGGATATTTTCATTCTGAAGTCAACGAGAAAGAGCCTTACACCATCGTAATTCCACCACCAAATGTGACTGGAGTCCTGCATATGGGACACATGCTTAACAATACCATTCAAGATGTGCTTATACGCAAAGCGCGCTTGGAAGGTTACAATGCCTGTTGGGTACCTGGAACGGATCACGCTTCTATTGCTACAGAAGCTAAAGTTGTTGCTAAACTCAAATCCGAAGGAATCGAGAAAAGCAGCCTGACCCGTGATGAATTCTTAAAGCACGCCTGGGAGTGGACCCATAAACACGGCGGGATCATTTTAGAGCAATTAAAGCGTTTGGGAGCCTCTTGTGACTGGGAGCGCACCAAATTCACCATGGACGACGATATGTCGGAGTCCGTGATCCACGTTTTTGTGGATCTGTTCAATAAAGGATTGATCTACCGCGGTTACCGCATGGTAAATTGGGATCCTCAGGCCAAGACCACCCTTTCTGATGAAGAGGTGATCTATCAAGAGAAACAAGGGAAGCTTTACTACGTTTCCTATAAAGTAGCTGGTTCAGACGATACCTTGACCATTGCTACAACGCGTCCGGAAACCATTCTAGGAGATACTGCGATCTGTATCAACCCTAACGATGAGCGCTTTACTCATTTGAAAGGTAAGAAGGCAATTGTGCCGATCTGCAACCGTGAGATCCCGATCATTGAGGATGAATACGTAGATATGGAGTTTGGTACAGGTTGCTTAAAGGTAACGCCTGCACACGATGAGAACGATAAGGTGCTCGGAGACAAGCATGGATTAGAGATCATAGATATTTTTAATGACGATGCAACCTTGAATGCACACGGAATGCATTACCAAGGGCAGGATCGATTTGCGGTGCGCAAAGGAATTACTAAGGAGCTTGAAGAATTAGGCCATTTGGTAAAGACAGAAGACTACACCAACAAAGTAGGTACTTCTGAGCGAACTGGCGCTGTGATTGAACCTAAACTGAGCGATCAGTGGTTCTTGAAGATGAAAGACCTAGCCGCTCCCGCTTTGGATGCTGTTCTTAAAGAAGATGTCGCTTTGGTTCCTGGAAAATTTATCAACACCTATAAACACTGGATGGAGAATGTTCGCGATTGGAACATCTCTCGTCAGTTATGGTGGGGACATCAGATTCCTGCCTACTATTACGGAGCTGACAAACAAGATTTTGTAGTTGCAAAAACTGCTGACCAGGCACTAAAACTGGCTCAAGAAAAAAGTGGTAATGCTGCTTTGACGGCTGCAGACCTGCGTCAGGATGAAGATGCCTTGGATACTTGGTTCTCTAGCTGGCTGTGGCCAATCTCTGTTTTTAACGGAATCCTGGAGCCAGAGAATAAAGAAATTGAATATTACTACCCGACCAATGATCTGGTAACGGCTCCTGAGATCCTATTCTTTTGGGTTGCCCGTATGATCATTGCCGGATACGAATACCGCGATGCTAAGCCATTTAGCAATGTTTATCTTACCGGTATTGTTCGCGACAAGCAACGCAGAAAGATGAGTAAGCAATTGGGTAATTCACCAGACCCGATTCTTCTTATGGATAAATACGGAGCCGATGGCGTTCGTGTTGGAATGTTGTTGAGTTCCCCGGCAGGAAACGACTTGATGTTTGATGTGGATCTCTGCGAGCAAGGAAGCAAGTTTGTCAACAAGATCTGGAATGCTTACCGACTGATCCAAGGTTGGGAAGTTTCTGAGGACAGAAAACAAACAGAAGCCGAAAGCTTGGCGTTACAATGGTACCGCAACCGTTTCCAACAAGTATTGCGCACCGTAGAAAGTGAGTTTAAGCAATACCGTATTTCAACGGCGCTTATGGAAACTTACCGTTTGGTTTGGGATGATTTCTGTTCCACCATGTTGGAGGCGATCAAGCCGCCTTACGGGGAGCCTGCTTCTGCGCAGACCTATCGTGAAGCCATTGCGATCTTTGAGGATAACTTACGCATCTTACACCCGTTCATTCCGTTCTTGACGGAAGAGCTTTGGCACGATATCGCGGAGCGTTCTGCAGAGGAAGCTCTAATTGTTTCCAGCTGGCCAAAACACGAAGATTTTGATGCCGAATTCATTGCGAATTTTGACTTTGCGATGGAGGTAGTATCTGGCGTGCGTACCATCAGAAAGAACAATCAGATCGCTTTTAAAGAAACGGTTGATCTTGTTATTGCTGATAATGAAAAGCAAGGGCGCACCTTTGAGCCTGTGATCCAAAAACTCGGAAATATTCTAAACATCTCTCACGGAGAGGCGGTAGATGGAGCTTTGACCTTTAGAGTTAAAGCGAACGAGTATTTTGTACCGATCAGCGGGGCTGTTGATGTAGAAGCGCAAATCGCTAAAATCCAAGAGGAACTCAGCTATACCGAAGGCTTTTTAAAGAGTGTTCAGAAAAAGTTGAGCAACGAGCGTTTTGTGAATAATGCTCCGGAGCAAGTGGTTGCTGTGGAACGCAAAAAAGAAGCAGACGCCTTGGCAAAGATCGAGACGCTTAAAGCCAGTTTAGCCGGTTTACAATAATTACTTGCGGTACAGGAGGTAGTGGTTCACTGCGTCAATATACTTTTGCTTGGCTTCATCCGGAGTCATGTTTTGGACTTGAAATAAAGCATTGGTCTTAAAAGCATTGATCAGGGGTCTGGAACTGCTGGGCAACTCTCTGTTTTTGGTTGCTACCTTGTAATAGGCGTAGAGTCTGAGTAAGAAATCAGCAGGAAAGGGTTGCTCGTGGCTGTTGATGGTTTCCACGGCGTCTTCAAAGGCTTTATCTAAATCTTCTGAGTTCATGCGCGTGCCAGCACTGTGAGTCCACCTTTTACTTTCTGATTGAGGCTGACCTCAATTTTTGCGTCTAAAGGCAGGAACACATCCACACGAGATCCGAATTTGATGAAACCGCTATCTGCAGTTTGGTCTGCTCGCTGACCTTCTTCTGCATAATTCACGATGCGTTTGGCCAAAGCGCCTGCGATCTGACGGTGTAATACATCGCCAAATTGCTCGCTCTTTACTACGACAGTGGTGCGTTCATTTTCTTCAGAGGCTTTGGGGTGCCAAGCTACTAGATACTTTCCTGGATGGTATTTGCTGTATACGATATCACCACCTACTGGATAGCGCGTAACGTGGACATTGAGTGGAGACATAAACACAGAAACCTGTCTGCGTTTGCCTTGAAAGTATTCGGGTTCTTCAACTTCTTCAATGACCACCACTTTGCCATCCACCGGAGAGAATACTGCGTCAGCATCTTCAGAGAAATTCCTTTTGGGGTTTCTAAAGAATTGCAAGATCAGAATCAATAGAACTAAAAAAGTACCCATCAGCGAATAGCGCAACCAGGGGAGCTCCACAAATTGATCCACAGTGAGTACTGAGGCAATGCAGAGCACTAAACTGGCAAGAATAATTGTATTTCCTTCCTTATGAAACATAACAGTTCAAAATTAAGAATATATAGACAAATGGCGCTGCATAAATGAGACTATCCATACGGTCGTAAAGTCCGCCGTGTCCAGGCATGATCACGCCGCTGTCTTTCACACCAGCTTCGCGCTTCATTTTAGACTGAACCAAGTCGCCTAAAGTTCCAAAAACGACCACAATGACCGCCAAGATAATCCAGTTCCAAAGCCCATAAACTCCGTAGATCATGTGTGCGGCAATGCCTATTCCAATTGCTCCCAGGGCTCCTCCTAAAAAGCCTTCGACGGTTTTTTTAGGGGAAACGCGTTCCATGAGTTTGGTCTTTCCAAAATTGCGTCCGACCAAATAGGCAAAACTATCATTGGCCCAAAGCATCAGAAATACGGCGATAACTACTTTGTAGTTGAAGACTTCATTGTCTAAAGGCAATAAGGACAAGGAGCCTATTCCTAGACATAAATAACCAAGAAATACCAAAGGTTTTAAGGCTGGAATTAAAACACCATCAGCTTTAAAAAGCCAATAAAGTAAGGCTAAATTTACCACAATATTGAAGCTGACGATCAAGGTTGGATCCACCCAACTTGGAACTACCCAATGCAGTACTCCTGCTAAAACAGCCAAGAGTGGAATGCCTATCCATACGGGGAATTTGTTCAAACGGCAGTATTCCAAGCTCACTAAAACTCCAAATACAAATACTACTATGAGAAAGGCAATTTTTGACCACAGTAACGACCCTAAAAGTAGGGCGATATAGAGCGCTCCTGAAGCGGTGCGAATCAAAAGGTCGTTCATGCTATAAGTCTTCCAGAAGCAACAAATATAGGTTTTTTGTTGTACTTCCGTAGCTCATGAAATCCTTTTCCTTTTGGGTTTCAAAATCCTGAATGGTGGTAATGTTCGTTGGGATTTTGTTCTTGTTGCGGTCTTTGATCTGTCGCAATCCCTCGCCGATATTATCAACCAGCTGACTGGTAGTTGAGAAGATGATAAAGTTGGTGGGCAGTTCGTCTAGTTTCTTTTCGCGGATCTGATTGGAAGAGATCAAAACGGAACCGTTATTCGCTATCAGCGATTCACATCGCGACAAGAAAAACTTGCTGCCGTTCTTGGTGCCAAACTGCAGGTTAAAGCCGTCAAAACGCTCCATGAGTTGCTGGTCAATACAAAAGGCTTCTGCTTCATACCAATCGTTCTCCATCAAGATATTATCAAAGCTTTGCAGTACCTCTTCTAAATTCTCACAATACAAGAACTTACCGCCGTTTCTGCGGAAATTGTAAGTGAATTTTTCGTCTATGGGAAGTTGTTTCTCTGGGTAGTACTTACTGTGCTGTTTGTCCAATGATGTATCCTCGGTAGTTTTGGACTTACCGGACTTTGGATTCAACAGTCTTTTAAACAGACTCATAGGTGCTTCTTGATGGGGATTTGAAACGTATAACCTCAAAGATAAAAAAAAGTTGGAGCCTATGGCCCCAACTTTAAGATTATATAACGCTTATTTGTGGTTAAACTATTCTGAATCTACTGGAATCGTCTCCACTTTTGGCCATTGACGCTCTCCAAAGATCAGTTCTAAGTTGTCTTTAAAGATCACTTCCTTCTCCAACAACACATTAGCCAACTCGGTGAGCTTGTCTTTGTGCTTCTTCAACAGGTCAACAGCACGGTTGTATTGAGTCTCAATGATATTGGAGATCTCTTTGTCAATCATCTCTGCAGTTTTTTCAGAGTAAGGCTTGGAGAAGTTGTAATCGGTTTGCCCACTGCTATCGTAATAGGTTAGGTTTCCGATCTTATCGTTCAAACCGTAGATAGTTACCATGGCGCGTGCTTGTTTGGTCACTTTTTCCAAATCGCTCAAGGCACCCGTCGATACTTTTCCGAAGATCACTTCCTCAGCAGCACGACCACCCATGGCGGCGCACATCTCATCCAGCATTTGTTCAGGACGAACGATAAGACGTTCTTCTGGCAAATACCAAGCAGCTCCTAATGATTGTCCGCGAGGAACAATGGTAACCTTTACCAAAGGCGCAGCGTGTTCCAACATCCAACTCACAGTTGCGTGACCGGCTTCGTGGAAGGCAATGGCTTTTTTCTCTTCTGGGGTGATGATCTTGTTTTTCTTTTCAAGCCCTCCGACAATACGGTCAACCGCATCTAGGAAATCCTGCTTACCAACAGCTTTTTTGCCTTTACGCGCTGCGATCAAAGCCGCTTCATTACACACATTGGCAATATCTGCTCCCGAGAATCCAGGCGTTTGCTTGGCCAAGAAATCGGTATCTAATTCTTCTAGTTTTTTAATCGGTCTGAGGTGTACCTCAAAGATCTCTTTACGCTCGCGAACGTCTGGCAGATCCACATAGATCTGACGGTCAAAACGTCCGGCACGCATCAAGGCTTTGTCCAGTACGTCGGCGCGGTTAGTCGCAGCCAACACGATCACATTGGTGTTGGTTCCAAAACCATCCATCTCCGTTAAGAGCTGGTTCAAAGTGTTTTCACGTTCGTCATTAGATCCGGAGAAATTGCTCTTTCCACGGGCACGACCGATTGCATCGATCTCATCAATAAAGATGATAGACGGTGATTTTTCCTTAGCTTGTTTGAACAGGTCTCTCACACGAGAAGCACCTACACCTACAAACATCTCCACAAAGTCAGAACCAGACAGAGAGAAGAAAGGCACTTTAGCCTCACCCGCAACGGCCTTGGCCAATAAGGTCTTACCAGTACCCGGAGGTCCTACAAGTAAGGCTCCTTTTGGAATTTTACCCCCAAGAGAGGTGTATTTTTCAGGATGCTTCAAGAAATCAACGATCTCTTGTACTTCTTCTTTAGCACCTTCAAGACCAGCAACATCTTTAAAAGAGGTCTTTACTTCTGTGTTCTGGTCAAATAGCTTTGCTTTAGACTTTCCAATGTTGAAGATCTGTCCTCCTGCGCCTCCGGCACCTCCTGCAGACATGCGTCGCATGATCAAGATCCAAATACCAATGATGATGGCAAAAGGAAGTAAGCTGATCAAAATGTCACTCAAGACACTCTCTTCTGTAGTTCTTTTTACAGAAGTCACAGATTTTCCATCTTCCTTGAGTTCGTTATTGATCTCTACAATGCGCTCTTCAAAAAATGTAGGATCTCCAAATTGAAATTCGTAATCCGGCGCGGTAGCAGAGCTCACGCGGAACGAATTAGTCTCAGTCTTTTGGTGAATGTCCTTCAGTTTAGCATCCGGAGTAAGGTAAACTCGTGCTTTGCGGGTGTTGGCAACTACGACCAATTCCTGCACATCGCCCTCACGCATGAAATCTAAAAATTCCTCTTGCGTTGTGGCCGGCGGTTTGGACCAGCTGTTTCCACCCATAAATTGGATGCTCAATAATACTACTATAATAATCCCATAAATCCAGTAAGGGCTGAACTTGGGCTTTTTTGTTTCGTTGTTTTTCTTTTCCTCCGACATGGTCTGCTTTTAGTAAGTAGATTCGATTTTAATGGAGTGTGCATCACCCCAAAGGCCTTCTATATCGTAAAACTCTCGAATGTGTTTCTGGAATACGTGAACCACTACATGAACGTAGTCTATCAAAACCCATTCGGCATTTTCAGTTCCTTCTGTATGCCAAGGCTTCTCACGCAACTCTTTGCTCACCGATTTTTGAACGGAATTCACAATTGCATTGACTTGTGTATTCGAGGTACCGTTGCAAATGATAAAATAATCGCAGACCGTATTCTCAATCTCTCTCAGGTCTAGGATTTCTATATCCTGTCCCTTTACCTCTTCAATTCCCCGTATTATTTGAGTTATTAATTGATCTGTTCCTACTTCTTTTTTTGACATTAAATCGGTTTATTTATGCAAAGTTATTACTTTTTTCGTTCCTTAAAGACGTCATCCAATTAAGATTAACACAATATTTAAGATCCTACCTTGAAGCTAATCAAACTTAATGCCACCCTTTCCACAAACGACTACCTGAAAGCCCTCGTAAAGACTGGGGTAGACTGTGCGGCTAGCGTGGTGATTGCTCATGATCAAACCCAAGGTCGTGGCCAGCACGGAAACCATTGGTATTCCAAAGCAGGGGAAAGCCTCACTTTTAGCCTGTACAGGCGTTTTGAGCAGCATCCGGAGGTCTTCCCTTTCATGCCACAAATGGTAGTGGCCTTGGCTATAAAAAAACAACTGGACGCTCTGCAAATTCCTGCTGTCAGTATTAAGTGGCCCAACGACATTATGTCATACCAGAAGAAGATCGGTGGCATCTTGATTGAAAACATCTGGTCTGGAGGAAAGCCGGTCCACCGTGTAATTGGTATTGGTTTGAATGTAAATAATGACCTCCCAGATGATTTACCTCGAGCTAACTCGTTAAAGCAGATCACGGATAAGCATTACGACCTGGAAGAATTAGGCATGCGTATCGCAGGTCAGATATACACTTATTTTGATGATTTCCGAGTAGCGGATCAACAGCAGTGGTATCAGCAATATTTAGCTGCGCTTTTCAAAAGAGGGCAGGCTGCAAGTTTCCGGATTGCCGGTGAAGCACCCTTTACAGCTTTGGTAAAAGGAGTCACTCCAGAGGGCGATCTGGAATTACAAATGGAGGACGATTCCGTCCATCATTATGCCGTCAAGGCGATAGAAATGATCTATTAGATGTTTTGAAGATTGTCTGTCAAGGCCTCTAAAAAGGAGTTGATAGGCCCTTTGATCATCATGGCCATCATGGCGTTGAAATCCCCTTCAAATTCAAGGGTTGTAGCTGATTTGCTAGCCTCAAGTTCTTCAATATTTGCGGTAAGGGTAAAAGGAAGTTTGTCACTTTTGGCTCCGAGTACCACTTGGCTAGGTGCGTTGATCTCTTTGAGCTCAAGAGCAATCTCTGGCATTCCTTTGAGCGCAAATACAAACGCTTGATCTCCGATCAACTCAAACTTCGCCGTATTCTCTGGCATGAGTTGCTCAAAGTTTTTTACGTCAGTCAAAAATTCACAAACTTCTTGAGCAGATTTATCTAGGGTTACCGTCTTGCTTGTTAGATTCATAATTTATTGCATCCATTGGGCGGGATTGCTGCGCCACTTTTCTAAGGTTTCTAATTCGTCTTTGGTGATGTACTTAGCTTTCTCCGCTTGTTGCAACAAATGTTGATAGTTACTCAAGGTGTGAAGCTGTACATCGGCGTCCTTAAAATTATCGGTCGCCGTATCAAAGCCGTACGAAAATAATGCCAACATTCCTTTGACTTGCGCATTGGCAGCTCTTAAAGCTTTAACCGCATTCAAACTGCTCTTTCCTGTACTGATCAGATCTTCTACAACTACAACAGATTGATGCTCTTCCAAAATACCTTCGATCTGATTTTGGCGGCCGTGCTTTTTAGGCTCCGGACGGACATAAATGAAAGGTAAATTCATATAATCGGCAACCAACATACCAATCCCAATGGCTCCAGTAGCCACTCCGGCAATTACGTCTGGTTTTCCGTATAATTCCTCGATCTGACTGGCTAAGTGCTCTCTTAAGAAGTTGCGAATATGCGGATAGGAAAGCGTGATTCTGTTGTCACAGTAGATTGGAGATTTCCAACCCGAAGCCCATGTAAAAGGGTTTTGTGGTTGCAATTTTATTGCATTAATTTGTAACAGAAGTTCTGCGGTTTTTTGCGCCGTGTCCTTTTTCAATATCATTTTGCAAATGTATTACAAAGTTTTTATTAATGAGATCCCGGTGATACTTTCCACAGAGAAGTTTATCGGTAAAGAATACGTCTCCATTCCGATTGAATTGGTCCGATTCAAAAAGCTTATCAAGATGATAGAAAAGGGTAAACTCACCCACGTGAATCTCTATCATTCCGATCCGGAGAAATTAGAACTTCACCTGCGCAAAAAGCTCAAAGTTGTAGAAGCTGGTGGCGGTTTGGTATACAACGACCGCAAAGAGATCCTGTTCATTTACCGCAACAAGAAATGGGATTTACCCAAGGGTGGATTAGAAAAAGGTGAGACGCCAGAGCAAGCTGCAATTCGAGAGGTGCGCGAGGAAACCGGGGCAAAGAAATTAGAGGTGACTCGTTTTATCCAAAAGACCTACCACGTCTTTAAGCGCAACGGAGAGCGTCGTTTGAAGATCACTTATTGGTTTGAAATGTCAACAGGCTATGATGGATCTTTAAAACCCCAGGCCAAAGAAGGTATTGAAAAAGCCAAGTGGAAAAACTTTGCTCAGACACAAAAGGCCCTTCAAGGAAGCTATGAAAACATCAAACTGCTATTTCCCAAAGAGTATTTAACGACTCACCCGGTAGATCGGATAGCGTAAGTGTGCGGCCTCGTAGTAGGGCGAGTTCTTATGTAGCCAATCTAACTGTGCATACCAATTACCGGCAAAGTTCTCGTCATTTGCTTTTTTAGCTTCAAATTCTGCTTTGATCTCGGGGTTTTCATTCAAGAATTCCAAGGCGAGGTCTTCCCATACATAAGGTGAGAAACCTTCTTTCTGTTGCAATACCGTATCAAAGAAATTCCAGTTGAAAAAGGAGTCAATAGCCGCAGGCTCCAAAGTTTCTAAAAGATATCGAACCGCTTCTTGCTCTGCAGGGATGCGATAGCTTCCTTTTGGGATGCGCACCTCAGTCTGATAGGGTTCCACTTTGGTGTTGTAATGCGGATAGTGTCCTTCATAAGGACGATTGTAGGTTTTGTAATCTGCAATTCGATAGGCCGTTACCATCATTGTCGTATCCTTGTCAAACTGATCCATGATCACACCGTTTGCGCGTAATCGCGTCAGGATGCGCCACCAACCTTTGGGTACAATATAGTGATCTGGGATCTGCACAGAATCCGTCGGTTTAAAATAATTGTAGTAGGTAACTGGCTTTTCAAAGGGTTTATCGTGATCGTATTTTAAACGATTGGCGCCGGTAATCTCACTCGGGACATAAGTCCCTTCATACCCTTTAAAGTTTAAGGTGGTAGTTTGACTGCTGTCAATAGCCCAAGAAATTGGGTAGTAATTCCCGCTTTTATATGTTTTCCATGCTTCTCGCTTAACATTTTTGATCTCCTCGGCATTGGCCTCAGAAAACCCAATTACAGATTCCATAAGCGCATAAGTTCCTTCAACGCGATCCTTATAAGGTTTCAGCATATGAGTTTCTACCATCAATCCCAAGGTGTTGTAAAGAGCAGTATAGCCCGTAGAATAGCGCGGACCGTCCATGAATTGTGAAAAGCCGCTCTCTGGAGTTCTGTTGAAAACATTCACATAAGGAGTGATGTCCCAATTCTTTGCAGCTAAGGAATCTTCTAAAGCCGGCATCATAACTTCATGGAGGTATTTTCCAGCTTTCCCACCGAGTTTATTGTGCTGCGTAAATAGATGGGTTAGGGTGTATTGATAATCAGCTCCGTTGCTCACGTGATTATCAATGAAGACATCGGGATCCAGCAGATCAAAGAGTTTCTGAAAAGCCAAAGCATTCCAGGTGTCACTTTTGATAAAATCTCTGTTTAAATCATAGTTGCGCGCATTTCCACGAAAGCCATAAGCCTCAGGTCCATTTTGATTGGTTCTGCTAAAAGAGTTTCTATTGAGTGAACCACCTATATTATAGATTGGAATAACTGCGATGATTACATTTTCTGGCGCTTTGATTTTACCTTGAGCCAAGTCTCGAATAAGCATCATGCTGGCATCGATCCCATCACTCTCGCCAGGGTGGATTCCGTTGTTGATCAACATCACAACCTGCTTCCCGTCTAAGCCGAGCTCTGAGTCAAAGCTGCGGTTGGGATTAAAAGTGACCAAATGCAGGCGCTCTCCGCTGTCTGTCCGATCCATTTCATACATAGCAACAGAGGTATAGGCTTCACTCAAAGCGTCATAGTAGGAAATAACGTCTTTGTATTCTGGAGTTTGTGTGCCGTTTGAGGACTCAAAAAGTGTAGTAAAATCTCGGTCAGATTTAACCTCGGAATTACATGAAAATAACAGTAAAATAAAGAGAAGCGCGAAGTATCGGGTCATGGATGTTGATTTTAATGCGGTCTAAAATTAAGAAAGAATCAGTTTTTCACTTTGTTGTTTCAACATTTAAATGCTACATTAGCATAGTAAAACTAATCTTAAAACAAATTGACATGAAGAAAATTACTCTTTTATTGGCCTGTCTTTTAGTGGGAGGTGCAGCGTTTGCTCAAGTAAACGTGGACATGGCAAACGCCATCCAAGTACAGACTCTTCCATTCAACGATCCGGACGTAAACGTTCCTAACGGAGCTCAAGAGGAAGGTCAAGTAGGATGTAACTTTAACGTTCCTTCTGTAGACTACAAATTTGAAGTTGTAACTGGTGGTACTGTAACTGTTTCTATCGACACTCCAGCTGGATTGTCTGAGCCAGTACTTTACTACGCGACTACTATCGATGAAACTGACCCAACTGGTCTTACAGTAACTGACAACCTTGGTGGTGTTGGAGCTGGATGTTTCGACAACGATGCTGGTCCTGACGGAGTTCGTACTACTGTTGTAAACGACGGTGACATTATGTTCGTATTCGTTGCAAACGAAGGTATCTCTGGAGTTTCTTTCTCTGGTGACGCTGTACTAGCTACGCTTTCGACTGCAGACAACAACCTTGAAGGTGTATCTGTGTATCCTAACCCTGTAAAAGACGTGCTAAACGTTACTGTTCCTGTAGGAGCTGAGGTAACTAGCGCTAAGCTTTTTGACGTATTGGGTAGAGATACTGGAGTTGTAATGGTAAATGGAGCCATCAACACTTCTGGTCTTTCTAACGGTATCTACATGTTTACTTTAGAAACTACTGAAGGAAACTACACTACAAAAATCGTGAAGCAATAAGAATTATTTCTTAGTTTAAAAAACCCTGTCAAACGGCAGGGTTTTTTTTATGTCTTGTTTTGAGTAATTCTTTAAGTGAGGTAGTGGCTATTTACGCACCGCGGATGGCACCAAATGTTGGTAATTGCCGTCATATTTCATGATCTCACGAACTATGGATGAAGAAACGTGAGTGACACTCGGAGAAGTCATTAGAAAAACCGTTTCTACTTCATTATCCATAGCGCGATTGGTTTGAGCAATGGGACGCTCGTAATTGAAGTCTGTAGTGCTGCGCAGTCCTCTCAAAATAAATTGAGCGTTAACGGACTTGCAGAAGTCGACCGTAAGGGTTTCATAAGTAGCAATGCTGATTCGATCTTCACCCGCAAAGGTGGCTTCCAAGAACGCCTTGCGTTGTTCTAAGCTAAAGGTGTATTTCTTTGCAGAGTTTACACCAATGGCGAGCACGATCTCATCAAACATTTGCAGTCCGCGTTCAATGATATCACAGTGCCCTAAGGTGATCGGATCAAAAGATCCGGGAAATACAGCTTTTCTTTTCATAGAAGCTAAGATACTATTTATGCGGCAATACGTTCTGAACTAGTTGAGAGAACAGTTCAGACAGCGGGATATTTGCAGCCTCAGCCTGCTTTGGGATTATGCTTGCCTCAGAGAGTCCTGGGTTGGTGTTAATCTCTAAAAAGTAGGGTTCTCCATCTTGAAGGATAAAATCGCAACGGACCAATCCACTCATTTCTAAGAGTTTATAAATACGTGCCGTTTCTGCCTGAGCACGAGCGGTCTCTTCTGGGCTAATTCGGGCAGGCGTGATCTCGTCAGATTTACCCAAATACTTGGCTTCATAATCAAAGAAATCATTTTCACTGACGATCTCAGTCGGAAGCAAAACTTGAACCCTTCCATCTTGGTCATAAGCACCAATGCTCACCTCAGTGCCCACTAAGGCGGTTTCAATTAGGATCTGATGATCTTCTTCAAAAGCTTTGTCAATAGCAGGCTGAAGCGCTTCCATCTCGTAAACTTTGGAGATGCCGTAACTGCTTCCCGCTCGATTGGGTTTTACAAAACAGGGAAAGCCTACAGCTTTGACGATCTCCTCTAAGGGTACTTCGGTTTCTTTGTTGAGGTAATAGGATTGAGCACATTTTACACCGAACTGCTTCAATACGGCTAAACAATCACGCTTGTTAAAACTCAAAGCTGCCTGGTAAAAATTGCACGAGGTTTGCGGAATGCCAATCAGTTCCAGATAAGACTGCATCAAGCCGTCTTCTCCCGGAGTGCCATGAATCACATTGAAAATGACATCAGGAATTACTTTAACCCCGTCAGCCATAAAACTAAAATCTCCTCGATCTACAGTATGCTTATTATTGTTTGAATCTAAGTAATACCAGTGATCGCGTTCAACATGAACGGCAAAGACCTCGTAATGGGCTTTTTGTAAATGCTTTACTACGGTTGCGCCACTTTCCACGGAGATGGAGTGTTCGCTTGAATAGCCTCCCATGATTACAGCAACTTTTACAGGCTTCATAAGAATGTGTGATTTATAGCGTTTGTAATTTGAGGTTGGGTTTGCAACAAACCATTTTTAAGGCAGTTGTAATATCTACTCAAATATATGTATTTTCGTGTTTCAATTAACTTTTCGTTTTAATGAGTTTCGTTAGATTCTTACTGACCAAAACATTCTTAAAACAACTTGGCATAGCCCTATTGGTAACGGTGGCTTTGGTCTTTTTGTTGCTGTTCTATTTAAGAGTAAGCACCAATCACGACCAGCGTATTCAGGTGCCTGATCTGGCTAAAATGACCCTTGACGAAGCCAATTCTGCTTTGAGTGAGCTGGAATTACGCTGGGAGATCTTAGATACTACCAATTACAATCCGGAGTATCCCAAACAATCCATCATTGAACAACTGCCCAAGGCAGGAAGTATGGTAAAAGAGAACCGGACCATTTACCTAACCGTGAATCGATCTGATTACCGCTCTTTGCCCATTCCCAATGTAGTTGGGCGTACCCGCAGACAGGCAGAGCCGACCTTGATCTCCATGGGATTCAAGATCGGAAAGGTTACTTACAGACCCTATATTGCTAAGGATGAAGTTTTGCAGTTGCGTCACAATGGTGAACTTATTGAGCCTGGCGTTTTAGTCCAAAAGACTGCTGTAATTGATCTTGTGTTGGGTGATGGAAAGGGTAATCTACGTATGGGAGGATCCAGTTCCTCTTCCAATTCGGATTCCGATGGATAAAGAGCCCATAGATCAACAAGAATCCGAAGAACTATACGAGCACCATCGTTTTGTTGCCGAAAAAGGCCAACAACCTCTGCGAGTAGATAAGTTCTTGATGAACTATATAGAAAAAGCCACTCGTAATAAAATTCAAAAAGCGGCAGCTGCGGGAAATATCTATGTCAATGATATTCCGGTAAAGTCAAACTACAAGGTGAAACCTCATGATGTAGTGACCGTGATGTTTGCCCATCCGCCTTATGAGTTCTTGTTGGTGCCAGAAGAGATTCCCTTGGATATTGTCTATGAAGACGATGCCGTATTGGTGGTCAATAAACCTGCTGGTATGGTGGTGCATCCCGGGCATGGGAATTACAGCGGAACTTTGATCAACGCCTTGACCTATCATTTTGAGAACCTGCCTAACAACAGCAGTGGCAGACCGGGTCTTGTCCATAGAATTGATAAAGATACCAGTGGACTTTTGGTTGTTGCTAAGACCGAAGAGGCCATGACACATCTGGCAGGTCAATTCTTCAATAAAAGCACCGAACGCACCTATACTGCCCTTGTTTGGGGTAATATGGAAGAGGACCAAGGCACTGTGGAGGGCCATATCGGCAGACATCCTAAAAACCGTTTGCAAAACACAGTCTTCTTAGGAGAAGAAGCTGAACTCAAAGGCAAGCCTGCAGTTACACATTATAAGGTTCAGGAGCGCCTAGGCTATGTGACTTTAGTTTCCTGTACTTTGGAAACAGGCCGTACACATCAGATCCGTGTGCATATGAAGCATATTGGGCACACACTTTTCAATGACGAGCGCTATGGTGGAGAGAAGATCCTCAAAGGAACCACCTTTACCAAATACAAGCAGTTTGAAGAGAATTGCTTTAAAGTCCTGCCGCGACAAGCCTTGCACGCCGCTACTCTTGGTTTTGTGCATCCTGTAAGTGGAGAGCTTATGAGATTTCAGGCGCCGCTGCCTGATGATATGGAGCAGTGTATTGCCAAATGGCGTGACTACGCCAAACATATGCACTAGTATTAGTTTCTCCAATAGTGGCATTTACAAGCTTTAGTTAGAGCACTTGTGACGGCTTTCAGAGTTCCGTATTTTTGTAAGACACAAAAAAGAAAGCCGCGTGAAAATTGTAATCTCTCCTGCAAAGTCTTTAGATCTAGAATCTAGCTTACCAACTTCAGCACACTCACAACCTGCTTTTCAAGCGGAGTCGGAGCGTCTCAATAAATTGCTAAAAAAGAAGTCAGCAAGAAGTTTGTCAAAACTGATGCATATTTCAGATGCTTTGGCTACTCTGAATTACGAACGCAATCAAGCTTGGTCTTTGCCCTTTGATGATTCTAATGCCAGGCCAGCGATGTTCACTTTTGCAGGTGATGTGTATCGCGGTTTGGACGCTTTTACTATGAAGGAGGAGGCGATTGAATTTGCACAAGACCATTTGCGTATTCTTTCTGGGCTTTATGGCCTGCTAAAGCCACTTGACCTGATGCAGGCGTATCGTTTGGAGATGGGTACTAAGATGCCCGTGGGTGTTAAGAAGAATTTATACGAATTCTGGAAGCAAAAGATCACCAAGCAGTTGAATGAAGAACTTGCGGCAGATGATATCTTGATCAATCTTGCCAGTAATGAATATTTCAAGGCTATCGATACCAAGGCACTTAAAGCTACAGTGATCACTCCCGTCTTTAAGGAGTTTAAAAACGGTCAGTACAAAACTATTGGAACATTCGCCAAGCCGGCACGTGGAATCATGTCTCGCCATTTGATAGATACCAAAGGAACCACTGTGGATGATATTAAGGCCTTTAATAAAGAAGGTTACGGATTCTCTGAGGAGCTTTCCTCAGAAACTGAATTGGTATTTACGCGATAGTACCTCAGAATTTCATAGCTTAGGGCTGTGCCTTACTATATCTTAATTCTATTACTCCAAGGCGTTTGTCTCTACCATATTTGGAAGACAGGCAGGCCTTATTATTGGTTTTTTGTGATCATCTTTCTGCCCGTTGTTGGGAGTATCGTCTACATTCTAACACAGATGATTCAAAAGCGAGAAGTAGAACAAATCCAGAAGGAACTCACCTCAGTGATCAACCCTACCAAAAAGATCAACGATCTTAAAGCTCAGCTAGAATTTGCAGATACGTTTCAAAATCGAGTCAATCTTGCTGATGCGCTCCTAGAACAAGGTAATTATCAAGAGGCCGTAGATCACTACCGGGATGCACTAAGCGGAAATTTTTCAAACGACGTTTATGTTAAGATTCAATTGATTCGCGCCTTCCATCAGCAGGGTGAGAGCCAGTGGGTCATTCAAGAAGCAGAAAGTATAAAAGTTCATCCCGATTTTATGAAATCGGCGGCCTCTTTCTATT
The DNA here is from genome assembly GCF_013214815.1 of Gilvibacter sp. Classification (GTDB taxonomy): domain Bacteria; phylum Bacteroidota; class Bacteroidia; order Flavobacteriales; family Flavobacteriaceae; genus Gilvibacter. The sequence continues at coordinate 65,078 of NZ_JABSPU010000006.1, forward strand.
ATGGACTTGCCTTGGACGCCAATGGAAATTCAGAAGCTGCCCAGCCTTATTTTGACAATATTGACAGACGTTATTCTAATTATCCCGAACGTGTTAAGCTCGCAGCCCATTACAGCGATAAAGGGAATAAAGAGAAGGCCATCGAAATCTTAGACGAAGTTTTGGCAGAAGGTGCTACCATGGGAAAAGATAGTTCGAAACTTCATCGAACAGCCTTAGCTGAGGCTAGAAAATTGCGTGGCAGTCTGTAATGTTTATTCACAAACATCCCTATCCTCCTTATTTTCCAAAGGGTGCTACCAAGATGATCGTGGGCACCTTGCCGCCACCAAGATTCAGCACGGGTGAACTCAAAGTCGGTGATGTCAATTTTTGCTACGGCAGTATAGACGGACAACTTTGGCCCATTCTCAATCAACTTTTTGCCCTCGATTTAGTTTTTGAAACTACTCAAAAAGCCATTGACCAGCGCAAAGACTTCTTGCATGAACGCGGCATTGCTATCTGTGATATTGTTCACAGTGCTAAGCGACAAAAAATAGATGCTTCAGACTTAGGGATGGAGCAGGTGGAGCTGCGTCCGCTTTTAAAATATCTCAAAGAAAATACGCAGATAGACACCTTGCTTTTTACAGGTGGAAACAGTAAAAATGGCCCGGAATACTTTTTTAGACGCTTGCTTAAAGAGCATGAATTGACCTTAGAGGTTTTGGAAAATCAGGTCCCGAGAATTCACAGTTTTGAATTAGATGGCCGACAAATCAAAACTGTTTCTTTGACTGCTCCCAGCGGTGCAGCCAATAGAGCCGTGGGCAGCTTGCCTTTGTACAAAGAGCGCAAAGCTGCAGATCCATCATACAATACCCTCTTGTTTCGCCTAGATCAATACCGACCTTTCTTTTAGCACTTTCCTAGCAAGGATTCAATTATTTAGACTTAACTTTAAGAAATAAAAGGATGGCGTAATGCCTTGCTTTTGTTTTAAGTTGCTTATGATGAAGAGATTGTTGTTTTTATTTATGGGGGTATATATGCTGTGCAATTCTACAGCGTTTGGCCAGATTGCCCATGATATTTCCTTTACGATTAGAAATTTCGGAATCAATGTGGAAGGGAAATTTAATTCCAGCGCCGTGATCGGAACCATAGATTTATCGGCTTTACAAAACACCCAACTGCGCGTAAGCATTCCAGTAAATACCATAGATACAGATAATAAAACTAGAGATGAGCATCTCTTGGAAGAAGAATATTTCTATGCAAGTCAATACCCAAACCTAGAATTTGAATCTACTGCTTTGCGAGAAGTAGCAGACCGTGCCTATGAACTCCAAGGCAATTTAACGATCAAAGGAGTGACCAAAAATGTGGTGATCAAAATGTATTCAGAATCTATGGGCAATACCACCAGACTGATCGGTGAACTAGAGATCAACCGCCGCGATTACGGCGTGGGTGGTCGTAGCTTGGTCATGTCCAAGAACGTTACCATCTCCATCACTTTAGAAATTCCATAAGCTTGAAGCAACAAGAAGCAGACGTTCTCATTGTTGGCGGTGGATTGGCGGGTTTAAGCGCTGCTATTGATCTGTCCGGACAAGGCAAATCTGTGCTGCTGTTTGAACCTAAATCCTATCCGCGTCATAAGGTCTGCGGCGAATATATTTCTAATGAGGTACTGCCGTATCTCTCGAAGTTGGGAATTGATCCCTTTGCGTTGGGAGCTGTTGAAATATCGAATTTCAGTTGGACCCATCCCAAAGGCAAGGCTATCCAAGCAAAGCTTCCACTAGGTGGATTTGGTATCAGCAGGTTTACCCTTGAACAGGCTATGTTTGAAAGGGCTCAGTTAGTGGGCGTTCAAATTATTACAGCATCCGCAGAAAATATAACCTCAATACCCAATGGAGTGCAATTAACAAGCAGTGATGGAAACATCTACACGGCAAGCGCTGGCATTGCTGCCTACGGGAAGCGATCAATACTAGATAAAAAACTAAAGCGGGAATTCATCAGTAAAAAAGCCAATTACGTAGCGGCCAAATGGCATGCAAAGGGAGCGTTTGACCCTTCCCTAGTGGCATTACACAATTTTGAAGGCGGTTATTGCGGCGTCTCACGTGTGGAGCAAGGGCTAATCAATTTTTGCTTTATTGCCAGTTATGAGGTCTTTAAAAACTATCGCGAACTCTCCAAGTTTATGGATACGGTACTGGGAGCCAATCCGCATTTAAAAGCTTTGTTGGATGAAACGGAGATGGTTTTTGACAAACCCTTGAGCATTGCACAAATTTCATTTAAGGATAAACCTCCTGTAGAAGGTAATTGGATCATGTGTGGCGATACTGCCGGCTTGATACATCCGCTTTGTGGTAACGGTATGAGTATGGCCATTCGCAGCGCGGAGATGGCCTGCGAGGAGTTAATGGATTGCTTTTCCGTGCACCAAGATCTCAATCAAGTATTACAGCGCTATCAGTCGCGATGGAAGCTTGAGTTCTCCAAGCGCCTGCGTATGGGAAGGGTCGCCTCGGGTATTTTTTCTAGTGATGCCGGAAGCAGTCTAGCAATGGATGCAATCAGATTTATTCCAGGTATTTTGCCGTTTTTTATCAAACAAACCCACGGGAAAGTGGATAAGTCATTAGCCTATGAAGCATAGATCTCACGAGCCTGAATGGATGGACGATCTTGAAATGGAAGGACAACAATTGTTGGATACCCTTAAAACCTTGGCCAAGATCAATGCCCGCTTAGGAGGAGATGCCGTAAGCCTAAAAGGGGTTTGCAGACTGAGTCGTGCGGCAGATTCTGCTCAAGGATTGCACATTATTGATTTGGGATGTGGAGAAGGGAGTCAGTTGCGACATTTAGCAAATTACAGCAGAAAGCACCAATTAGATTGGCGTTTTACCGGCGTTGATGCAAATGCAACCTGTATTGCTTTCGCGGAGCAGCGATCGCAGGACTATCCTGAAATTACCTATCTTAAAGCAGATGTTTTTAAGTGGGACATGCCCGAATGTGATATCGTTTTGACGACTTTATTTATGCATCATTTTGACGATCAGCAAATTAAGCAGATGATAGATAGCGCCAAATCCAAAACACGTTTGGGTTGGGTGGTGAATGATCTGCAGCGAAGCCCGATTGCTTATGGCCTATTTTGGTCTTTGGGTCTCTTTATTCGCAACGAAATGATCATGCATGACGGCTTATTGTCAATTAAAAAAGGATTTAAAAAACACGAACTAAAACAAATGTCTAACACCCTAAAAATGCAGTCGGAAGTCAATTGGAACTGGGCCTTCCGTTATCTGTGGTTGTTGCGCTCATGAGTGTACGTATAACAGCAGTATCCAAGGCCTTGCCCGAGTTTTCTCGTACTACGGATGAGATCCTTCCTTACGTTTCAAAATGGTTGGACGGCCAAGAAGATCGCTTCAAGCGCAAGGTTCTTAAGATCTTTGAAGGTGCCGGAGTTTCCCGTCGCTATGCCATTATGGATGCGCCAGATGTGTTTAACCCAACTTCCTTTGAAGAAAAGAACCGCTTATTTGTCAAGGCTGCAATTGATTTAGGAACCCAATCCTTGCAAAATGCTCTGGACAAAGCAGGGTGGAAGCCTGAAGAACTCGACATGCTCATCACGGTGAGTTGTACGGGCATTATGATCCCGAGTTTGGATGCCTATTTGATCAACGCCTTGGGATTGCGGCAAGATGTCATGCGTTTGCCGGTAACAGAAATGGGCTGCGCTGCAGGAGTTTCGGGAACCATTTACGCCTATAATTTTTTAAAATCGAATCCGAATAAAAAGGCCGCGGTGATCGCGGTGGAATCTCCAACGGCAACTTTTCAGCACAGTGATTATTCTATGGCCAATATGGTTAGCGCTGCAATTTTTGGTGATGGAGCCGCTTGTGTATTACTCTCTTCTGCTGCGGATGAACAAGGGCCTGAGATCTTAGGAGAAGGCATGTATCATTTTTACAACGCCACTCACTTAATGGGCTTTGACTTGACTAATGAAGGTTTACAGATGATCTTGGATCCGGAAGTACCCAATATGATCGCTTCTCACTTTGGTGAGATCATACATCCTTTTTTGGCCAAGCACGGAAGCAGTATTGAAGCTTTAGACCATTTGATCTTTCATCCGGGCGGACGCAAAATAGTACAGACCGTTGATGAACTTTTTGGCTCGCTTGGAAAGTCTATAGAAGATACCCGAGCCGTGCTGGATCTCTACGGCAATATGTCAAGCGCCACGGTGCTTTATGTTCTAGAGCGCTTTATGGAAAAAAATAACCCCGCAGGAACCCAAGGTTTGATGTTGAGCTTTGGACCGGGATTCTCTGCCCAACGCCTTTTATTGCAATGGTAGCATCAAACAATTGGGCCTTGATATTGGGAGCCTCCAGAGGTTTGGGTTGGGCTACTGCTCAGCAACTCGCCACTCAAGGCTATAACTTGCTTTTGGTTCATCGAGACCCTAGAGCCAGCTTGGCTAATTTTCAAGAAGGCCTGGAACAGATGCCATCCGAAGCAATCATACGCACCTTCAACAAGGACGCGACACGTTCAGAAAGCATTGCCGCTTTGATATCCAACTTTAAAGAAATCCTTCCAGAAGGAGCATCCATAGGCGTGATGATACATGCCATTGCCAAAGGGCATGTAAAACCACTCGCAGAATCAGAATCGCTTACCGCAACCGATATGGCCATTACTTTGGAAGCTATGGCCAGCAGTTTAATGGATTGGACCCAACAATTACATCGGGCTAAAATGTTTGCAAAAGATACTCGTATCATCAGTTTTACGAGCGAGGGCAGTCATAAGGCCTGGAAACATTATGCGGCTGTTGGTACGGCCAAGGCAGCTTTAGAAGCAATTACCAGAAGCATCGCTTTAGAATTTGCCCCACACGGAATTCGTGCTAATTGCATTCAGGCAGGCGTTGTAGATACGGCGTCGCTAAGACGCATTCCCAATGTGGATCAGATCTTAAAGTACGCAGCATCTCGCAGCCCATTCAAACGTATAACCACTCCAGAGGATGTAGCTCAAGTAGCAGGACTTTTATGTCGTCCAGAAGCGGCTTGGATCAACGGAGCAGTAATTCCAGTAGATGGCGGAGCACATATACAATAATACGCGTGTCGTTATTACGGGCATGGGAGTAGTTGCTCCCAATGGAGTTGGTTTGTCTGATTTTGAACGGGCATTGCGCGATGGGCGCTCCGGAATTGCCTTTATTCCGCGTTTGGCTGATCTTAAATTCGGATGTCAAGTAGGCGGAATACCACCTGTACAGCAGCATCATATCGATGCCTGTTTGACTCCTTTGCAAGTCAGGAATTTTGACAGCGACGGGATCATTTATGGAATGATTGCGGCAGATGAGGCTTGGAAGAATGCAGAATTGGAATTAGGAAATGAGCAGTTCGATCCTCAAACTGGAGTCATTTTTGGAACTGGAACTTCTGGGATAGAAAAGTTAAACGCTTCCATGAAAATGGTGGATGAGCAAAAGGTTCGTCGCTTGGGTAGTAATGTGGTGATCCAAACCATGGCCAGCGGTGTGAGTGCGTTTATTGCAGGACATATTGGGGCTGGGAATCAAGTCACCACCAATTCGTCTGCTTGTACTACCGGAACAGAAGCTCTTTTGATGGGTTACAGACATATTAAAGCAGGTTATGCCCGGCGTATGTTGGTCGGTTCCACTTGTGAACACGGCCCGTATTTATGGGCTGGCTTTGATGCCATGCGCGTGACGAGTCAGCGGCACAATGATGCTCCAGAAAGAGCGTCGCGTCCTTTGAGTGCTACGGCAGGAGGTTTAGTGCCCGGTGGAGGAGCGGGTGCCTTTGTCATTGAAACCCTTGAATCGGCCTTGAAAAGAAAGGCTCCTATAATCGCTGAGGTTTTGGGCGGACAGATCAATTCCGGAGGGCAACGTGACGGAGGAACTCTTACGTAGCCCAATCCAAAAGCCGTCAGAAATTGTATCGCGGATGCGCTCGCTTCTGCGGATGTATCTGGTCATGAGATCGATCTGATCAACGGGCATTTAACAGCCACCGCCAAGGACCCTGATGAGGTGGCTGCATGGGTGGACGAGCTTGGTGTAGAAAAATTAGATTTCCCTTATTTGCAATCCACTAAAAGCATGGTAGGTCATTGTTTGTCGGGTTCCGGAGCTGTGGAATTAGTAGCCACCGCTTTACAAATTCAGCACGATTTTGTGCACCCTTCCATCAATACAGAAGATCTACACGAAAATATCGCGACTCTTATTCCACGAGAGAAAATTCCGCAGCAAACTATAAATACTTCAATTGAAACTGCAATCAAGGCCAGCTTTGGCTTTGGCGATGTCAATGGCTGTGTCGTATTGCGTCAGTATAATTCGTAACTTCAAACCAAGCTAATACCGCAAATCCAATCAATTCATGAATGATGCCCAATTTTTTGATCGTCTCAAGGAGATCATCAGCCCTTATGTTCAAAATCAAGAAGCCTTTAAAGATTTAAAAGCAGAGACCCGATTTATTGAGGACCTGCAGATCAACTCCGCCAATTTAGTAGACGTGGTCTTGGACGTAGAAGATGCCTTTGATATTGAGATTGACAACGATTCCATGGAAAAGATGCTGACTTTAGAAGCTTCCTTGGCTGTGATCAAAGAAAAATTAAGCGCATGATCGGCAATGATGTGGTGGATCTTTCCTTAAGTACTTTCGATACAGAAGGACGATTTTGGCGCTATAGCCAAAAGGTCTGTTCGCCTGTTGAGCTAAAACAGTTCGGTCATTTTGAATCCAATCAGCAGAGCCTCTGGCGGGTTTGGAGTTTAAAGGAAGCAGCTTTTAAAGCGGCTGTCCGCTTGGGATATCAAGGGCTTTTCCGTCCAGCAAAGATCAAAGTTGAATTAATAGATTCAACGAGAGCGATTATCCAAATAGGTCATTATAAATTCAAAGGGAGAACAGGGATAGATCAACAGCAGTTGTGGTCAGATGTGGTTATAAAGGATTTGGATTTCAAGTCGATCGTATCTATCCAAAAACCCAATTGTGTTCCCATTAGCTATAAGGGTCGTTTGCCTTTTATAAGATCCGAAAAAGGAGGAAAGCTCCCTGCAAGTATATCCCATCACGGTTCGTTTTTTAGATTAATCTATTTAAGCGCATGAATGCATTTATCGCCTATGCCCGAGACAAGTTTAAGGTAGATAGACGCCTTCTTTTGATCTATGTTTTGCTCTATTTTGGTTGGGGAATGGGCATGGACTGGTTTGGTGCCACCGTGCAGATTGCCACCTTTACCTATTGGTGGCAGGTCATCACCGTGTACTTGCTGTACATGATCCCGATCTCACTTTTGCTTAAAGGTCTGCCTTTTCACACGCAATACGCCTACGGACTAATAGCCATGGGGCTTTTAGAATTTGGTGGCTACGCGTTAGAAACTTCCATTGCTTTCCCAAACAATATTCTGGATCAGTTCTTTGGTGAACGAAACTTTGCCTTGGCCATGGCGCTCTTTTTTGCCCTCTATTTTCCCTTGGGGAATTGGGCAGTCAGCAAGATCTACAAACTAATCTGGCCTAATCGGGACGAATCCCTTTCATAAAAGCTCCAATACCCGCAGTTCCCTTTTCACGCAGCATTTTAATAAATGCCGACCCAATAATGGCACCTTTAGCTTTATGAGTCGCAGCCGTGAAGGTCTCCTCGCTACTGATCCCAAAACCAACAATGCATTCGCTCTTTAGATTCATGTTCGCAATGCGATCAAAGTAGGCGGTTGTTTCACTGCCAAAGCCGCTTTGCGCTCCCGTAGTACTAGCCGTACTCACCATATAGATAAAGCTGTTTGAAGCCGCGTCGATTTCACGAATACGCGCTTCTGAGGTTTGTGGAGTGATCAAAAAGACCATGTCCAATCCGTACTTTTCAAAGATGGCTTTGTATTCCAATTCAAACTCGCGCAGGGGTAAGTCCGGAATGATCAAACCGTCTATACCCAATTCGCTGCAGCGTTTGCAAAAGTCTTCCATCCCGTATTGCATCATTGGATTGAAATACCCCATCATGATCAGCGGAATGGATACCGTGTCGCGGATACCCTCTAATTGATCAAAAAGGCGAGCGGTAGTGATTCCGTTTTTCAGGGCGTCTGTAGAACTTTCTTGTATGGTAGGTCCATCCGCTAATGGATCGCTAAAGGGCAAACCGATCTCGATCATATCGGCTCCAGAATTTTCCAATTCTTGAATTACCGTCACGGTATCATCCAACTTCGGAAACCCAGCTGTGAAATAGATGGACAGTAGTTTTTTGTCTTGTTGTAAGGCCTGTTGAATTCGATTCATAAGTAGGTCTTAGAGTTTAAAGTATTCGATATAAGTGTTGAGGTCCTTGTCTCCACGACCGGACAGGTTGACCACCACAATGTCATCTGCCTTGAATTTTCGCTCTTCAAAAATCGCGAAGGCGTGAGAGGTTTCAATGGCTGGAATAATTCCTTCCAATTGACTTAAAAGTAGACCAGCTTCCATAGCGGCTTTGTCGGTAATGGAGATAAATTCAGCACGCCCACTCGCATAAAGGTGCGCGTGCATAGGGCCAATTCCAGGATAGTCCAAACCAGCAGAGATGGAATAAGGTTCGGTGATCTGACCGTCCTCGGTTTGCATGAGCAAGGTTTTACTGCCGTGGATGATGCCTGATTTTCCAAGCTGAGAGGTAGCAGCACTTTCTCCCGTATTGACGCCTTTACCAGCTGCTTCAACAGCGATCAAGCCAACTTCTGGAGTATTGAGGTATTCGTAATAGGCACCTGCAGCATTAGATCCTCCACCCACACAAGCAACCACGTAATCTGGATTTTCACGCCCTTCTTTTTCTTGCAGCTGCCATTTTATTTCCTGAGAGATTACGGCTTGAAAACGAGCTACCATATCTGGATATGGATGCGGCCCCACAACACTACCAATGATGTAATGCGTATCCACAGGATTGTTGATCCAATCTCTGATCGCTTCATTGGTGGCATCTTTAAGTGTTTTAGAACCTGATTCCGCCGGAACTACTTTAGCGCCCAACATCTTCATTCGCGCCACATTGGGAGCTTGACGTTTGATGTCTATAGCGCCCATATAAACAATACATTCCATGCCCATCAGTGCGCAAACCGTCGCGGTTGCGACTCCATGCTGCCCAGCACCAGTTTCTGCAATGATCCGCTTTTTACCCAAGCGCTTGGCCATTAAGATCTGGCCGATGGTATTATTTACTTTATGCGCTCCGGTATGGCAAAGGTCCTCGCGTTTTAAATAGACTTTACAGCCGTAATGCTCTGAGAATCTTTTGGCAAAATAGAGTGGAGTTGGTCTGCCTACATAATCCTTGAGTAAGGCGTGGAACTCCTCCTGAAAAGCAGGATCCGAAGCAATTTGAATATAATTCTGACGCAATTCCTCTACATTTGGGTAAAGCATCTCTGGGATAAAGGCACCGCCAAAATCTCCGTAATAACCGTGTACATCTACATTATAGTTCATAATTCATCAAGGTCTTTAATTCATCAATTTTTTTTAATCCTGGGGCCGATTCAAACTTGCTGTTCACATCAATGGCCATAATGGGTAAAGAAGTATTGAGCAGTTCTTTGACTGCCGGCAGCTCTTCCAAGCCAATTCCACCACTGATCACAATGGGGAGTTCACTTCTGTAAGCGTTGAGTAATTTCCAGTCAAAAGTCTTTCCGTTTCCGCCGGGTGCTTCCCCTCGGGTGTCAAACAAAAAGGCATCAACCAAGTCTTCAAAAGGTTTCAATTTTTTGAAGTCAAATTTTTCTCCAACAGAAAAGACTTTCCAAAAGTCAATATCGGTGTGGACCAACTCGCGCAATAGACCTATGTACTGCTGATCTTCCTTCCCGTGAAGTTGAATGACATCCAGGTCATGAGCTTCAATTTGTTGGAGTACGTATCCCTTTGGTGCATCTACAAAAACCCCAACTTTTTTAATCCCTTCGGGAACTGCAACGGACTCTGCGTTCATAAATCGCGGAGACTTCTCGTAGAAGATAAAACCGATATAATCAGGCTTTAATTCCGTAAGTGCCTGAATATTCTCCGCCTCGCGCATGCCGCACACTTTAATTTTCATCGTTGGCATCTTTTAAAGCGTTTACAAAATCTACGGCTGCCGCTCCCGGGTTTTCACCGCGCATAAAGTGTTCGCCCATCAAGAATCCTTTAAAACCGGCTTTGCGGAGCATAGCTACGGTTTGTGGATCACTCAAACCGCTTTCAGAGATCGGGCAATAGTTTGCAGGGATCTGTTTTAGCAAATCCAAACTGGTTTGCACATCCACCGTAAAGGTTTTGAGATTGCGGTTGTTTACTCCGATCAAATCCACCTCGGGAATTAAATTGTCCTGCAATTCTTGCGCGTTGTGCACTTCTAGGAGCACTTCCATTCCTAAGGATTTGGTCTTTTTAGCCAACATTTGCAAACGGTCTGCCGGCAAACAAGCCGCGATGAGTAAAATTACATCAGCGCCGTGGGCTTTGGCTTCTGTGATCTGATACGGATCGATCACAAATTCCTTGCGCAACAGAGGCATGGCAGTAGCTGCTCGCGCCTGACTTAGATCTTCTAAAGAACCCCCAAAGAAAGGCCCGTTGGTCAGTACTGACATTCCGCTA
>NZ_JABSPU010000060.1 GCF_013214815.1 Gilvibacter sp.
AAACCTATGTCAAAGCCGCAAATAGCTATTGTTTTAAGCACTTACAATCAACCAGAATGGTTGAAAAAAGTACTTTGGGGTTATGCCAATCAGCAGTTCAAAGACTTTGAAGTGATCATTGCCGATGACGGATCAACTGCTGAAACTAAAACGCTTATTGAATCCATGCGCCCAGAGCTTCCTTTCGAAGTCACGCATGTGTGGCATGAGGACAACGGCTTTCAAAAGACCATTATTTTAAACACAGCTATTAAGGCTGCTAATGCAGAGTATTTGTTGTTTTCTGATGGCGATTGTATTCCTCGTAACGATTTTGTCGCTGTTCATGCTGCTCATCGGGAAGCGGGCTACTTTCTCTCCGGCGGCTACTTTAAACTTCCTATGGATATATCTAAAGCGATCACTCAGGAAGATATCGCTCAGCAACGCTGCTTTGACGTTGCTTGGTTAAAAGCGCAGGGGCTTAAATCGTCTTTTAAGAACAACAAACTCACCACCAACGCGGCCAAACAGAAATTCCTGAATTGGATCACTCCAACCGAGGCTACTTGGAACGGGCATAATTCTTCGGGTTGGTTGTCTGATATTCTCACCGCTAATGGTTTTGATCAACGCATGCAATACGGTGGAGAAGATCGGGAGTTGGGAGAACGCCTCTTCAATGCTGGGCTTAAAGCAAAACAGCTCCGATATACGGCGATCTGTGTGCATTTGGATCATCCTAGAGGATATGTAAAGCCAGAGATGTTGACCAAAAATGCCGCAATCCGCAAAACCACTAAAACGCAAAAGTTGACGCGTACCGCTTACGGTCTAGCTGCGGAAAAGGCGTGATGCTCAGTAAAGGCGCGCAATTTTTCTATTACAAATTCAGCTTGTAATTCGCGATACAATTGTGCGGCTTGCTGCTTGTATTTCTTCGGATGTTTTTTGTAGCGCTCCGGGCGGATATCACTCAGGTGAATGGATTGGTTAAATCCGCTGCGTTCATAACTGTTCCATGCTGATTTGAGAATCCAAGGGGAAAAAATAGAGAAGGTGGGTACGTTAAGAGCCTTACCCATATTCACGGCCCCGCCTTCATTGCCAATGACGGCATGGGTACAGGAGGCAAGCGCTAAGAATTCACGAAGACTATTACCGTAAACATCGGGGCGCAAGTGCTGCTGCGTCTCGGGCGTGCACAGTTCAATTAACTCGTCTAATTGCGCTCTTTGATCAGGCAAATAATTAAACAGTAAGGTGGCTCCAGTATGGCTCACTAGGTCATCCAAAACTTGAGCCATATAGTCCGTAGGGTAGGTCTTTTCCGCACTGCTTCCAAAAACAGAGATCATAAAAAGCAATTGGCTCTCATCGATGCCAGCAGCTGCGAGCTGTTGTTTGGCAATGTTTTTTTCGGTTTCACCTATATAGAGTTTAGGCTTTGGAATTAAAGGAATGTCAATTCCCAAAGTTTCCAGCAATAATGCCCGATTCACCAATGCAAGACCTTCATCTTTGTCTGTCTTTTTGAGTGGCTTTACCGTCTTTCTATAGGCAGATTGTGTGTACCATTTGTAGTAGGAAACGCTTTGCTTAGGTTTGATTGCCTTGGTCAATCTTGCCGAACGCAATTTGGCATAAACGTCTACAACCAAGTCATACCCTTCAGCCTTTAAGGCCTGGGTAAATTCAGATTTGTAATTGCTGTCTTGATCTTTTTGAGGCTGATAGCATTTGATGTTATCCACAAAAGGATTCCCCTGAACAACCGCTTTGGTATTTTCATTGATGAGGTAGTCCAATTGCGCCTGCGGATACTGCTCGCGCAACAACTCCAAAAGGATTGAAGACGTGAGTACGTCCCCAATCATTTTGTGTTGTATTACGAGTGCTTTTTTCAATTCAAATGCTTTTAAACGGCTACGTCATAAGTACGCAGTGCGTCGTTCAATGAAGTCTTTTTATCCGTACTTTCTTTGCGTTGTCCGATAATTAAAGCACAAGACACTTGATAGTCTCCTGCTGGGAAGGTTTTGGTGTAACTTCCCGGGATCACTACAGATCTTGCTGGGATCACGCCTTTGTATTCTTTTGGTGAGGATCCAGTAACGTCAATAATCTTGGTTGAGGCAGTTACCACAACATTGGCGCCGAGTACCGCTTCTCGTTCTACGCGAACACCTTCTACCACAATACTTCTGGAACCGATAAAGGCATTGTCTTCAATGATCACAGGAGCCGCTTGTAAGGGTTCTAATACGCCGCCAATTCCAACGCCACCGCTAAGGTGTACATTTTTACCGATCTGCGCACAGCTTCCTACTGTGGCCCAAGTGTCTACCATGGTTCCCGCATCTACATAAGCACCGATATTGACATAACTCGGCATCATGATCACGCCGCTAGAGATGTAGGCACCATGTCTGGCAACAGCATTAGGAACCACGCGAATACCTTTTTCTTCATAGCCTCTTTTGAGTGGCATTTTATCGTGGTATTCAAAAATCCCAGCTTCTAGGGTTTCCATCTTCTGAATCGGGAAATACAGCACAACCGCCTTTTTAACCCATTCATTCACTTGCCAACCACCGCCTTTGATAGGCGAGGCGCAGCGGAGCTCTCCGGCATCTAAGTGATTGATCACCTGGCGGATTGCAGCGATAGTTTCTGGGTTTTGCAAGCGGGATCGGTCTTCCCAAGCTTGTTCAATAAGCGGTCTTAATTGCTCCATGTTTCTTTTTTTGGTAAAGATACTAAGCTGTCTCGGAATACACGCGGATTGTTTGCTACTAATGGTGAATCCTGTATTTTTGCAGCGTAGATGCCTAGAATTATAGCCATAGACTACGGAACCAAGCGAACGGGTTTGGCGGTTACTGATCCGCTGAGGCTCATCGCGTCTGGATTGACCACGGTTGAAACCGCAGAATTATTGCCCTTTTTAAAGGATTATTTTGAGCAGGAAGCTGTGGATCTTGTGTTGATTGGGCAACCCAAAAGACACGACGGGAGTTTTTCAGATGTAGAGCAGGAGATCGCGGCGTTTGCTTTAAAATTGGCAGAAGCCTTTCCATCTTTGGAGATCAAACGTATGGATGAACGCTTTACCAGTAAAATGGCATTTCAGGCAATGATTGATGGTGGTTTGTCAAAAAAACAACGACAAAACAAGGCTTTGATTGATCAAGTCAGTGCCACCATTATTTTACAAGAATATTTAGAATATCACTTATGATTTTACCTATAGTGGCTTTTGGCGATCCCGTTTTGCGCAAAAAAGCGGTGGATATTAAAGAAGATCATCCTGATCTGGATGTGCTTTTAGAAAACATGTTCGAAACCATGTACGGTGCTCACGGAATTGGCTTGGCTGCTCCGCAGATTGGCCGCTCCATCCGTTTGTTTTTGGTAGATGCAACGCCTTTTGAAGACGATGAGGATCTTCCAGAAGAAGAACGAAAAATGCTCAGCACCTTCAAAAAAGTATTTATCAATGCGCAAATTCTTGAAGAAGAAGGCGATGAGTGGGCCTTTAATGAGGGCTGTTTGAGTATTCCCGATATTCGAGAAGATGTGTTTCGTCAAGAAACCATAACCATCAAGTATTTGGATGAGAATTTCAAAGAGCATACGGACACCTACAGCGGTATTGCAGCACGTATCATCCAGCATGAGTACGATCATATTGAAGGAATCCTTTTTACCGATAAGCTCTCTCCTCTCAAGAAGCGCCTAATCAAGGGCAAGCTCAATAACATCAGCAAAGGAAAGGTGCATATTGATTATAAGATGCGATTCCCAAACCTAAAAAAGAAACGTTAAGGAACTTGGGATTTCCAAACAAAGGGCTTTAATTTGCAGCCAAAATTTAGCTGATTCACTATGAGTTTAGAAAAAATCATGGCCATCTCTGGCAAGCCAGGTCTTTATGAATTGAAGACCCAAACCCGAACCGGTTTTTTGGCACAATCTCTTGTAGACGGAAAGACTTTGAGCGTTAGCGGACGTCATAATGTGAGCCTACTTTCAGAGATCGCAATTTATACCTTAAGTGAAGAAGTGCCGTTGGCAGAGGTCTTTGATAAGATCAGCGCTAAAGAAAATGGCGGACAGGCCATTAATCACAAAAGCTCTAAGGATGAGCTAGAGGCTTATTTCTTTGAGGTACTACCAGATTATGATGAAGATCGCGTATACCCAAGCGATATTAAAAAAGTAGTGCAGTGGTACAACCTGCTACAGAAAAACGGTCACAGCGCTTTTGCTGCTGAGGAAGAGGAATAGGTTAGATCGTTCCATAAAATAATACCATAGCCATCAATTTGATGGCTATTTTCATTTAATTAAATTTGTTTCTACTCATTTTATACCATGAACTCACGACAGAATCAACTTCAAGCTTTAGACCGATTGTTAACCATTATGGATGAACTGCGGGAGCAGTGTCCTTGGGATCGGAAGCAGACTCTGGAATCTCTAAGGCATTTGACCATTGAAGAGACCTATGAGTTGGGCGATGCGATCTTGGATAACGATCTGGAAGGCATCCGAGGTGAGTTGGGAGACCTTTTGTTGCACATCTTTTTCTATTCTAAAATCGGCAGTGAAAAAAAGGCCTTTGACATAGCTGATGTGGCCCACGGCATCTCAGAAAAACTCATTTCACGGCATCCGCATATTTACGGTGATGTCACTGTTGCTGATGAAGAAGAGGTGAAGCAAAACTGGGAAAAGCTCAAACTCAAAGAAGGGAAGAAGAGTGTTTTAGAAGGGGTGCCAAAGTCCTTGCCAGCCATGGTCAAGGCCAATAGAATTCAAGATAAGGTAGCTGGAGTTGGATTTGATTGGGAAGAGCCTCATCAAGTCTTTGAAAAGTTACAAGAAGAACTATCTGAATTCCAGCACGAGGTCAATAAAGGCGATATGAGCGCTATGGAGGCTGAATTTGGCGATGTGCTCTTTTCTATGATCAATTACGCCAGATTTTTAAAGATCGATCCGGAGAGTGCTCTGGAGCGAACCAATAAAAAGTTCAGCAAGCGTTTTCAGTTCTTAGAAAAAGCGGCTGCTGCTCAAAAACGAAGCCTCTCAGAGATGTCTTTAGAGGAGATGGATCAGATTTGGGAAAAGGCTAAGAAAGACGCCTAAAGACGGGTGTACGACCATCTATATAGCTCAACTCAAGCCCTAAGTGTTGGGCAATGTATTCCAAACTCATTTGATGGTAGATAAACACATGAGTGGGGTCATTCTTATAATACCACTTTTCAAAATTGAGTTTTCCGTCATAGAGATCCGTTTTGCAGATCAATTGTCCGTTAGCTTTTAAAAGCTTTTTTAGTTTGACGAATTCCAAATCAGGCTGATGGAAGTGTTCCATGACCTCACAACAAATGATGAAATCATAAGTATCATCGAGTGGTGTTGGATCCGGATGAAAAAAGGGATCGTAAAGCTTTACTTCATAACCGCCTTCTTCCAGCATAACGGCTGCCACCGGGCCCGTGCCAGCACCATAATCCAAACCGGTTTGATCTGTATTGAAATTCTGTGTGATGTGCTTGACAAAAGGAGCTACAAAATTTCGGTAGCCCGGATCGTTCACGTCATTGTTGTGAGTGAGGTAACGTTCTTTTTCTTGATGAGCTGAGGGGATATTATTTGCAGCTCGGAACAAGCCCATGCAGTGATCACATTGCCAAAACTTGTGCAATCTGTCTTGATAAAAAAGCTGTTTTCTGGTGCTATGACATAGCGGGCAGCTCAATGCTAATTCAGGGCTTTGAGTTTACTCATCTTAGCGCGCCAAACCTCAAGCGTTTCTTTGTGTCTCTCAATATTGTCTTGGACTTCTTTGAACAGCGGATTGGAGGCATCGCTATTTTGGAAAAACCCGAGGTTGTTCTCCAATTGATTGATCTCTTGGATCACCTCGTCGATCTTTTTGCTCACATAAATGCGTTCGTTGGTGAGTTTGCGCGGATCATTATGGGCTTTTAGCGATTCCAGCTTAGCGTCGTATTTGATCATCTCTGCGTCTACCTTATCCATATTAAGGCTGTCAAAAGCTTGGTCTAAAGCCTTTTGAAACTTGGATTCAATGTTCTTTTTGTTGAAAGGAACACGACCGGCGGTCTTCCAATCCTCTAGCAGTGATTTAATGCTTTCCAGATCCTTGTCGACATCTTTAGATGCTTTGAATCCAGTCAAGGTATCGAGCAGTGCTTTTTTCTTCTCAAAGGCTTCTACTTCTTCCTTGTTTGCAGCATTGCGCCGGGCGTGCATTCGATCAAAATAATGGTTGCAAGCTGCTTTGAATTCGCTCCAGATCCTGTCGCTGTCTTTTCTCGGCACATGACCGATCTGTTTCCATTCGGTTTGAATACGCTTCATGATTGGTGTCGCCTGTTCAAAATCTTCTGCGTCCTTGTATTTCTCAGCAGTTGCGATCAGTTCCAATTTCTTTTCCAAATTGGTGTACTGCTGTTTCTTTTGATTCTTATAGAAATCGTTTTTATGCTTATTAAAGTCTCTGGTGCTGGCTTTAAATGCGTCCCAGATCTCCTGATTTTTAGAACGCGGAACTTTCCCGATCTCAAAGAAGAGATTGCGCAGGTCTTGTACCTTTTTTATGGCTTGTTGCCAGCCTTGATGTGTAGGTTTTACTTGACTGGTCGTCTCTTTAATGCTATTGATCACCTCCTGCTTTTGCAAGTAATTGGTCTCATAGGATTTCTCCATCTGCTGCTGGGCGTTCATGCGCTTGTCGTGAATGACCTTAGTTGCAGCACTGAACTTCTCCCAAACTTCATCGCGGTATTGCTTGGCCACAGGTCCGAGCTCTTCCTTCCAAACTTTATGAAGCATTTGTAATTCACGAAAGGCTTTGGATACATCTGCATCTTGTGCCAGTTCTTCTGCGCGGGTGATGATCTTTAATTTCTGATCCAGATTGTGCTTGAAATCCATATCGCGGAACTCACGATTCAAATGCAGAAAATCATAGAAATTCTCCACGTGGTGGTGATAGGTGTTCCAAACGGTATTGTATTTGTCGCGTTGGATGGGTCCGGCCTCTCTCCAACGTTCTTGAATGTCTTTGAAATGCTTGTAGGTAGAGTTGATGTTCTCATCTACAGCAAGCAGTCCTTTGAGTTCTTCAATGAGCTCTAAACGCTTGTCTAGGTTGGCTTGAAGATCTTTCTTTAGGTTTTTGTAGTGGTTGTTGAGCTTCTCCTTGTAGTTGAAAAGTAAGGTGCTGAACGCCTTTTTTTCTGGAGTGGAAAAATGAAAATCAACAATGTTTCCGCCTTCGGCTACAAAAGCTTCCTTTTGTTTTTCAAAGGCCTCTTGAAACTGCGCATTGAAAGCTTGCTTTAGCGCGTCTACCTTAGCCTTGATAGTAGATACCTTTCCACTTTTGAGTAATTGATCAAAAGTACTGACCATGTCCGCAGCACTCAAACCGCTGTAATCGACTTCCTCTTCCGCAGCTTCGTCCGCAGTATCTTCGGAATCATCCGCTACCTGTTCTGAGGCGTCTGCCGCCAATGCTGAGGCAGTTTCCTCTGCGTTTGAGGCCTCATCAGATTCTGAACTGGCTTGCTCTTCGACCGGCTGTTCAGCGGCTTTGTTTGCTGCTGAGTCGGCTTGTGCTTTTGGGTCTTCTGCGGAGTTTTCCGGCTGCTCTTTAGGGTCAGACATGTCTTTCAATGTTAGGGTTCGTAGAAAAAGATACTGTTAAGATACTAACTAACCCCTGATTTTGCAAGGCAATTCTGTAGTTTAAAATGGGCGTTAGAAGACTGACTTTTAGGAATTCCAAATTTCCCAAGCCTTTTCTGCTTGACCAACGAGCATTTGATATCCGTTAGTTGTAGCGGCACCAAGCTTGGCTCCATTTTTCATAAAAGTGGTTACCTCTGGATTGTAAACCAAATCAAAAAGCAAGTGGTTATTGGTTATAAAATCATAAGGTATAGCTGGGCTTTGTTCTGTGTGAGGATGAGTGCCCAAGGGGGTACAGTTTACGATAAGCAAATGATCCAAGATCACGTATCGGCTAACCTGCTCATAGCTCAATGCGGAATCTGAGGCTTCTCGAGAAACGAATTGAATTCTAAAATCGAGATTGGCCAAGGTATGCACTATGGCAGCTGCGGCGCCACCTGTTCCTAAGATTAAGGCAGAACGATCTTCTAAGGGTAAAAAGGGTTCTAATGCTTTTAAAAACCCGTAATGATCTGTATTGTAGCCAATCTTACGGCCGTCTGCGGTAATCTTAATGGTATTCACAGCTCCGATGGCCTCCGCTACCGAATCAAGTTCGTCTAAATACGGGATAACGGCCGCTTTATAGGGAATGGTCACATTGAGCCCTTGAAAGGGTAGGGGTTGTTCAAAAAAAGCAGCTAATTCCTCAGTAGATTGCAGGTCCACATTCTCATAAGTGTGGTCAAGGCCTGAGGCTTTGAATTTATCACCAAAGTAGCCACGACTGAAGGAGTAGTCTATGTTCTTTCCTATTAAACCGAATCGAGCCATTAGCGCCTTTTGTAGGTATCATACCATCCTAAAGAGAGAATCAGCAGTACACCCAAGGCAATAAAGACCGCAGCCCAAAGCGTCTCTGCGCTCATCAATTCAGGAAAAAATCGTTCGTAATTACTTATAATCGGATCACCATTGGCATCAATAGCAATGGCGCCAGAAGCGTCGTATTCATAGATCTTGTGTTTCCAAGGCCATACCACGCCAAGCGAACCAGTAATAAAACCAATAATTGCCGCATAAGTTGCTCCTCTAAACCTTTTGAGTACGTAACCCAGACCGTGGGAAAGGGTTACTAAACCGGTAAGGGAGCCTAAGGCAAAGACGGTTAGCACGAGCAGTAATCTCAGTCGTTTCGGATCGTCTGTAAAGGAGAAATCCCAACTGATGATATTCGCAACCGTGTCGTAGAGCGCATTGACCGCATCGACTAAAAGCAAAACATAATTGCCGAATAAGATCAGAATAAATGAGCCGGAAAGTCCGGGCAAAGTCATCCCAGAAACCCCCACAATTCCGCAGAAAAACACAAAGATCAAATTGTCATTTTCTTTGGCAGGTTCTAAAAAACTGATGCTGATTCCCAGCATAGCCCCCACAATAAGCAGGCTTATGGTCTGTTTGTTCCACTTTTTGAAATCACGGCCAATGTAGTAGATCGACCCAATGATCATCCCAAAGAATCCGCTCCAGACATAGAGTTCGTAATGCTGAAGCCAATAGTCAAGTATTTTAGAAACACTGAAATAACTGATAAGCATTCCCAAGATGAGAAGCCCTAAAAACTGTCCGTTGATGTATTCATAAAAACTTCTGAATCTGCCGTTGAGCAGTAGTGCAAAAGCTTTGCTGTTTATTTTCTGAAGCGAATAAATGAATTCCTCATAAAAGCCGGCCACAAAGGCAACAACACCTCCGGAAACACCAGGCACTTTGTTGGCTGCACCCATAGCTAGGCCTTTTAAGACAAGCCAGATGCCATCAGCAAAACTACGCCCCTTTGCCATCTGCTGTCGCGGATTTACGTTTTGCTAGCCATTCGAAACCGAGAATAAGCGCACAACCAGCTACAGCAGCAATTACAGCACCCATTATTTGGGGATCGCCTTCAAAATTACTTGGGCTAATACTTTTTTCAAGTAAAGGAACTTCCAAGCCTTCACTATTGATTCGGGTCGTGATCACTTCTTTCCAAGGCCAAACCTTATTGAGGGCTCCTAGCATAAAACCAGTTAACACTGCCAGGGTAATGGTTTTGTAGTTGTTAAACATCCAATTCAGGATGCCCGAAAAAGCTTTGAGTCCTGCGATTGCTCCAATGGCGAAAATGGTCAGTTTTAAAAAGGAATCCCACATAAGATCCGCTTCTCCAGTTAGTCCATCAATGACTCCAGAGATTGCTCCTATGACAGGTTCGTAAGCACCTAAAAGAAGCAGAATAAAGGCTCCGGAGAGTCCCGGCAAGATCATAGCGATAATGGCAATAAAACCGGCCAAGGCCATAAACCAGAGGCTGTCTTGTGCAGCTATGGGTTCTGCAATAGTAATATAATAAGAGACCACCGCGCCGGCAATCAAGGCAAGGATCACTGGAAGTCTCCAAGCGTCAATTTGTTTACCTACATAGATGATACTGGCAACAATCAAACCAAAAAAGAAAGACCAAACCAGAACCGGGTGCGTTTCTAATAAGTGGGTGATTATTTTAGCCAAGGAAAAAATACTGGTCGCTATCCCTAAAAAGAGGACCGCCAAAAATCCGAGGTTATAATGAGACCACATGGCCTTAAATCCGTGATTTTTCCAGTGTTTGAACAGACCCAGATCCAACTTGTGAATGGTGCCGATCAAAGTTTCATAAATGCCTGTTATGAAAGCTATAGTACCGCCGGAAACTCCAGGTACCACATCGGCTGCGCCCATGGCGATGCCTTTCAAATAAGTCGATAAGTGGGAAATAAGCGCGTTAGAAGCCATAGACCCTTAGTGGAATTCTCCCAAAAATAACGATTCCTAGCGAGAAGCGTTTTCGTATTGGCGAATAATTTTCTGTACGATTGCCTTTGCAAAAACAGTAGGGAATAATTCCTCTATGATGATGCTGTATTCAACATCCAAACGCAGGGCGTTATTCAAATGGAATTGCCCTTTGTTTTCTTCACCCGTCAGGTAATAAAGACCGGCCAAACGGAACTCGATCTCTACAGCATCGGGATAAAATTCAGCGGCTTGATTGAGATTATTGATCGCAGCTTCATATTCGCCCAATTGGATCAGAATGTCAGTGCGCGAGGTCCAAGAATCGATCTCATAATTGCCCAATTCAATGGTTCTGCGGAATCCGTGTTCTGCTTCCTCAAAAAGGTTTAGGTTCTTATTGATCACCGCGTAGCGCTTCCAGTACAAGACATTCTCACTGTCTATGTTCAAGGCTTTGTCAATGTAGTACAGCGCCTTTTGGTAGTTCTTTTTACGGTTGTAATAATCCGTGATAGCGATCCATCCTTTGTCTAAAAGGCCGTCTTCTTCGATACACTTGTGATAGAATTGCAGGGCCAGCTCGTCATTACGAAGCTTCTCATGACACTTTCCAATGCGCAAGAGCGCAAAACTGGTAGGATCATCCAACTCCAAAGTAATGGTGTAACTAGCAATAGCTTCATTGTAACGACCAAGTTTCTCTAGAACCTTGCCTTTTTCTAAATAAGCACCAATAAAGCCATCATCACTAATAATTGCAAAATCATAAGCGGCCAGTGCTTTCTTATATTCTTTAAGCGTATAATATTGTTTACCGACTTGATGCCATCCCACCTCTGAGTACGGATTAACATTTAAAAAGTCGTTTAGATAATCAATGGCCTCCCTGTGCTGCTCCAAATAATCAAAACAATAGATCACATTGTAGAGTGCTGAATAATCTTGGTTATCTATCTCCAAACAACGCATGAAATTGGTTTTCGCTTGTTCAAAATTCTCTAAGAACAAGTATTCCATCCCGATGAGTGAAAGGACATCGGCGGCGTCATTTGTGATCTTCAAAGCTTTCCCCAAAAGCGCAATGGCTTGTTTATGCTTGTCGCGTCTGGACAATACATTGGCCTTCTGGATCAAGATCTCCTCGTTGGAAGATTCCAGACTGTAAAGCTCATCGAGCAAGGTGTCTGCTAGATCCAGCTTGTTTTCGAATATGTAGATCTCTACTTTATACAACTTCAGGTTCGTGGCTGTAGGATGCTGTTCCAAACCGAGTTTGGTCGCTTTCTTAGCCAGAGCCATCTTACCGTTGTCCAAATAATGCTGAATGATCTCCTCGAACTCTTCTGCGTCAAAGAAGAGCACATTGTTGGTTTTCAGCATGGATTCGAAACGGGTAAGTGAGAAGTTAGTAGAGTCCTTATCGCCAAATTGCATAAGCGGGGTTTTAAGTTTCTTCCATATTAAAGTTAACCATGTAAATGGGAGTTCAATTCTCATGCCGATTATGTTGTCAACAAAGTAATTAACAGAAATTTAAGCCTAATAATCGCTGATAATCAGTGTGTTATAAATTTCTATTCGGAATCGATTTTATCGAGGATATCCAAGATGACCTGACAACCTTTCCGAATTTCGTCTTTACTGATGGTCAGTGGTGGGGTTATTCTTACCGCTCGAGGCTCAAAAAGAAGCCAAAAAAGGATCAATCCCGCTTCCTTGGCTTCCAATACGACGCGATTGGTGATTTCGGCACTGTCAAGGATCAAAGCCAGCATCAGGCCTTTACCACGGATTTCTTTGATCTGCGGATGCTTTAGTAAGTCCCTAAAAAGCGCTTCTTTTTCCAAGGTCTGTGGCATAAGTTCAGATTCTTGGATCTCATTGAGAGTCGCTAAAGAGGCGGCCGCAATTACCGGATTACCGCCAAAGGTGGTGATATGTCCCAGTTTCGGCTTGTCTTGCAATTGTTTCATATGGACAGCACTTGCTGTAAATGCACCAACAGGTAGACCTCCGCCCATTCCTTTTCCCATAACGACTACATCAGGGACAAGGTCGTAATGCATAAAGCCAAATAACTTTCCGGTGCGCCCAAAACCCGGTTGAATTTCGTCCAGAATCAAGAAGGCTCCAACTTCTTTACAGCGGGCAGAAAGGGCTTTCAGGTATCCAGCCTCAGGAAGAATAAATCCAGCTCCCCCTTGAATGGTCTCAACCATAACTGCTGCTGTTTTGTCAGTAATGCGCGCTAAATGGTCAAAGCTGTTGAAGTCAATAAATCGGCAATCTGGAATTAATGGCCTGAAGGCGGACTTGCGCTCCTCAAAGCCCATCAGGCTCAAAGAACCCAAAGTACTGCCGTGGTAGGCGTGATTAGCACCAATGAGCTCGCTGCGTCCGGTTACCCTTCTTGCAAGTTTGATAGCGCCTTCAATGGCTTCTGTACCAGAATTTGTAAAATAGGTAGTGTCCAAGGGATCCGGCAAGGCCGCTGCTAACTTTTTGGCTAAAGTAACCACCGGTGCTTGAACATATTCGCCGTAAACCATTACGTGCAAATATTGGTCAAGTTGTTCTTTAATGGCATTAACAACGCGAGGATGCCTGTGACCTAAACTGCAAGCAGAAACGCCAGCCACAAAATCTAAGTGTGCGTTACCTGCAGTATCATAAATATAGGAGCCCTCCGCATGAGCTACTTCCATAGCCAGCGGATGTGGAGTGGTTTGCGCCTGATGTTTATAAAAATCGTCGAGCATTTAGTTTTCTCCGTCCTCGTTATCGTCTGGATCGTTGTCCTTTTTACCGGTCTTTCCTGGGAAGAATTTCTCCTTCTCCTGGATAGCCTTGTCTTGTAAAGTATCGCGTACTTGCGCCTTAGGGCCTTCTGGGTCGTTCAGCAAGTCCTTGGGTTTTAGGTTGGAATATTCAGGGATCTCCAACTCTTCTTCGGGTACATCTTCAAAGAACTCGCCTTCATCTTCAGGTAGCGGTATTCCACGAATTCTAGGGAGCTTCGGCGGTGGTTTGCCCATAAAGAGATCTTCTACCGATTTCAAGCGTTCATCGCCTCGCCAATTAAAACCAGGAAGTAATTTCTTTTCTTCCGGGTACATATTGACAGGATAAAATTTACCTGTTCCGCGATTGATAAACCGAATCCCAATGATGTCCTGATTCTCCAAGGTGATCTGAATACTACTTCCAATTGTATTGTCAATTCCTTCGAGTTTATTGGTGTCTGTGTTGCGCGCATAGTAGACCACTTCTGCGTTTTGATCTACGTTCACCGTATCTAATTCGTTCTCTGTGAAGAGTCCAGTAAGTCTAACTCCGGAAACTTGATTATACCCGGCACTGTCTTTCTGAATCAAAAAGGCATTCTCAAACACTTTGAGCGTGTCCAATTGTTCGGTTACCGTGTTGGAAAGGATGTGAATGGTGTCACCCGTCATTTGGTTTTCACCGCTCCAAAGCACTGGATTGGTGATCATTTTGGTGAGGCCAATGCGCTCGGAGGTATAGATGGAATCACACTTCCCGCTCATATCACTTTTATAAAGTCGCGCGCGGTGGAATCCTTTTAAAATACGATTGTCCTCCGGTCCGGTAACCCGAAGCGTGTCCGCGTGAACATAAATGGAATCTCCATCACGCACGGTAATGGCTACCGCTCTCTTGGTGATAAAAAGCGAATCCTTTTGTCGAAAAACCTCGGCATAATGACCTTTGATCACCGAGTTGTTGACCGTGTCTAAGATCTTGATATTGTTGGTTGCGCTGGCAAAGCTCGTATTCCGATTGAAATAAATACTGTCTCCGTAAAGCGTGCGTGTTTCGTAGTCAATCTTTGAATTCTTTACAAAGTAGCCGGTATCGCCTCGGGTATCGTAATATCCGCGTTCGCAATAAACCGTGCTGGTCTCAGAGACAATGGTGGAAGGCCCATAGAGGTAAGCGCCTCCTGTTTCTGAATAGAAATCCAATTGATTGGAATTCACCGTGTATTCCGGGTTCACGATCTTTACGTCTGAAAGGAATTGATACTTTTTATTTTTGGCAAAATACCGCCCAACATTACTGGTCAGCGTACTGGCGGTGTCAATTACGGTTCCCCCGCTTCTGTAAAAAGCCTGCTGCTTAATACGGTCAAAATAAAGCGTATCCGTGGTTAGCGTGGTTTTAGGTTCCTTGAGTACCACGTCTCCAGTGGCAAAGGCAAATTGGGTGTTTCCGTTGTATTCTGCATAGCGGGAATTCATCACCACGGTATCTCCTTGAGAGATCCGAACCTTCCCATAAGCCTTGACAAAATTCTCCTTGATGTAGACAAAAGCCTGGTCACACCACATTTCAACGCCCTCGTGAACAATGAATACTTGTCCACTGTTGTCTTTGGTGTAAATGACAGCATCTGGGAAATCCTCCCGCTTCTCCAAATAGCCAGATTTAATATCTACTTTGGAGGGTTTGGGATCAGTCTGAGCCTGTCCGGAAAGGACAAAACAAACCAACATTAATGGCAGTAGCGCTTTTATGATATTCGCACGAAGCATGCTCAAAAGTACATAAATGCCGCTATGGGAACTGTGAAAAAAGATATAATTTCCTATCGGTGAATGGTCTGGGTTCTATCCGGTCCTACAGAGACGATCTTGATAGGTACGTTGAGTTCACCTTCCAAGTAAGCAATGTAGTTGTTAAGCGCCTCTGGCAGCTCATCAGCTTGCGTCATCCCAGTTAGATCCTGCGACCAACCTTTCATTTCTGTGTAGATAGGTTCAACATTCTCAGGTTCGATATTGTACGGCAGGTGGGTGATGGTCTCTCCCTTGTACTTATAAGCAGTAGCAACCATCAGTTTGTCAAATCCACTGAGTACATCGCCTTTCATCATCATGAGTTGCGTCACTCCGTTTACTTGAACGGCGTATTTCAAAGCTACAAGGTCTAACCATCCACAACGTCTTGGACGTCCTGTAGTCGCTCCAAATTCGCGCCCAACGCGTCCCATGGTCTCCCCGTAGTCGTCAAAGAGCTCGGTAGGGAAGGGACCACTTCCAACACGAGTGGTATACGCTTTAAAGATTCCAAACACCTCACCGATCTGACGTGGAGCCACACCAAGACCTGTACAAGCTCCGGCAGCGGTAGTGTTTGATGAGGTTACGTAAGGATAGGTCCCGAAGTCAATATCCAATAGCGATCCTTGAGCGCCTTCTGCTAAGATCTTTTTCCCAGCTTGTTGCGCTTGGAACAAGTATTCTTCACTGTCAATGAAGGTCAATTCCTTGAGGACTTTCACTGCTTCAAAGAATTCTGCTTCCAGTTCTTTAAGATCGTATTCGATCTCCGCCTTGTAATAATCAATCATGGCTTCGTGCTTATCGGCCAAGGCACGATAGCGCTTCTTCCAGTCTTTCATTTCAATATCACCTACGCGGATACCGTTTCTCCCGGTTTTGTCCATGTAGTTTGGGCCAATGCCTTTTAATGTCTAACCGATCTTGGCTATACCTTTTGAAGATTCACTCGCTG
>NZ_JABSPU010000061.1 GCF_013214815.1 Gilvibacter sp.
TTTTTATAGTAGGCCTCCAAAGCAACGATCATAGCCAACTCTGGATCATCTACAGTGTTCACAGCGCGTTTTCTCAAAGGCGGAGATAACAAGCGTGCTTCAATTGCATCCGCAGCAATTAAAGACTGCAGGATCTCTCTAATTTCTTGATCCTCAATTTTAGCTACCAAACAAGCGACAAACTCGCCTTTATAGTTTACCTGGTATTGATCATCTTTGATCACCCAAAGTTCATCTTGCTCACTTAAAACTTTTGCTACGGTCTGTGAGTGCTCATCCATGATATCCACAAAAGGGGCCGTGTTATTAATTCCTGAATACATAAACTGAGCGTAACCGTTTTCCTTGTAAACAGGCGTTGTAGGACTGTAATTTCTAAAATTATAATGTTCAGAAATAGCAAATTCAAAGGCGTAGAGCGCTTCGTGCATCAGCTTGAGATTTGCTCCACTACAGGTTACCGGTTGTGGCTCATCCGCATAGCGGTATTCCATAGGCTCTTCACATCCTACTAAAAACAAACTCAATAAGGCAATTAGCCCGAAATTCTTACTCATTGTCCAAACGATTTTTTTCATGACTTTCTGCAATTCTTTTGATGATCAAAGGTTCGATAATTGTTTTACGTGCTTCCTGTTTTAAAAAGGGGTAGAGTTTCATAGTTTGACTCACTTTTTCTTCCCCATTCGGATACAGGTTAGTTCCTAAAAGAGCCTTGGCTCCGGAATCAAATGCGTCTTGCGCATATTGAGCCTGCTCTCTGATCTTTCTTTGTATGGTCCCAGCAAATAAGGCTTTGACAAAACCTCCAGAAGCTTCAATTTGTTTGAAGAGTTCCAGTGCTTTTTCTGCCAGCTGCTGACTCAGATCTTCTATGTAATAAGCGCCATCTGCAGCATTGGTCACTTGATCAAAGTAACTTTCGTGCTTTAATATCAGGAGTTGATTTCTAGAAATGCGTTCTCCAAACTCATTGCTTTTATGGTATATAGCATCGTAGGGTAAGTTGCATACAGCGTCTACGCCTCCCAAGACCGCGCTCATGCATTCGGTTGTGGTTCTAAGCATGTTCACATTGGGATCGTAAATCGTTTTGTTTCTACTTGATGGACGTGCCAAATGAGTGTCGTTCAAGGCAATGTTGTACAACTCACTTAAAGTGGCGAGCAGCTGTCTAAAAGCTCTAAACTTGGCAATCTCCATAAAATAGTTTGCACCAATGGACCAGCGATAGTTAATGGCTATGTCTTCTTTTAAATGGCCTGACTTTTCTAGGTGATTCAAGTATTCGTTGGTGTGGGCTAGGGCATAGGCCAATTCTTGTACCGCATTAGCACCAGCATTGCCAAAATGACTCACCGTTACACTTAAAGCGGAACTTGACGTAATCTTCAAAGCCGCTTCCATCAACAGGTGATCGGCTTCCTTATTGGTTCCCCAATTCCCTGTTTTGGCTAAGTTTCCAATGATATCGATCCCTAAATGGAAACTAGCACCGCTGGCAGCGGCAGCCTTGGCGAATTTTTCAAAGAAATCGGCATCTAGCGAGGCAAAATCACAATAGATCGTGATCCCTTCCAGCGACAATCCTTCAAACAAAGCTTCAGGATCAAAAGCTTCTGCGGCCTCCAATAAAATGGCTTCAGCACCGCCTTGAATGCTTTTTAAGATCAAACCACGAGCTACTCGCGTATCGTGAACAAAAACGGCTTGGGTCACTGACCATTGCTCCGGATATCTCAAACCAGTAACTGCCTCTGGGCTAGTCTCTGAATTGTAAAAAGGCTTAATGGTGATGCCTTCTGGAGTCTGCGTCAGCAAGGTGTCGTTGTAATCAGCGCCTCTTAAGCCAGCCTGAATACTCTGCTTCCATTGCTTGGCGGATACGCCTTCGAACTGCTCAAATAACTTATCGCTCATGGTTTTTGGTCGGTGCTGTCTTCGTGAGTGATTATAAAAATATCTTCGTTTTCTTTTTTCAAATAGTAGGCTTCTCGGCCATATTTTTCAAGCTCGTTGGTGTCTTGAAGTTTTTCCAGTTGTTTTTTGTCGTCTTGAATGTCCTGCTGATATTTCTCTGTAGTGCCTTCCAAGGTTTCAATCTCTTCATTGAGTTCTTGATGAATGAAGAAGTTGTTAGAATCAAAGGCGAGCATCCAAACCGCAAAGATCAAAGCGATCAACACATATTTGTTGGTAAACCATTTAAACCATTTGCTTGAGGTGATATGCTCGAACCGTTTTTTCATGAGGACAATCGCTCGCTAATTATGGTTCTAACGATATCTACGGCAACCGTATTATAACGATGCGTCGGTATAATAATGTCCGCATGCGCCTTGCTGGGTTCAATAAACTGTTGATGCATCGGTTTGAGGGTAGTTTGATAACGCTCCAAAACCTCATTGAGATCTCTTCCGCGTTCACAGATATCGCGCTTCAAACGGCGAATCAAACGTTCGTCAGAATCTGTATCTACAAAGATCTTAATATCAAAAAGGTCCCGCAATTCTGGTTGAGATAGTACTAAAATTCCTTCCACAATGATCACGGGCATGGGTGCAATTGCAACAGTTTCTCCAGTTCGATTGTGTTCTTTGAACGAGTAGACCGGTTGGGCAATGGGTTGCCCGGCTTTCAAGGCCTTTACGTGCTCAATCAATAAAGGGAAATCAATAGAATTGGGGTGATCAAAGTTGATCTTTACCCGTTGTTCATAAGTGAGATCGCTGGTGTCTTTATAATAGGAATCTTGAGTGATAACGGCCAATTCCGCCGCTGGTAGTTCCTCAACAATTTGATTGACTACAGTGGTCTTTCCGCTTCCAGTTCCTCCGGCAATGCCAATAATCAACATGCGTGTTAATGTTTATGCAAAAGTAGGACTTTTGGCGATTTTATTCGCTTGAAACAGGGCTGTTTCTAGGCTTATTTTGTCACTGCTTTTACCTCGTCAACAGTAACCATTTTGTCTTGTTTGTTGCTCCAAGAGTTCATGACGTAGTTGAGTACATCGGCTACTTCCTGATCGCTAAGTCCCAAGGGAGCCATAACGCCATTATAGGTTTCTCCGTTTACCACAATTTCTCCTTGTTGTCCGTATTTAACACTGTGGATACTTTCTGCGCGTTTCTCAGTAAGCCAGTTGGATCCATCAAGCGGAGGAAATGCTCCCTTAACACCTTGACCATTCCCCATATGACAAGCTACACAAAGACTGGTATATACCGCTTCTCCGCGTTCCATACTCGCTTTGAGGTCTGCTTTGCTCGCAGAGGTTTTCTGACCGCCCAATTTTACACCAGAACCTTGGTCACTTTCTTCTTTTTGATCGGATTTACAAGCGATTAAAGTGGCAAACACTGTGGCTATAAGCAATAATTTTTTCATGTTGATTGAGTTAATTGATGTTTAATTGGGTAGTAATCGTACAATTCCCTGGCCTTCCAGAGCGATGTAAATATAACCATTTGGCCCGATTCTAACATTACGGACACGACCAATTCCATCAGCGATCTTTTCTCGGCCAATAACACGATCTCCGTCCAATTTAAGCAGTTCTACATAGTTGAACTTCAAGCTGCCAACCAGAAGGTCATTTTTCCACTGTGGAAACTTATCTCCTTTGACAAAGGCCATACCACAAGGCGCGATAGAAGGGACCCAATAATGAAGGGGCGCTTCCATACCCTCTTGCTCCGTCTTATCGGTGAAGGAGGTTCCGCTGTAGTTCACCCCATATGAGATCACTGGCCAACCGTAGTTGGCACCTTTTTTAATGATGTTGACTTCATCTCCTCCTTTGGGGCCGTGCTCATGGGTCCAAATGTCTCCGGTTAGTGGGTGAACATCCATGCCTTGCGGGTTTCTGTGTCCGTAAGAATAGATAGCCTCTTTCGCTCCAGCAACTCCGACAAAGGGATTATCACTTGGAATACGGCCGTCGTCGTGTAAACGATAGATCTTGCCGTTGTCTCTTTTAATGTCTTGCGGATTCACATCGCGATTGCCTCGATCTCCAACACTGAAGTATACATAGCCTTGGGCATCAAAGGCAATACGGGATCCAAAGTGCTGCCCCTTTGTAGAATTGGGCATGGCTTTGTAAAGAGATTCTATGTTTGTTAGTTTATTTCCGTCGAGCTTGGCGCGGATCAGTTTGGTGTTTCCGCCATCACCACCACCTTCTCTGGAGGCATGAGTAAAATAGATCCAACCGTTGTTGGCGTAATCTGGGTGGAGGGCAACATCTAAAAATCCGCCCTGACCGCGAACATAGATATCGGGAAGATTCTCAATTAAGATCTTTTCTCCGTTTTTAAAGTGTATGAGTTCTCCGCCCTTCTCCGTAATGAGCATGGAACCGTCTGGCATCCAGGTCATGCCCCAAGGATTGGAGAGTTCAGGAACTACCGTTTCAATGCGGTAAGCACTGGAATTACCGTTGTCTAAGGCCAAGGTGTTCTCTTGATTCTGAGATTCTGAGCGGCAGCTGAACAAAAGTGCTACACTAAGCACCAATACTACAAAACGCATGGGTTTAATTTTATTCTAATTTACAAATTCCAGAGCAGCCAATCAATAGCTCTCAAACCAGTCAAAGGTATCATTGATAATGCGGTCCTTATCGCTATTTACATAGTCGAGATAAGCCTGAGCAACAGGCGATAGTTTTTTAGCGGAGCGCCAAACCAGATTCCAATTGGTTTTTACCGGAAGTCCTTTGTAGGGAATGATCTGCAGATCGCCATTGCTCAAATCATTCTTGATCCCTATTAACGGCATAATGGAGTAACCAATACCTGAGATCACAGCCTGTTTGAGCGCTTCATTGGACTGTAGGCTGAATTTTTTATAAGTAGGGAGTTTGTTTTTGCTGATGAATTCCTCCATAGCGGCGCGTGTTGCCGATCCCTTTTCTCGATAGATCAAAGGCAGCTCGGTCAGTACCTTTTTTCCGCTGGGTCTGCCGTCGGTTTCATAACGTCTTCCGCCAACCAGGAATAATTTGTTTTGCATGAGTTCCACGCGCTCTAGTTTGATCTGATCCGGAATTACGGAAACCATTGCAAAATCAACCTCGTTGTTCTCTAAACTGTTGACCACTGTGGCTTTATTGGTCACATTCATGATCAGATCCACCGCCGGGTTCTGCTGCATGAATTCAGAGAGAAAATACGGCATCAAATACTTCGCTGTAGAAACAATTGAGATCTTCAACTTACCCGAGATCTGCCCTTGGAAAGCCTGACTCTTATAATTGATTTGCTCTACTTGTTCCAAAATAGTCTGAGCAGCTTCTGCTATTTCTTGGCCAAAATCAGTGACATAAAGTTGGCGTCCCACAATTTCTGTTAGCGGAATTGAGAACTGATCCTGAAATTTTTTGAGCTGAATACTCACCGCTGGCTGGGTCAAATAGAGTGCCTCAGATGCCTTGGTAATGCTCTTTAATTCAGCGATCTTCAAGAAAATCTGCAGTTGATGCAAAGTGTAATTCATAACGATGATTTATGTAAAGCATTATAAAGATAAATAAAAATATATAATTATTTCACAGGATATTTGCAGCAAAATAAAATGAAAAAGTCATGAATAACCTCTTAATGCCTTCTAATCAAAGTGTTAGTGCAAGCGTGCTAAAAGACAAGTCAAAAAGACTGTGGGAAATGCTAAAAAAGCATATGCCAATAGTTTTTGGTTTGACCGCCTTTGGTTTATTGCTCAATGCTTCTGCGGCAACTGGAGGACTTTTTATGACCGAATTGCTCACCGTAGGCTTCATTTTGAGTTGTGTAATGATCATTGCACAGACAGAACGTCAAAGCTTTCGTGCGGAGGTTCGTAGAATCAATACGCGTTCCAAAAAATAATAGAGGACTATGGAATCACTCAAAAGACCAATTCAAAAAATTAATCTGATTGAGGGCGACTACAGCGCCCAAGAGACTCAAGATATGATCCATGCCGTGCTGAATGAAAAGATCAACTTTTTCAAGCTGCAGCTTTTAATGGACAGAGATAAAATTTCTACCCATAAAGCAAAGTATATGGAACAACGAATTGGCGAATTGGAAGCCGAAAAAGAACTATCACGTGCCTTTATCAATCTCAAAGGAGATAATCGAGCACGATACCGTATTAACGGTACCATTGAATTAGAACTAATTGAGGATTAATCTTTAAGAGTTAGCCACACAGAGATTATGGACTTTCATCTGCTGATCGACAATCTAACCAATCCCGCGCTTTTATTTTTCTTTCTAGGGATCATTGCAGTACAACTTAAAAGCGATTTGGCCATACCGTCGAACTCCGCAAAATTCATATCACTCTATTTGTTATTCTCAATAGGGTTTAAGGGTGGGCAAGAGCTCGCACACAGCGATTGGAGTGCTGAAATAGGATACTCCCTCTTGTTTGGTGTTGTTCTTGCCACCGTTATTCCGCTAATCGCATTTTTCATATTAAGACAGCGTTTTGATGTTTCAAATTCAGGAGCAATTGCTGCCTCCTACGGCTCGGTAAGTGCTGTGACCTTTGTAACGGCCATTTCTTTCTTAGAGATGGAACACATTGCATTTGGTGGGCATATGGTGGCAGTGATGGTCCTGATGGAAGCGCCGTCAATAGTAGTGGGTGTTTTACTGATAGCGCTTTTTAGCGCCACGCGTGGAAAACCCAAGGTGGGTGAGCATGTTAAGCATGCAGTAACCAACGGATCGGTACTGCTCATTATGGGAAGCTTGATCATTGGGCTATTGGCCAGTGATGAGCAGGCTCAGGGAATTAAACCCTTTACCACGGACATCTTTAAAGGATTTTTAGCGGTTTTCCTATTGGACATGGGGATCACCTCCGGCAAAAAACTCCAAAGCTTTTTAAAGAAAGGAAAGTTTGCGGTGTTGTTTTCCATTGTTGTACCTATTGTCAATGGATTGACTGCGGCCTACATAAGTTCTCTATTTACAGACAACATTGGGAATCAGTTCCTGTTCAGTATTCTTGCCGGTAGTGCCTCATATATTGCCGTGCCAGCGGCTATGCAACTGGCAGCACCAAAGGCAAATCCGAGTTTGTATTTGCCCATGGCGCTGGGAGTGACCTTTCCATTCAATATTACTTTAGGGATGCCTTTGTATCTCATCTTTATAACCTGGATTAACTGAATAATCAAGCCTTCAAGTGACCACGGCCTTTATAGCCGTGGTTTTTTGTTTGGACTGATTTTATCATGCCCGGACATAGAATTTTCTATCTTTAAAAGAAAAACTTGCTACCCTTTTGGTACTGCATCGTGTAAAATCAAGAAAACTCCGTATTGTACTGCTCTATATTACGAGCCTTGTATTGTTTGGAATCTTTTGGGTTTTTGATCGATACAAACCAATTATCGATGTGAAAATTGAAGCCATTGAACGTAAATATGCGTTCATACCTTACGAGCTTTATTATGAGTTTGCCGTATTGAAATACGCAATATTGACTGTAGTCATTTTGATACCGATAATGGTCACAACTATAATCTTGATCCAGCGCAGGTAGTGAGGTGTAAGATATTATGACAAGGAAACTTTTCTTACTTCTGGGTTTTGTTACCACAATTGGCCTGGCACAAACACAACAGAATGCGTTTTATGGCACCTTTACGGTGAACCTTGGAAATTATGTAGGGGTTGATGCGGAGCTCGACTATATCTTCAATGAAAAATACTCTTTTAGATTGGGGTATTCTGGCAACATTAGAAAGCCTGTTTCGGAACCTGATGATTACAGTACTGGCCTCACCGGCGCCTTACTTCTAGGCCTGACTAGCCCTTTTGATCAATTTGAGAACATCTATGCCGGAGCCGGACGTGTTTGGTCCTTGAATCCTGCCGGCACCGTTCGAATCAATGCTACAGTTGGACTTGGATTCACCATTTTAAGAGAGCCGGGGAATTGGCAACCGATATCTAATGGATTTCTGACAGAGAATTACACTTGGGAGTACAACCGCTACAATACAGTGAGTCTCGTGCTAAGCCCTAAAATTGAATTTCCCATAACACGAATCTATGGTTTGGTTATTTCTCCAACCGTACAGATCAATAAAGACAGAACCTTTATTGGGCTTGGAATTGGAAACATGATTGGTTTGCTCAGAAAAAGAGACAATCCCAAATCCGAAGAGGAGCAATAAGCCCTTGTTTTATTATTTTTAGCCGAATGCCCTTTAAATTTTAGTTTTATGAGAACAGTACTGATCACATTATTAGTCACTATCTCGCTCCTTAGCTGTAAACAAGAGAAATCTCATCCTAATCGCTTAGCCGTTGCCCAGCAGTATTATGAGATGTTGAACAGCAATGAGCTTTCGGTGCTCTCGAGCCTTATATCGGACAGCGTCACTACGCGTGAACCCAAGTATGATTATCAGCAGACCTTTGCCAGAAGTGGTTATGTAGATTGGATGAAATGGGATGCTGTTTTTAGGCCGAATTATGAGGTGCTAAAAATGGAAGAGGTAGACAGTACCGTGGTTGTTGAGGTCTCCAAAAGCTGCACGCGAATTGAGTTTTTACATGGAGAACCCATTGTCACAAGACAGGTCTTGTACTTTGATCAAGGACGTATCAGCATCATAGAAACCAAAGATGAAATTGTTTTTAAAGATTCCGTTTGGGTTGCCAACAGACAGAAACTTTTAGATTTTATGCAAGACAGCTTTCCAGAATTTGAATCTTTTATTTTTGACCAAACAGAAGAAGGAGCAAGGCGCTATCTCCAGGCCATTACTTGGTATGAAGACGTGAAAGGTGTAAATGCTCACTTTAAATAAGAATACAACGAAAAGTGTGATGGTGAATCCTATCTTTAAAACTGATACCTTTTTACTTCGCGAGATCACTGCGGATGATCTTCCGCATATATACCGTGGGCTGTCGCATCCGGAGGTCATTCCTTTTTACGGGGTGTCTTTTGACAGTTTGGAGGCTACCCAGGAGCAGATGGATTGGTATGCCCAGCCCGAACAGCAATGGTGGGCCATTTGCAGTGTGGATAGCGATGAATTTTACGGAGCTGCCGGACTCAATGATATTGATCAGCAGGCCGGAACTGCCGAGATCGGGCTTTGGTTATTACCTAAATATTGGGGGCAAGGAATTATGAAAGCAGCTCTTCCCTTTGTTGCTGATTACGGCCTCACGACCCTTAGTCTGCAACGGATAGAAGGCATTGTAGACAGTGCAAACACCAATTGCCGACGCGCTATGGCCAAGCTGGATTTCATTCATGAGAAAACCCTAAAAAACGCTGAAGAAAAGGATGGCCGCATGATAGATGTGGAGGTTTATGTAAAAACATTAAAATGATGCTTAAAAAGTTATTGCAATCACCTATCAATTATTTATTGTTCATTCTCGTAGGCTATTCGGTCTACGATTACTTTGAACACATTTTAAGACCTAATTCCATTTTTGAAGCCCACCCTTGGCATTGGCTAACGTTTAATATAGCTGCTGTAGGCTCTCTGGTTATTATGGTTCTATTAATAAAGAAAGGATTTGAAGTCATTTTAAAAACGAAGAACTTGTTGTTTGAAGTAGCGGCTATAGGCATTTGGATGGTGATTTACATTTTGGCGCTTGGGCCAGTTATAGATGCTACCTTTTGGCCATTTAGTGATCTTAGTTTTAAGTTCAGTTTTGGCCCGGTTATAATTATTTTGGGTGCTTATTTTGTGGTACGCGTAGTCATTAACCTCGTCATGCGCAAAGGACTGCTCTACTCTAAATAGCAGTAATCTCCGCCTGAGAAATACTGAAGAAGAAGGCGGCCGCTGGATTTATGTTGAGATTTACATTAAAACCCAAACGGCCTAATTGCTTAACGTTCCAGGTACCCCCATGTAAAGTTGGGATGATGGCCGCCAACGCGCACCATTTTCACCCACAATAAAGTCATGTGTTCTAAGTGTAATGCCTGTGCTAATCCACCGGTGTCCAGGGTTTCAAACCCTAGGTCTGTGTTGAGTTTACTAACCGTGTTTTTTGCATCCTGGTCATCTCCAGCAATGAGCATAACTGGCTTCGTATTGTGGTTGGGAAAGCTTGTGTTTTCTAGGTTCTCAAAACCGTAGATGGTATACGATTTCACAATCCGAGCATGGGTTGCCCATTCGTTGATTTTTTCTGCTCCTGAGACTTTACTCTCCAATCCATGAGAGATTCCCGGACCGACAGGGTTGGTACAGTCTATTAATGGTTTTCCTTTAAAATCGAGAGGAGCTAAGATGTCCTTGTTGAATCCAAAAGGGGTAGCCAAGAAGATGACGTCTGCGGCGTTTATGGCTTCTTGAATGGCCAAGACCTCAAATGCAGAATTCTTACTCAGCGCTTCAACTACACTCTTGCTTTTTGGGTCGTCACGGGCCACGATCACTTCATGACCTCGCTTTTGAAATTGATTGGCTAAAGCAAATCCTACCTTGCCAATCCCTATGAATGCCAGTTTCATTTTATTTTGCGAGTTGTTCTACTACTAATTTGGCCGCTGCCGCACCAGAATTCTGCTGCTGTCCTGTGATCAAATGACCATCGGCAATTGCATAGGAACTAAAAGGAGCGGCTACTTTAAAGGTGGTGTTGTCTATTTTTTCTGCTTCCTGCTGAATCCAATACGGCTGTATTTTTTGCCCAACAGCGGCATCAGCAAATGCTTCTTCTTCATTGGCAAAGCCTGTCCAAGTCTTCCCGCTAACAATTAAAGAGCCGTCGGATTTCTTTGCCTCCAACAAAAGGGTAGTAGCGTGACAGACAGCTGCACTGGGCTTTTCAGCTTCATAAAATTTGGCAAAAAGGGCTCCCAATTCCGCATTGCCTCTAAAAGTATACATCGGACCTTGTCCGCCGACAAGAAAGATAGCGTCATAGTCGTTAGGGTCTACTTCGGTCATTGCTGCTGTATTATTCAGCAGATGATTAAACCAGTCTTGTTGCATATAACCTAATGATATTACATCATGGGCAGGATAACCACTGGGATCCGTAGGGTCTGAATAGGTGTCCATTTGGAGACTACCACCTTCGGTAGAGGCTAGCTCAACTTGATATCCAGCTTCATGAAAGACGTGTAGAGGGTGGGTAAGCTCGGCAGCCCAGAAACCTATGGGCCATCCTGTTTGCTGAGATACAGATGGACTGCTGGCGATCATTAAAATTTTTCCTTTATAAGGCATGCCGTGGGCATGCACGTAGTGTTGTGTTTCTTTAACAGCTTGCATGGTTTTCTTTTTTAAGAATTACAGTACAAAGGTATTTTCACAATTCCTTCATATTACAAATGCCTATATTTGTTAGTAACTAACATCTTTGTAAGTATGCCTGATTTTTTAAAGGACCAAAAACGTTATTACACGCCTGTAGAATATGTGCTGGATAAAATAGGCGGACTCTATAAAATGCCTTTATTGTGGCGATTGAAGGATAAAAGCTGGCGTTATTCTGAGCTTAAAACAAGTTTACAGCGGACCTCAGACAGAATGCTCAGTAAAACCCTAAAGGAACTGGTTGCTGATGGATTTGTCAAAAAGCAAGTATTTGCAGAAGTCCCCGTTCGGACTGAGTACAGCATTACGGAACGAGGTTTGGGATCCATTGCCATTATCACCACTTTGCGCGATTACGGCTTTCAGCTTATGGAAGAAGACGGTATTCGTGAAGGAGATGGGTAAGTCCAATTTTTTCTGCTGATGTAACATTTTCAGATTTCTGCATCTAAAGCTCAAATCAAACTCAGAAATCATGAAAAGAATTGCACTTATAGTCGCTTTAGTTTTTAGCTCCATCAGTCTTGCCCAAGACCAAGCTATAAAGGTTGAGGTTCAAGGTTCGGGAGACCCTATCTTGCTTATCCCAGGTTTTACAGTACCCGGAAGCAGTTGGGACAGCACGGTTGCTTATTTATCTCAAAATTTTGAATGCCACACAGTGACCTTGGCAGGTTTTGGCGGAATGGAACCTATAGATTTTCCGTGGTTACCCCAAGTAAATGAAGCCATAGAACAATACATTCAAACCAATGAGCTTAAAGGACTTACCATTATTGGTCATAGCTTAGGAGGAGCTGTAGGAACTTGGTTGGCCAGTAGACCAAACAATACCGTAGAGCAGCTTATACTGGTCGATGCACTTCCTGCTGTCGGTGCGCTGATGATCCCCAATTACGATCCAGACGTATTGGTTTACGACAGCCCATACAACAACCAACAACTTGCCATGAGTGATTCAGAATTTGCACAGATGGCTACTATGATGGCCAGTGGAATGAGTCTTAATGCTGAGGCACAACAACAGATCAAAAACTGGATGCTGCAGGCGGATAGAAAGACCTATGTCTATGGTTATACCGATTATCTAAAATTAGATTTGCGTGAGGATTTGAAGAATATCAGTGCTAGCGTAACCATAATTGCCGCAGATCAACCTTATGGGAAAGAGGTTATTTCTCAAACATATCAGGGTCAATACGCTAATTTATCTACCTATGATTTGCGGATTGCAGAAAATTCTGCTCACTTTGTGATGTTTGATCAACCCGAGTGGTTTCAACAACAATTAGAAGACCTACTTAGCCGCGGCGAATGAATCTAGAAACAGACTTTGATAAGATCTTCCACCTCTATGCAGAGAAGGTATACCGTCTTTGTTTGGGGTATGCCTCCGGCGATGAAGCCTTGGCCAAAGACTGGCAGCAGGAGACCTTCATCAAGGTGTGGAAGCACAGAAAGTCTTTTCAGGGCAAATCAAGTGTAAGCTCATGGATCTATCGCATCGCTGCTAATACTTGTTTGGGTGATCTGCGTCGAGCTAAAAAGCAATTGCCGCTAAAAGAAGAAGCCCTAGCTGAGCTCCGCAGTGAAGAAACAGAGACGCCGGAAGATCAAATTTGGCAAATGTATCGATGCATTGATCAGCTCACGCCGCAGAATAAAACCATGATACTTTTGGAGCTCGAGGCAGTTCCTCAAGCGGAAATCGGACAAACTATGGGCCTCAAACACGGCGCCGTTAGAACGCGCCTAAACCGCATCAGAAAATCACTTTTAAAATGTATTACTCATGGAAAAGGATAAACTATCAATGCTCTGGGAATCCCAGCAAGCATCAAGTCAGGAGCTCAATCCGGAGCTGCTCAAACAATTGGCTTCTAAACAGCGCAAAGGACAGTTTTTGACCCTAACCATAATTGGAGTGACCTTTTTGGTGGTTGGATTGTACGCGCTGATCTACGCTTTAGGCACTTGGAATAACTTCAGTTTGGGTTTATTGCTGATGTTGCTGAGTCTGGCGGTGCGGATCGGTTTTGAATTGTTTTCTATGTACAAAAAAGAGACGCAGCTTGTAGCTATGGATCCGCTGAGTTTTCAAAAATATTTGAAGCAGCATTACCGCCTCAGACTACGTGTAAATTATTGGATCACACCGCTTTGCTTTGGTGTCTACTTGTTTGGTTTTACACTGCTATTACCGTTTTTTAAACAGGCCTTTTCAGGAGCTTTTTACAACTATATCTTAGTATCAGGATTTGGTTCCATTTTTATTGTTGGGATCATCATTGTTCGCTCTGTGATCAAAGAACTAGGCTTTTTAAAAGAATTACAGGGATAAATCCCGTTTTCTCGATGGTTATCATGGTATATTGCCCGTTTAGCATTATTTTCGAGCAACCACCTAGAATCTATCGGCCCTGTGAAGCCAGAACTAAACAATTAAAGCTGTTATGAAAAGCAATCTTACCGATTTGAGTACACTGGATATTTTCCTTTCCGGTTTATCAGCAGAAGAGTACACGAATTTGAAGCCAAACCTACTTGCCGAATCTCTTAAAGCCATGCCACTGCTTAGCTGGGATGTCTTTATGAGCACCTATCAAAAGCAATTGACCGAGGCTCATAAACGCTCGGAGGTGGAGAAGGTGATGTCTTTTGCTAAGAAGTTCAAATGGCAGACCGATCTCAATCTCGCTTTTAAAGAAAATGATTACGAAGCCTTAATTATCACCGACAAGGATCAAAACATCCTTTGGGTAAATGATGGATTCACGGTGATGACAGGCTATGAAAAATCGTATGCTATTAATAAAACACCGCGATTCCTTCAAGGGGTTAAAACGTCTTTGGCTACAAAAAAACGTATCCGGGCGAAGCTCAAAGCTAATCTGCCCTTTTCTGAGGTTATCATCAATCACAGGAAAGACCGTTCTCCCTACAAATGTGAGGTCAAGATCATTCCTCTGATAAGCGAAAAGACTACGCACTATATCGCCTTCGAGAAGGCGGTGGTGTAGTCCTAAAAATGAAACCTCAAAAGACGTACTTAAAGGGTAAATCCGTTTTTATAGTCTCCTTAGTGGTGATTTTGGTTACGGTACTGACCGTATATCTTTCGGGCATTAATTACCACCGCAGCTTAACGTCCAATTTATATATCTCCTTAGGGATCATTGCAACGGCTTTAGCCTTATTTATGACTTACGGACTTTATGTTGGAGTTGGTCTGTTGGACAACTTTCCCAAGTTCAGACATTTTCAGAGGGGAGATATTCTTGGGAATACCACTCCGGATATTGATTTACCAGACCTTGAGGTGGGAGAGGGTATTGGCGGTATTATCGCCTCCATAGTCCTTTGGATCCTCATGACCATTGCTATCGTGGTTTTGCTTATTGTTTTGGAAGCCATCTTTTGGTTTTCCCTCTTTGTATTGCTTACCATGCTGTATTGGGTGTTCTTTAGAGCTTTGCGATTTGTTTTTAGCAAATCCAAGGATACCCAAGGAGATCTGGGCATCTCTGCGATCTACGCTTTAGGCTATACAGCCTTATATGTAGGATGGATCTTTGCCGTGGTCTATTTGGTAGAAGTGTTGCGATAAGTATGCAATGGGGTTAATTTTGTTATCTTTAATTGTTCTCGCATTTAGATCATTCATAAAAGCGACTTAATCTAAATCGATACATAATTTCATGAAAAATACCTTAGAACAATTAATCACCAAATTCGATCTTAAACCCCATCCAGAAGGTGGTTATTACAAAGAGACTTATCGCAGTTCGGGTACTATTGCTGAGGCTAATCTTCCTGCTGCCTATGACGGGGAGCGCAATTATGCTACTAGTATCTATTTTCTTTTAATGGCGGATAATTTTTCTTCCTTCCACAGAATCAACCAAGACGAGATCTGGCATTTTTATGATGGATCCCCATTGCTTTTGCACATCATAACCCCAGAAGGCGTATACAGTGAGCATCTTATTGGGATTGATCTCAGTCGTGGAGAAGTTCCTCAATATGTAGTTCCAGGTGGTTGTTGGTTTGCCGCTGAGGTTATAGAGCCTAGCGGGTTTTCTTTTATCGGTTGCACGGTTTCTCCTGGTTTTAGTTTTGCTGATTTTCAATTGGGCAAGCGCAGTGAATTAATCAATGATTTTCCCAAACATGCTGATGTAATTGAGCGGTTGACGAGGGGGTGAATTTAAGTCTAGAGGCAGCTATTACGAATTCCAACTAAGTGGAAAAACTATTCCAATGAACCTAAAAAAACACTTAACCACTAAAAACATTGCTGGC
>NZ_JABSPU010000062.1 GCF_013214815.1 Gilvibacter sp.
AAGCAACTTGCGCTGTACGTTTACAATGTCTTGGATCTTTGGTTTGAGTTCGTTGAATTCGTGACGATCTCCCTGCGGAACTGGTCCGGAGATGATCAACGGTGTACGGGCGTCATCGATCAAAACCGAATCCACCTCATCCACAATCGCATAGTGATGCGGACGTTGTACCAGATCTCCTGGCGCATGAGACATATTATCACGCAAATAATCAAAACCAAACTCATTGTTGGTTCCGTAAGTGATGTCTGCGTTATAGGCCGCACGACGCTCTGCAGAGTTCGGACGGTGGTAATCAATACAATCCACACTCAATCCGTGGAATTCAAAAATAGGAGCCATCCACGCGCTATCACGCTTGGCCAAGTAATCGTTTACCGTTACTAAGTGTACCCCGTTCCCGGCAAGTGCGTTGAGGTAAACCGGTAGGGTAGCCACAAGGGTCTTTCCTTCTCCCGTTTGCATCTCAGCAACCTTTCCTTGGTGCAGGGCAATACCACCCACCAGCTGTACGTCGTAGTGAACCATATCCCAAGTCACCTCTTTTCCGGCTGCATCCCAAGAGTTGGCCCAAACGGCCTTGTCACCGTCTAAGGTTACATAAGCTTTGGTTCCAGAAAGCTCGCGGTCAAAAGCAGAGGCAGTAACTTCTAAGCTGCTGTTCTCAGCAAAGCGCTTGGCTGTTTCTTTGATCACAGCAAAAGCTTCAGGCAGGATTTCATCCAATACCTGTGTTTCAATTTCATAAAGGCTGTCCTTAAGCTGATCGATCTCTGCATAGATATCTTCCTTGCGTTGGATATCACTTACGTCTTCAGCTTCTTTGGAGAGTGCTTCTAGTTGTGCTTTGGTCTCTGCTTGGGCATCGCGCAATTGTGCTCTAAAGGCATCGGATTTGCCGCGAAGTTGATCCAAACTGAGTTGAGCCATCTCGGCTTCTTTAGCTTTGATCTTGTTTACGAGCGGTTGGATTTCGCCCAGATCTTTCTTGGCTTTATCGCCAACAAATACTTTTAATACGTTATCTAAAAGACCCATGTCTTGTGTGTTTCTTTTTTAGCGGTATAACTCAGGCTTCTTTTTATTCAGACTGAAAAATGCAAATAACTGTAAATCAAGGGGATTTATCCGTTTGGTTTTTCCCCGAACAGCAGTTCAATAGTACGCAAAAAAAAAGCCTCCTGCGAGACTTTTTTATTTATAGTGGATTAATATTCATCCTCGTTCCAAAGGTAATCTTCGTCCGTGGGATAATCGGGCCAGATCTCTTCGATAGAATCGTAAGAGTCACCTTCATCCTCAATGGCTTGAAGATTCTCAACAACTTCAAGAGGGGCTCCCGTACGAATTGCGTAATCAATCAATTCATCTTTGGTA
The DNA here is from genome assembly GCF_013214815.1 of Gilvibacter sp. Taxonomy (GTDB): domain Bacteria; phylum Bacteroidota; class Bacteroidia; order Flavobacteriales; family Flavobacteriaceae; genus Gilvibacter. The sequence goes on from NZ_JABSPU010000062.1 coordinate 1,378, forward strand.
GCAGGCCAGGGTGCGTCGCTCAAATATGACGCTAGCTCTAAAGTCCAGTACATAGCACTTGTTGCATTTAATTTTTGCAAAAATAATTTTTTAGATCAAAAAGTCAAGTAAAATCTAAATTATTTGTCCGTGAATAAAAAGAACGTAAGAATATCAATATAAAACACTGATATTCAGTTGGTTAAAAATGATTAATATTTTTCCTTTGCTGAGGATGAATTTTCGAGTCGATTTAATACTTCTCTGGAATCCACTTGATTTCCTCAGCTTGCAATTCTTTGGTCAACATCCGTGCCAACACAAAAAGGTAGTCAGAAAGTCGGTTTAGGTATTGTAGCACGGCCGGATCCACGGCCTCATAATCGTTTAATTGTGCTGCTAAACGCTCACTACGACGGCAAACACAGCGGGCTATGTGACAGAATGACACCGTTTGATGTCCACCGGGCAAAACAAAGTGCGTCATGGGTGGCAAGAGTTCATTCATACGGTCCATTTCTAGCTCGAGTGCCTCAATATCTTCGGTATTGATCTTTGGGATATTCAAGCGTTCTTTGCCGCTTTTTAAAATTGCCTTTTCGGGATCTGTTGCCAAAATAGCTCCGACAGTAAACAATTTGTTCTGTAGCACCTCTAGGAACTTTTTGTGATGCGGCTCTATAGCTTGATCGCGGATAAGCCCAATGTGTGAATTGAGTTCATCTACGGTGCCGTAGCTTTCTATTCTGATGTGATGTTTAGGAACGCGTGTTCCTCCAAATAGGGCAGTGGTCCCTTTATCTCCGGTCTTGGTGTATATCTTCATGATCCTTTCTTTTTGCATAGTACCGATTGCGGAACGATCGGCTTTTTCTACTCCGTGTGATCTTAGCGTTGCGCTGATTCCAGAAAAGAATAAGCACCAACAGCAGTAAAAGACCGCCAACTACAAAATAAGGATTTTCAAGATAGGCCTCCACGGAATTATTTGGTTCGGGTGTCTGATTCGATCATACCATCTTTAAGACGAATCACCCGATGCGCGTGGGCCGCGATATCTTCTTCGTGAGTTACCAGAATCACCGTATTACCGCTGGCGTGGATCTCATCAAAGAGATTCATGATCTCTAAAGAAGTTTTAGAATCCAGGTTTCCGGTTGGCTCATCTGCGAGAATGATAGAAGGCTTGTTGACCAATGCGCGCCCAACAGCTACCCTTTGGCGTTGACCTCCGGAAAGTTGGTTTGGCTTGTGGTCCATACGATCGGCCAGGCCTACATCGGTCAAAACTTCCTCGGCACGTTTGGAACGCGCTCCTTTGGAAGCCCCAGCATAGATCATGGGCAAGGCCACATTTTCTAAAGCTGTTGTTCGCGGTAAAAGGTTAAAGGTTTGGAATACAAACCCGATCTCCTTGTTGCGGATGTCGGCCAGTTCGTCATCGGTTAGGTTACTAACGTCTTGTCCATTGAGTATATACGAGCCGTCGGTAGGGGTATCCAGACAGCCTAAAAGGTTCATCAAAGTAGATTTTCCAGAACCCGATGGTCCCATCAAAGCTACGTACTCGCCCTGGTTGATATCCAGATCGATTCCTTTTAAAACCTTTACGACTTCTTGTCCTAGCGGGAAATCCCTTTTAATACCGCGGATCTCAATTACTGTACTCATAAAAACACCGATGGTTTATAGTATGCAAGATACTTCATTCTACGCACATAAGACGTAGACAAGCCGGCATTGTTACAATCTTAACACAAAATGTTGTTTGGGCTGTTCCTTGCGAAAAAACACCCAACCCCAATCAAAGGAATCTATGGTAACAGAAACTTCTGGACGGGCCTTAATTTCTTCCCAAGCTTCGGTCATTTCTTTAGACCAATAAATGTCATCCAGAATGAGTAAACTATCATTGTGGAGCTTGGGCAGCAATTGTTCAAAGGTAAATAGGGTGAAGTCTTTGGTATGGCCACCGTCCAAATAGATCAGATCCCAAACTCGGTCGTCATCATTGAGGAAGTCAGTGAATAAGGCGTTCACGGCGGTGATGTTTTTAAATCCAAACCGCTCAAATCCTTTAACGGCTTCAGCTAAGGTGTTGGGACAGCGTTCTACCGTAGTGATATTTCCTTCTGGATGCCCAATGTGCATGGCTACGGTTCCTTTACCCAAAGAGGTTCCCAGTTCCAGCATGTTTTGCGGTTTGAAGTAAGCCGTTACACTGGCCATGAGTTCTTGTGTCTTTTGTGACATCCCAGCAACTTTGGTAATCTGATCGATCCCCCGTTCTTCATTTTTAAAAACACGAGACCCGGCTCCAAAATCCTCCACCTTTATTTTGAGCTTTTGCCCAATCAAGTATTTATAGTGTTTGGGTAGTAATTGTCTTAATTCAAGAGGAATTCGAGTTTTGACTCCCTCGGTGATCAGCTTATACACAAAAGGGGAGTGAACGGCATGCTCGTTTTTAGAACGCCACAAAAATTGCAGGTATTTTAAAAACTCATACATGCTATTCTTCCAACTTCATGGAGAGTTCAAACCAACGCTCCGTTTTCTGTTCCAAAGAATTGATGAGTTCTTGAAGTTTTAAGGACTCTTCATTGATCTTATCAGTATCCCAGTCGGCCGTAGCAAATTCGCCTTCTAAAGCGTCTTTTTCTCGTTCTAATTTGGCAATATCGCGCTCTAAGGCCTTGTACTCTTTTTGTTCGTTATAGCTGAGTTTGGCCTTGGCTTTAGGGTCTTTCCAGTCTGTTTTTTCTTTCTTCGGACTTTTTGCAACCGGATCACTGCTGTCCTCATAAGCTCTAAAGTCACTGTAGTTCCCGGGGAAATCTTCAATAAGCCCATCGCCCCTAAACACCAAAAGGTGATCCACCACCTTATCCATAAAATAGCGGTCGTGAGAAACTACGATCAAACAGCCGGGATAATCTAAAAGAAAGCTCTCCAAGACGTTCAAGGTGACAATGTCCAGGTCATTGGTCGGCTCATCGAGGATCAAGAAATTCGGATTACCGATCAATACCGTACACAGATAGAGACGCTTGCGTTCCCCTCCGCTGAGCTTTTCAACATAGTCGTATTGTTTTTTTCGGTCGAATAAAAAACGTTCCAATAACTGTCCGGCAGAGAGTTGGCGTCCTTTTTTAAGCGGAATATAATCTCCAAACTCGCGAATCACATCGATCACCTTTGTCCCGGCTTAACTTCAATTCCAGCCTGTGAATAGTACCCGAACTTGACAGTTTCTCCAATGATGATCTTTCCGCCATCGGGCTGACTCACTCCAGTGAGCATATTTAAGAAACTGGATTTTCCACTACCGTTATTCCCGATGATCCCAACCCGCTCTCCGCGTTGAAAACGATACTCAAAATTTTGGGTGATTACCTTATCTCCAAAGGCTTTGCTGACCTTGTGAAACTCGGCAATTTTGGTGCCCAAGCGCTCCATGTTGAGCTCCAATTGCAGCTCGTGTTGTTTGCGTCTTTGGTGGGCGCGAGCTTTTATTTCGTGAAAGTCATCAATGCGTGACTTGCTCTTGGTGGTACGCGCTTTGGGTTGTCTGCGCATCCATTCCAATTCCTTTTTGTAAAGTTGAACGGCCTTGTCAGTTTCTACTTCAAACTGTTCCATTCGGGCTTGGCGCTTGTCCAGATAATAGGCGTAGTTGCCTTTATACGAAAACCATTGTCCGTTGTCTAATTCTACAATCTCATTGCAAACCCGATCTAGAAAATAACGATCGTGCGTCACCATAAAAAGACTCACCTTTTCTCGCGTAAAAAAGCCCTCAAGCCATTCAATCATCTGTAAGTCCAAATGGTTGGTGGGTTCGTCTAAGATCAAGAGGTCTGGAATGTTGATCAAGGCATGCGCTAAGGCCAAACGCTTCTTTTGCCCTCCGGAGAGATTAGAAACTTTTTGATCTAAATTGGTCAATTGAAATTTAGAGAGCACCGTTTCAATTCGGTTTTCAAAATCCCAGGCCTGAGCAGCTTCCATGGCATCAAAGGCCCGTTGAAGCCCTTCCGTATCCTCAGGGTTCTTCAAAGCTAAATGGTAGTTATCAATAATTTGAAGGGTGGGCGAATCGGTGTGATAGATGGTTTCTTTTACCGTGAGATCATCTCTAAGGCTGGGTTCCTGAGGCAGGTAAGCGATATTGAGCTCCTTTCTAAAGACAACCTGACCGCTGTCAGGAGCTTCTGTTTTGGCCAAAATATTTAGGATGGCCGTTTTACCGGTACCGTTCTTGGCCACAAAACCGATCTTCTGTCCTTGATTGATTCCAAAGGAAATGTCCTCAAAGAGAACGCGTTCCCCATAGGCCTTGGCAATATGTTCTACAGATACGTAATTCAAGCGCTAAACTTTGCTCAAAAATAATCAGAAAATACAGCATCGCTGGGATTTCTTTTTATTATTAGGTTGGTTAAGTTATATTTGCTGAAGAGGCACTACTTTTTTCAATTTTCCGTTTTGTAGAAAATGAAAATACCGCCGCTAACTAAACCAGTTAAACACTTAATGAAGTACGCCGTTTTATATGCCCTAGTGGCTGTCCTTCTTTCTTTTTCTTCGTGTATTCCCACTAAAAGAATTTCCTATCTGCAGGAAGACCTTGCAGCCAGCAATGATTCCTTGATCGCCTTGAGAAAGGTCATGCCACCGTATCGCGTTCAGGTGAACGATATGTTGAGTATCAGAATCAAAGCCCTGGATCAAGAATTGGTAGCCATGTTCAACCCTGTGGGAGAGAGCAATTTGAACGCTACTGGAGAACAACGTTTGTACTACGATGGATTTACCGTGGATCAACACGGAAATATTCGCGTGCCGACTTTAGGTGAGGTTAACGTTTTGGGCTACACGGTGGAGGAGATCCGAGAGACCATTGAAAAGCGGTTGCTGTCAGATTATTTTAAGGAAGACGCAAACATCTTTGTTACGGTAAAATTGGCGGGGATACGTTATGTGATCAACGGAGAGATCGGTAGACCGGGTTCAAGCGTGATCTACAGAGAGCAGGTGAGTATCATGGAAGCCATTGCCACCAACGGGGATATTCGTATCACGGGTGATCGTACGGATGTGATCATCGTACGGCAATATCCGCAGGGACAAAAAGTACATCACATAGACCTCACCACCATTGACGCGGTGAATTCTCCTTACTATTACATTCAACCCAATGATCTGATCCTGGTCAATCCTTTGCCACAGAAATCAATCGGTACAGGAACAACAGGCTTATCCTCATTCACGACCATACTTACGGTGATCACGGGGCTCACTTCTATAATTCTTTTAGCAACGCGACTTTAGTATGAGCAAGGAATTTGAAATAGAAGATTTAGAATATAATTTTGATTTTAAAGGCTTGTTGCTCTCCTTGTTGAAGCATTGGCCCTTGTTCTTCATTGCCTGGGGTATTGGATTTGCTGCGGCCTATTGGGTCAATATTAGAAAGTTACCCGTTTACACCATGAGTAATATGATCTCCATTAAGGACGATCAAAACCCTTTCTTTACCACCAATACCAGTCTGACCTTCAATTGGGGTGGAACTACGGATAAGGTCAATACAGCTTTGATCATGCTGCGATCTCGTACTCATAACGAGGCCGTAGTAGACAGTTTGCAGTTCTATACCAATTACCTTCAAGACGGGAAATACCAGCGTACAGATGCTTATAAATTAGTGCCTTTTCAATTCATTGCAGATACCTCGCGATATCAGGTGATGAATGTGCCTGTAACCATTACAGTTAAGGATACAGCCACGTTTACCGTTGAGGCTCAGTTTGAGCCTTTGGATTATCGCTTGTCTCATTACGGTAAAAAGAATTCCAGAAGATGGACACCTAAAGAGTTGTCATATAAGGAAGACTTCTTTTTTGGAGATACCGTCAAACTACCATTTTTAAATGGAGTTTTTCAATACAAGAAATATAGAGGGAAGCTCAATACCCCTTATTATATAAGTTTTTCTCGTTATTATCAAGTGATCAATCGTTACAGAAAGATCAGCGTCTTTAGTGAATCTGACGGGTCTTCTGTTTTGGTCATGCGTCTGAACGGAAACAACAAAGCACGTTTGGTAGATTATTTAAATACTTCTGCTCAAATTCTTGAGGATAATTTGTTGGATCGAAAGAATCTCTTCGCCACCAAGACCATTGATTTTATCAACGAAAGCTTGGATCAACAATCTGACTCCTTAAACTTTGTGGAGAGCGAGCTCAACACCTTTAAAGAATCCAAAGGGATTTACAACTTAAACGAGGAAGGCTCAGAAATTTCTCGAAAGTTAAGGGCTTATGATCTGGAAATTGAAAAATTAGAACAACAGCTCAAGTATTTCAAACGCTTAGAAGATTATTTACTTACACGGACTAATTATATTGATGTTCCTGCTCCCTCTGTGGTTGGGATAGAAGAAGGTGCAATCAGCAGTGGAGTAGCGCGAATTATTTCTTTGGCAGAAAAGCGAAGCCGCTACCAGTATTCCATGCAAGAAGGTGCACCGGCCTTCCTTGAGTTAGACCGAGATATCGATGCGGTGAAGACCGTATTGCTGGAAAATATTGAGAGCAGTAAAGACCGCGTGAATCGCGATGTTGATGACATCAGAAGTAAGATCGCTCAAAATGAATCTGCAATCCGCAAGTTGCCTAAAGAACAACAGGAATTACTCAAAATAGAACGGAAATACAACCTAACCTTAGGTACTTACAACCTGTTCTTGGCTAAACGCAGCGAAGCCAATTTGGTCAAAGCAGCAAACATCAGTGATGTTTTAATGATCGATGCCGCTAAGGATACCGGTGGAGGGCAAATAGGTCCAAACACCAGTTTGAACTATGTCTTGGCAGGGATTCTCGGTTTCTTTGTGCCATTCCTGTTTGTGTTTGTTCGCTTCTTACTGAATAACAAGATCCAACACGGTCAAGACATTAAGCGACTCTCAGCCATACCTGTTTTGGGCGTGATCGGGAAGAGCTCAGTGAGTGGTAATCTCGCAGTTTTGGAACGACCAAAATCCGCAATAGCGGAAAGTTTTAGAGCGGTGCGATCCAGCTTACAGTTCATGTATAAAAAGCAAGGAGTAAGTGGCGCTAAGACTGTTTTAATTACGAGTTCCATCAGTGGAGAAGGAAAGACCTTCTGTTCCATCAATATCGCTTCTGTATTTGCACTGAGTAATAAAAAGACAATTCTTCTTGGTTTGGACTTGCGCAAGCCTAAGATCTTTGGCGATTTTGATATTCAAAACGATATTGGAGTTGTCAATTATTTGATCAAAGATGCCACTCTGGAAGAGATCGTTCAGAATACTTCGATTCCAAACCTGCAGGTAATCACTTCTGGTCCGGTTCCACCAAATCCATCGGAATTGCTTATGAACGAGCAGATGGATGAGCTTATGGAACGCTTAAAACAGGAGTACGATTATATCATTTTGGATTCGCCACCACTAGGCCTGGTTACCGATGCGATTCAGTTGGTAAAGTATTCTGACGCAAACATCTACGTGGTTCGTCAAAATTATACGCAAAAAGGCATGCTGTCCTTTATTAATGAGAAGTATAAAAACGGAGAGGTGTCCAACATCAGTTTTGTGTTGAACTACTTCAAACAGCGCCAAGGTTACGGTTATGGTTATGGCTACGGCTATGGCTATGGTTATGGCTATGGTTATGGTGCCTACGGTAATGATTATCATGAGGGACCAGAACGCCGATCGCTATTGAAGCGAATTACCCAAATATTCAATAGAAAAAAATAAGGCGCTTTTGCCTTTGTGATATGCAGAAACCCGAGAAAATAGGAATTGTTGGATTAGGTTATGTAGGCTTGCCTTTGGCTGTTGCTTTTGCCGGTCAACACAAAGTAGTCGGTTTTGATATAAATTCAGATCGAATTGCGAGTCTTAATCAAGGTCATGACAGCACCTTAGAAGTTGCTGATGAGCAGTTAAATTCAGCTTTAGAAGGAAATGACAAAGGGCATCTGGTTTTGACAGATACTCCTTCCGATCTGGCCGATGTCGATTTTTATATCGTAACCGTTCCAACGCCCATTGATGAATTCAATCAGCCGGAACTAACTCCTTTGATCAAAGCCAGTGAAACCCTAGGGCCTCTGCTTAAAAAAGGAGATATAGTAGTTTATGAATCTACTGTATATCCCGGAGTTACAGAAGAGGTTTGTGTGCCCATATTGGAAAAGCAATCTGGACTAAAATTCAATCAAGACTTTTACGCAGGCTATTCTCCAGAACGCATCAATCCGGGTGATAAAAAGCATACGGTTACCAAAATTCTAAAAGTGACCTCAGGCTCAACGCCAGAAGCTGCTGAGCTTATCGATAGCGTTTACGCCTCAGTCATTACTGCAGGAACCCATTTGGCTCCGAGCATTAAAGTAGCAGAAGCAGCTAAGGTTATTGAAAATTCCCAAAGAGACATCAATATTGCCTTTGTCAACGAATTATCAAAGATCTTTCGAGTATTGGATATTGATACCCAAGCGGTATTGGAAGCTGCGGGTACTAAATGGAACTTCTTAAAGTTCACTCCCGGTTTAGTTGGTGGACATTGCATAGGTGTGGATCCTTATTATTTAGCTCAAAAGGCGATGGATTCCGGATACAACCCGGAGATCATTTTAGCGGGAAGACGCATGAATGATAGTATGGGAGAGTATGTGGCCCAAGAAGTCATTAGACTGATGATCACTAAAGATGCAACCATCAAAGGCGGCAAGGCTCTAGTTCTTGGAATTACCTTTAAAGAGAATTGTCCGGATACCAGAAATACACGTGTTGTTGACCTGATTGAAGCCTTGAGTGGCTATCATTTACAAGTTGATATTTACGATCCTTGGGCAAAACAAGAACAGGTCTCTGCGGAATACGGACTCTCTGTGATCAATACTGCTGATGATCTAGGTGCAGATTATAACTGTATCGTGCTGGCCGTTGCTCATGATGCGTTTCAAGGAATTGATCTTAACGCATTAAAAGCGGATACTTCAGTGGTTTTTGACGTAAAATCTTTCCTGCCTGAATCTCAAATTGACGGACGACTATAGCCAACACTTATGACCTATCACAACCAATCCTTAGCAGACTTAAAATTTTTGATCACTGGAGGCGCTGGCTTTATAGGCAGTAATCTGGTGCAGTACTTATTGGATCACGGCGCCGGACATGTGCGTGTTTTGGACAATCTGTCCAACGGCTACAAAGAAAACATTACGCCCTTTTTATCGGCTCAGAATTTTGAGTTTATAGAAGGTGATATTTGTGATCTGCAGACCTGCAAAGATGCTATGGAAGGAATGGACTATGTTTCCCATCAAGCAGCTTTGGGCTCTGTGCCGCGTTCTATCAATGATCCCATCACCAGTAATTCTGTAAATGTTTCTGGTTTTTTAAATATGTTGGTGGCTCAGAATGAATCAGATACTGTAAAGCGGATGGTTTACGCCGCGAGCAGTTCCACTTATGGGGATAGCAAATCATTGCCCAAGGTAGAAGACCGCATTGGAAAGCCTTTATCACCCTATGCCGTTACCAAATACGTCAATGAGCTTTACGCAGATGTTTTTTATAAAACCTATGGTACTCAAACCATCGGACTGCGTTATTTCAACGTCTTCGGGCCAAAACAAAGTCCTAACGGTGCCTATGCAGCGGTGATTCCTTTGTTTATGAATGCGGTGAAGAACAACGAGCCGCCTACAATTCATGGAGACGGAAGTCAAACCCGTGACTTCACCTTTGTGCAAAATGCCGTTGAGGCCAATATTCGTGGCATGTTTGCCGGTGATGAGGCCGTTAATGAAGTTTATAATATTGCTTTTGGAGACCGCATTAGTATTCTGGATCTATGGGAACATTTGGCCGACCTATCTGCAACTGATATCCAACCAACCTTCGGGGAGACGCGTAGAGGAGATGTCAAGGATTCTTTAGCTGATATCGGCAAAGCCAAAAGACTACTCGGTTATGATCCACAGTATTCCGTAAAGCAAGGATTGGGCGTAACTTGGGAATATTTTAAAGCGCATTAAGCCTTGCTCGGGCGGGCTGATTGGGCGGAGAGAGCATTTAAAACACAACTAACAGGATGGTATCCCACGAGCATCAGTGTATTTTCATTCATATCTCTAAGTGTGCGGGCACTACCGTAGAAGAAGCTTTTGGAGTAGATACTAGTGGTGATGCTGAAATGGGCTATGGTTGGAATGAATCTTCAGGGATCCACTTACAACACGCCACTCCTGATGAGCTTTTGGCTTCTGGCTTGGTAACTCAGCAGCAATGGGACAGCTATTATAAGTTTATTGTGGTGCGCAACCCCTATTCAAGGTCTTATTCGGATTACGCCTGGGTCATGCTCAACGGTGACGTCTGGGGAACATTTCAAGACTTTATACATGCTAGAAGTGCTTTTTTAGATCGATTAACCAAACGCACTGTGGATTATATGGGCGAGCATTTGCGGCCGCAGTCGGATTATTTTTTGCTTGCTGGGGAGCCGATTGTTTATGATCAGGTGATTCGATTGGAATCAGTTAAGGAAGGATTTGCAACGCTATGCGAGGCTTTGAACTTGCCGGAAGATTTCTTTAAGTCTTCTGCGAACGTGAACAAAAAGAAGTTGCCGCATTATTCCTGGTTCTATACGGCCAAGCGCAAGAAACTAGTCGCTCAAACCTATAAGGAAGACCTTGAGTTATTGAGTTATGGTTTTGAAGATAAAAGAGCGAGCACGTTTAATTTTTTGAACGATCTGCGGCTGATCCTCGGCAAAAATGGCAAACTCCATTTTAGATTAAAGTATCCGTATTTGGCCCACCGATGGGGCAATTTTAAACGCAGAATTTCGGGCTGATGCGACACGGAATTCTCATAACAGCCTTTAAGGACCTCCAGCAATTGGAGACTATCTCGTCTTGCTTTGACGACCGGTTTGCGCTTTATGTCCATATTGATAAAAAGACGGCAGTCAGCCCAGAGATTCTCAATAAGCTACAAGGGCTGGACAATTTGGTGTTTATCAGTCAGAAGTACAAAGTCAATTGGGGGGGGTTAAATCACTTAAAGGCCATATTGCTTTTGTGTGAAGAGGCTATACAAGACCAATCTCTTAGCTACTTTCATCTAATCACTGGTCAGGATTTGCCCATCAAATCTGCGGATGAATTTGTTGCCCATTTCACCAGTTTAGGCAGTAAAAGCTATTTAGAAAACTTCACCATGCCTGCTGCTTGTTGGAACAACGGAGGTTGGGATCGGATCTTGTTGTATAACTTATATGATTCCCTTAATGCCAAAAAGCATATGCATTGGATTCAAAAGCTCTTGTCCATTCAAAAGCGATTGGGTTTTAAGCGAAGCTATTCCAAAGATCTTCCGCCACTACACGGCGGATCAACCTACTGGAGTCTGCACCGTTCCGCGGTAAAAGAAGTGGTTGACTATACCCTTGAAAAACCAGCCTTGCTCAAACGGATGAAACACAGTTTTTGCAGTGAAGAATTTTATTTTCAGACTATTTTGATGAATTCCGATCTGAAAGATAGTTTTGATACAGACAATAAACGCTACATACTCTGGGAAGAGAAACACGGAAGCAAGCCGGGAATCTTAGATCTAGAGGATTGGCCTCAAATTGAGCAAAGTGATGCTTTTTTTGCCCGGAAAATGGACTGGAATCATTCCGCAAACTTGATCGATAGAATTATTGAAAGCATCAAATAAGAGAGAAGACGGGAGAATAATAAGGAATCCCGCCAAAAAAGAAGTATTTTGAGCCTGTAAAAGCTAACAACCCAAAAATTACCTACTCAGCATGAGCGAACAACGGGTGACCGTTTATACCAACCAAGGAAACACGAGCTTTCTCAAAGTACTCAAGGCCAGTATCTCTGATATTTTCAGCTCTGGATTTTTAGCCAAGCAGATTGCCATCCGCGATATTAAAGCGCAATACAGACAGTCTTATTTGGGAATCCTTTGGGCCTTTATTACTCCCTTAACTACGGCTTTGGTTTGGGTGTTTTTACAGTCCACAGGAACGGTGCAGCTCACGGACACTGGAATACCTTACCCAGTCTATGCCTTTAGCGGTACTTTAATTTGGTCCATTATTACAGGCGCTATTAATGCTCCACAGATGAGTACAAGCTCTGCAAAGAATATTATATCCAAGATCAACTTTCCTAAAGAAGCCTTGTTGCTTTCGGGAATCTATAAATTGCTTTTTAATGCGATTCCAAAAATCTTATTGTTGATCATTCTATTATTGATCTTTGGCGTGGATTACCAACACTCAGCCTGGTTGTTTCCTTTGGTTATGTTAGGTGCTGTCTTCTTTGGATTTACCCTTGGATTGATCCTGACTCCAATTGGGCTTTTATACAACGATATTTCTAAACTCATCATGACTGGTTTGAGGTTCATGATGTATCTCACCCCAGTGGTTTATATGGTCCCTGCAGATGGGATCATGAAGACCATAATGGAATGGAATCCATTTAGTCCAATGATTCTTTTGGCTCGATCAGTTTTGGTCGGAACGCCAAGCGATCATTTAGGTTATTATTTTGTGGTCTTGCTTTGTTGCATCCCGATTTTACTAATTGGTTTGGTGTTTTACCGAATCTCAATTCCAATCATTGTTGAACGCAGTAGCTCATAAGTATGGAAGAGAAAGAGGTATTGGTCAAAGTAGAAGGCGTTAGCAAGAAGTTCAGCAAGGACTTAAAGACGGGCTTGAAATACGGTTTACAAGATTTGTTTACCAATGTATTGGGCGGTGGTAAATCGGAACAACTCAGACCTAAAGAGTTCTGGGCGGTTCAAGATGTGAGTTTTGAATTGCGTCGGGGCGAATGCTTAGGCCTAATCGGTCATAATGGAGCGGGTAAATCGACCTTATTAAAAATGCTCAATGGTCTCATTCGCCCCGATACGGGAAGTATCACGATGAAAGGTAGAGTAGGGGCCTTGATTGAACTCGGAGCTGGTTTTAACCCTATACTCACGGGACGTGAAAACATATATAACAATGGAGCCGTTTTAGGTTTTAGTAAGAGTGAGAGCGATGCCAAGCTTGAAACCATCATTGAGTTCGCAGAACTTGCCGAATTCATTGATATGCCTGTTCAGCATTACAGTTCGGGCATGAAGGTACGCCTGGGCTTCGCCGTGGCTGCCCAAATGGAGCCGGATGTACTTATAATCGATGAGGTATTGGCTGTTGGAGATATCAGTTTTCGTGCTAAATGTTATGAAAGAATTAACGAACTTTTAGAATTATGTTGTGTGATTTTCGTATCCCATGCCATGCCACAAATATCGAAAATATGTTCATCCACAATTTTATTAAATAAAGGCACAATTACAATTCAAGGGGACCCAGGTTTAGTAATTGAACACTATTATGGTGTTACAGGATCAAAAGTCAAACGATATGATTTAATTTCAGATGCTTGCCAATTAGTCGAATTTTCAATGTCCAAATCTGTTATAAGTAACCTCGAGAAAAATATCGTTTTTGATTTTAGCGTTTTTTCTGAATTAAATACGGGTGCGGTTGATGTTTCCCTTTCAGTCTTGAGTAGAGAGTTAGTACCCGTTTTTCAGGCTAGTTCAAAGATTCTCAATC
>NZ_JABSPU010000063.1 GCF_013214815.1 Gilvibacter sp.
ACAAAGAGGTTTTAGCTCCAGACTTTGGCGAGAAGGTGCTTTATCATTTTGAGCTTTTACGCCCTTATTTTGATTATATGAGTGAGGTGCTGACTACAGATTTAAACGGGGAATCTTTATTATAAGCTAAAAGGCTTATAAGAACAAATTATAAGTCAAATAGCTTATATTTAAAAATTATAAGTACTTTAGCTTATAAATAGGGCAGCAGCTCTGCAAATTTTGAAATGATGATTGCCGTTATTACAGCAGATTTAATCGACTCAACCAAGTATGACAAGAAGACCTTGGCGTTTATCTTAGAGGAACTCCAAAAGGAATTTAAAGTTTTGGAGCAAGATTATCCAAGACAAGTTCACTTTGATATGTTCCGAGGAGATAGCTTTCAAGGAGTTCTTAAAAGTTCTGAACATGCCTTGCGCATTGCTTTACGCCTTAAAGCCACAGTGACCAAAGCACAGTTAGATCCCATGATCTCTAAGGCGGTGATCCCAGTGGGCGATGTGCGTATAGCTATTGGTGTTGGGACTGGAGATTTTCCGGAAGCACAAACACATACGGCCAATGGCGAGGCTTACCAACGTTCCGGACGTCTATTAGACGGCATGAAATCTTTGGGCAGAAAAACACAATTCATATGTGGAGAAGGAAGCGTCAATGACGAATTTGACACGACTTTTGCCTTTTTAGACAACGTGACCGATAGATGGTCAGTTGCTTCATCAGAAGTGATCTATTATCTACTAAAAGGCTTTAAAGAGCAAGAGATCGCAGACACTTTAGAACGCAGTCAGGCCGCGATAAATTTGCGTAAAAAAGCGGCATCCTGGCAAGAAATACAAGGCCTTTTAAAACGTTTTGAAAGTGTAATCAATACTTTGGATCATGAATGAGTCGGTATTAATAGGAGTACAATTGCTGTTAGCTCATGTCTTGACTGACTTTGTGTTTCAGACCAAGGCTGCTGTGGTTCATAAGCAAGCTAAAAAGGCCAAATCCTGGTTTTTATATTTACACGCCTTGCTCGCGGGTATTCTCACCTACCTTTTACTACAACAATGGACCAGTTTCTCAGTGCCGATAGTGGTTACGGTCACTCATTTCTTTATTGATCTTTGGAAGCTCAATAAAAAGGAGGATAATTTAAGGGTGTTTTTGTTGGATCAAATGTTTCATTTGCTCGTATTGGTAGCGGCTTGGTGGTATTTGAACCCCGCTGCTACATCATTTCCAGAATTGCTATCAGAATTGAGCACAAACACTTCCTTCTTGGCAGTATTGGCGGCTTATTTGATTGTTATTTTCCCTGTGGGCTTTATCATTGGAAAAGCCACTAAGAGATGGCAAGAAGAAATTGCGGCAGATGAAGCCTTAAACAGCCTGGAAAGTGCAGGTAGGGTTATTGGAATCTTTGAACGCATACTCATCTTAACCCTCATTCTTACAGACAATTTTGGCGCCATTGGCTTTTTGATTGGCGCAAAGTCTATTTTACGCTTTGGAGATTCCAAATCAGGAAATACCAGAAAGCAAACCGAATACGTGCTCATAGGTACCCTGATGAGTTTTGCCTTAAGCATAATTGTGGGCAGTCTAGTACGCGTACTGATATTCTAAGACCTGCAACTGACTTTTAAGGCGTTCCTTGACAATATTCATCATGCGTTTGTTGAGGGCGCTGGAATGCAAGGTGTACAGTCGATATTCCTCAATAGTGAATTGACCAATGATCATACCCTTTAGGGCATTACGGAACTTCATGTCCTTGTGGATCGCATTCTCAATATAATCCATGCGCTTTTCTACGGAGAGTTCGTAAAACACGTTTTTGTGTTTGCGCACATAGTTGCGAAACATATCCAAAAGCAGATCGTTTTGAAGCTTGGCAATAGGGCGGAGGGTGCTGTTTTGAAAATACTCTTCGGCGCTCATTGAATCCAGAATTCTGGCCGAGGGGATCTGAGGTCTGAGAGCTAATAATTGCTCGTCTCTATCATCCATAACAGAAAGGTTTTAATAAAGTTACGATAAGAATTTTCGTTCTTTGGGTCGATAGAGTTCAGTTATAAACAGTTTAATCAACAAAAAAGGGCTTCCGAAGAAGCCCTTAAAGTATTGGTAGTCTGAATCTTAGTTCCCTAAGAACTCTTCTTTACTTTTTAGTGTTACCTCAGGGAGGTCATTTTTAGCCAGGAAGCTGTTGAACTTCTTGCCTTCCTTGTCCATAATGGCAGTTAAGCGTCCAAGGGCTGCTTGATATTCTGTATTGATCAGCTCAAAGCTGGCCAAATCAGAAGCGCTCACTCCATCAAAATTAGTAGCAACATTGCTGTAAAGCTCGGTCATCTTCTCACGAAGTTCAGGCTCTGCAGAGGCTACATAGTTGTCTCCAGTAGTCACTACCATGTCTTTCATCAAGGCCGTAAGGGCATCGTGAAGCTTCTGAGCAGTCTTCTTAGCTTTAGGATTAGACTCCATTACGCTTGCTGCATAGTCCATGGTCTCGTTCATAGTGTAAACTACATAAGCCATATCCTCAACCATGTCGTAAAGTGTCTTAGTCATCTCTTCTTGTTGCTTGCGCTCGTCAAGGGTAGTCAATGAATTTGGATCGTATTTAAGCTCGATCACAGACTCGTATACATCGTTCTTCTTGGTCAACACAACTTTGTATTTCCCAGCAGAAACACGTGGAGACGTAAATCCACCAAAACTCAAGGTCTTGGCTTCAGCAACCTTAGGTTGGGCAGAGGTGTAGTTCCAATAAACCACATTGATTCCTTTAGATTTACCTGGTCCAAGCGTAGAGATCACGTTTCCGTCCATATCCTGAACTTCCATGGTCATCTTCCCAAAAGTGTGACGCTTTTTCAAGTAGTAAACAATGCGCGCTGAAGTAGGGGAGTTCTGCCCAACAAATTGGGTTTCTCCACCAAAGCTTCCACTAAATCCGCTTTCCTCAACCATAATAGTTGGCTCAGAAGCAAAGAAGTGTACGTCTTTATTCAGTACATCCTGACTCAATTCACGCAGTGGCGAAATATCATCAATGATGATCACACCACGTCCGTGAGTTCCCATAACCAAGTCATTGGTCTGCTTTTGCATATCAATGAAGTGAACGGCTACTGGAGGCATATTGTTGGTAAACTGAGACCAGTTCTTTCCACCGTCAATAGTAACGTAAAGTCCAAACTCAGTTCCTAAGAACAAGAGGTTCTCACTTTCGTAGTCTTCTTGGATGTTACGCACAAATCCAACTACATCATCAGAAATGATATTGGTCCAAGTCTTTCCGTAATCTGTTGTCTTTAAGGCGTAAGCATTCATATCACCAGTAGTGTGACCGTCAAAGACTGCATAAGCAGTTCCTTCTCCATGTACACTAGCTTCAATGTGATATACCCAAGTGTTGGCAGGAACACCCACCAAATTAGGAGTTACGTTCTCCCAGTTCTTTCCACCATCACGGGTCACTTGTACATTTCCGTCATCTGTACCTACCCAAAGCACCTTCTCATTCAAAGGAGATTCTGCGATGGTAAAGATAGTGGTGTGGTTTTCTGCTCCGGAGTTGTCAATGGATAGTCCTCCAGATTGAGACTGATCTTGCTTAGCAGGGTCATTGGTAGTCAAATCCGGAGAAATGATCTCCCAAGTGTCTCCCATATCCTCAGAACGGTGAACAAACTGGCTTCCCATATAGAAACGGTCCGGTTGGTGTGCACTAACCGCCATTGGAGCATTCCAGTTGAATCGCAGATCAGGATCTCCTTTTTTAGGACGAGGCTGAACGGTACGCGTACGGTTTTTGTCTACATCATAACGCCAAACGTTCTCAGCTCCTTGCATCTCTGAGTAGATGATGTTCTTAGTAGGGTGCTTCAATACGCGGAAACCGTCTCCGGCTCCAACACTGTTCCAGTCACGTGCGTTCACTCCTCCCGGAGAAGAGTTAGGTCCCCACCAAGATCCGTTGTCCTGCAATCCACCGTATACATTGTACGGTTCTGCGTCGTCAACGCTGATCTGATAGAATTGAGAAAGCGGTAAATTCTCTACGATCTCAAAAGTAGTTCCTCCATTCCAAGAGCGGTAAACACCACCGTCAGTTCCGGAATACATAATATCACTATCATTAATGTGGAAGATCACATCGTGGATATCACTGTGCATATTTCCTAAAGACTTGAAGGTCTTTCCACCATCACGGCTGATAGAACCACTCAAACCTCCTTTTACAACCACATCCGGGTCGCGTGGGTCAATAGTAATTCTAGAGAAGTAAAATGGACGTACAGTCAGTCCAAAGTCGTTGTTTAGGTGTTCCCAACTCGCTCCAGCGTCTGTAGACTTCCACAAACCGTTCTTGGATTTGTCTTCCGTCTCTAATACCGCGTAAAGGATGCTGTTGTCACTAGGGGCAACCGCTACAGCAATGCGCCCAAGATCTCCAGCAGGGAATCCGTTGTGAATCTTATTCCAAGTGGCTCCAGCGTCTGTTGACTTATACAAAGCACTGTTGGCTCCACCAGAACTGAATCCCCATCCCGAACGTCTGAACTCCCACATAGAAGCATAGAGTACGTTAGGATTTTCAGGGTCCATAATTACATCTGCAGCACCTGTGGTTTGATCTACATAAAGGATCTTGTCCCAGGTTTTACCGCCGTCTGTGGTCTTGTAAACACCACGCTCGTCGCTGTCGCTCCATAGTGCTCCCAAAACACCAACATAAACAACGTCTGTGTTGTCTGGGTTGATTACAATAGAAGCAATGCGTTCTGATTTTTCAAAACCGATCTTATCCCAGTTTGTTCCTCCGTCGGTAGACTTGTAGAGTCCATCTCCAACAGAAACCGAATTACGGGTCCAGATTTCACCAGTTCCTACCCAGATCACTTGGTCTGGATTCTTCGGGTCTACGGCAACACTACCGATAGACTGTGCGTGGTCGTCAAAAATAGGAGAGAAGGTCGCAGCCCCGTCTGACGATTTCCAAACTCCACCACCTGCAGTACCTGCATAGATGATACGTGGATCTGTTGGGTGTGCCTCCATATCAATGATACGCCCACTCATAAGAGCAGGTCCGATATGACGCGCACGCATGTCGCCAAAGAGTTCTTTACCTTTTAAAGCAATGTCTTGCGCCTGGACGGCTGGCATGCATAGCAAAGCGCCCAATGCAAAGAGAATTCTTTTCATTTGTGTTGTGATTATTGGTTAGCAAAAAAGCTGTTTAAACGCCTGTGCCGATAGCTTTTCCTGTGCACAATTAAGGGAAGAACTCCCTCACGCGTTTAAACAGCCTTGAAGTATTGTTAGTCTTCGCCCTCTTCGCTGTCTGCATCCCCAGGGAATACAAACATTGAATCGTCAAGGTCTGGGTTTAATTTGATGTCTTTGATCATGATTGCTTGACCACCCATTCCCATATCAAATGGGAAGTAAAGTCCGTCAACCTCTTGGTAATCACTCATCGTAGAAACAGACATTTGTCCTGCCATTGGTCCAGATGGAATCTCAACTTCTGACATAATTGGAACAAAGTTTTCTTTTTCAAAGTAGTAGAAGCTTACGTTTGGTACTTCTTTACCGTCTACCATACGTGGCTCTTGGGTCAATTTGATCTTGTAGCAATCAGTTCCTTCCTTTACTTCTTCTCCCAACAATTCTACAGTGAATCCTTTTTCCTTGTAGTTCAAAAAAGGAGAAGGGAAGTCTTTGGTTTGCAATTTCATGTTAGCCGTAGATTCGGCGTCAGCCTTTTCAGGTTGCTGAGTCATGAAGTTTGTAGACCACATGGTTTCCCCATCATAGGCTTGCTGAACGATCTCCTGCCCTTGGAAGTTGATCTTGAGCAACATTTTTCCTTCTTTGGTCTGAATCATGGTTACTGGGATCTCCATGCCTTGAGCGTTTGCCATGGCAGTCATCTCCAAAGATTCTAAATTATTCCAGGCGTCTACACCGCCAGTATTCTCAAAATAATTGTTGAGAATTTCATCGACAGTTTGTGCCTGTGCTGGAACGGCTAAAGCCATTACCAAAAGAATGCTTAGTGTTTTTAAGATTTTCATCGGATAATTTTTAATTTTTTTTTGATCACACGTGTTAGACCCAAATGGGCCGATTTTGTTACATTAAAGATACGGTTTTCACAAATTTTAACAGCGCCAAAGCTGTATCTTTGCGGTAAACCCTTAAACCCTATGCGATTTCATACCCGAAAATGGATCAAACCAGAAGACCTGAATCCTAATGGAACCCTCTTTGGAGGCCGACTTTTAGAATGGATTGATGAAGAAGCGGCGCTGTATACCATCATTCAATTAGAGAATCCCAAAGTGGTCACCAAGTATATGTCAGAGATCAACTTTGTGAGCTCTGCGCAGCCCGGTGATATAGTGGAGATCGGTATAGAGGTGATTCACTTTGGACGCACCTCATTGAGCTTGCATTGCGAGGTTCGTAACAAAATGACCCGAGACGTGATCATTACCATTGAGCAAATTGTCATGGTAAGTATGGGGCCTGATGGCAAACCTGCTCCTCACGGTAAAACAAAAGTAGAATACGTCGAGGATCGCTTGAACGACCTTACGGATTAATTCTTATCCGCCTTAAAATCATGCCCGGAAGGGTATTCGTAAAGCTCTAAGTCAAAGTAGGGGACCGCAGCAATCAGGTGATCAAAGATATCGGCCTGAATATGCTCATAGTTTACCCAATTCTTATCGTAACTAAAACAGTATACCTCCACAGGAATCCCCTGAGCAGTCGGTTGCAGATGACGTACCATTAAAAACAAATCCTTATTAATGGCGTTGTTCTTGTGCAAATAGGCATCGATATACTTTCTAAACACTCCCAAATTGGTTTGTTGTCTTCCATTGATGATCAAAGAATTGTCATATCCATGTTGCTCATTAAATTCAACATGCGTCTTTTTGCGTTGCTGAACATAAGAGGAAATGAGCTGAATCTTCTCCAGATTCTTTAGGTCCGCGTCAGTTAAATAACGTACTGAATTTTGCTTGATTAGTAGTGAGCGCTTGATTCTTCTCCCTTCGGAATTTTGCATTCCGCGCCAGTTTTGGAAGGAATCAGAGATTAGCGAATAGGTGGGAATGGTAGTGTAAGTATTGTCAAAGTTTTGAACGCGAACCGTCGCTAAGTTGATCTCGGTCACATATCCATCGGCTCCGTATTTGTTGAAAGTGATCCAGTCTCCAATCCGGACGATATCATTTACGGTAATCTGTATACTGGCGATAAAACCGAGAATAGTATCCTTAAAGATCAGCAGTAATAACGCCGATACGGCCCCCAAACTGGTCAGGGTTACAAAGCTCTCCCCAGATACTCGATAGGTAATGACCAACATGGATATCACCCAAATGATGATCATCATTACCTGTACATAACTGTCTAAAGGTTTGTCTTTAAACAAAGGCTTTGTCTTTAAGTATTCTCTTAAAGAACGCAGCACCGAGCGACAGATCAAAGCTGCTAGAATTACTGAATAGACGTCAACCACAGTAAGGCTAATCCCGCGTGTCAAGGGTAGATCTTCAAATAAATGCCCCACAGTATACCGGACAGTAAGCACGGGAATTACATGGGCTACGAAGCGCGGAAAGTTACTCTCCGACAGAAAATCGTCAAAGCTTGTTTTGGTCTTGTCGCTAAAGATCTTAAATACCGTCACAATGCTTTTGCGCAATAAAAAATCCACTACAAAAAGCACTAACAACAGTGCAATCAAGACAATTGCCGCGTTGAGATAGACAGCCCATTGGGAGCCCATCCCTTGCTCTATAAAAAGATCTCTAAACCAATGTAACCAAGGTGTTTCTTGCATTACTTTAAATATTTGCGTTCCGCATAGAACGGACCAAAGGGAAGGACGGAACAAAACATCACGATCAGTAAAGTTTTGAGCGACCAATTCAGTTTTTCACCCACATAGAAAGCAAGGATCAGATAGATTACAAACAGTACACCATGTGCCATACCAACTACGGATACCGCTTGCGGCATATCCCAAATATATTTCAAAGGCATCGCAATTCCCAATAAGAGTAGGAAGGAGATGGCTTCTAAAGTACTTACCCAGCGAAAAATACGGATCAAGGATAGCGTCATTTGATATTTTTTTACAAAGATACTGGCCTGTGAATATTCCCCCTATTTTTTAGCATTATTTTTAAATTCTGATTGGCCAAAAGGTCTTATCTTGAAATCATCTTTTCCGATTCCGGGAATCAGCTGAATACCAAACATTAAAATTTTAACGATCAATGAGATATCGAATTCTTATGAGCCTATTGACGCTTGCGCTTATTACCAATGCCTGTAAGGAGTCTACAGACACTGAGGCCACGACCGAGTTTAGCCTCGACTATGAAAAATTTGTTTTAGACAATGGCCTGGAGGTCATCTTACATGTAGATAAAAGTGATCCCATTGTCGCTGTAGCCACAATGATGCATGTTGGGTCAAATAGAGAAAAGCCAGGCCGTACGGGATTTGCGCATTTCTTTGAGCATATGTCCTTTAACGATTCTGAGAATGTCCCCGTTGGAGCTAACAGAAAAATGATCCCAGAATGGGGTGGAAGTAGAAACGGTGGTACTTGGAGCGATGGGACTGTTTACTATGAAGTGGTTCCAAAAGATGCTTTTGAAAAGATTCTTTGGATCGATTCTGACCGATTTGGTTATATGATCAACACCGTGACAGAAGCGGCCTTGGAGCGTGAAAAGCAAGTGGTAAAAAACGAGAAGCGTCAACGTGTTGACAATGCGCCTTATGGTTATACGGATGAGATCATCAGAAAAAACCTCTATCCAGAAGGACATCCATACAGCTGGACTGTGATCGGTTCTTTGCCAGATTTGCAAGCGGCTACTTTAGCTGATGTGAAGGAATTCTACAATGAATTCTACGGAGCGGCCAATGCCTCTTTAGTGATTGCAGGAGATATTGATATTGAAGAGACCAAGGAATTGGTTGAAAAGTGGTTTGGAGAGATTCCGAGAGGTCCTGAAGTTAGCCCTATGGAGCCAATGCCAGTAACGCTTGCAGAGACAAAATCGCTCTACTTTAAAGACAACTTTGCGAAACTGCCTGAGCTGCGCATGGTGTTCCCTACAGTGGAGGACTACAACGAAGAAATGTACGCTCTAGACGTTTTAGGGTCTTTATTGAGCGGAAGTAAAAAGTCTCCATTATATAAGTCAGTGGTTGAAGAGGGAAAGCTTGCTCCAAATGTTGGTACCTACCAAAATAGCCAAGAATTGGCTGGGGAATTCGTGATCCGAGTTCGCGCGAATGAAGGTGTTACACTGGATGACGTAAAAGCCGCCATTGATGCCGGTTTACAAGATTTTGAGACCAATGGTTTCACAGATAACGAATTGCAACGTATTAAGGCAGAGCTAGAAACTCAATTGTATAACGGGGTTTCGACTGTATTGAATAAAGCCTTCCAATTGGTTCAAGACAATGAGTTTGGACAAGATCCTGGGTACATTAGCAAGCGCACCAAATACTATCAAGAGGTAGACCGTGATGCGGTTATGGCTGCCTATGAAAAGTACATCAAAGGAAAGAATTACGTGATGACCAGTGTAGTTCCGCGAAACAATCCAGAATTGGCCATCAGTGGAGCTACCGAGGCAGAGGTTTGGATTGAAGAGGTCACCGCAATGAGTGATAGCGAGCAGGTTGGTCAAGGAGAAGAGGCCGAATATGAAAAGACCCCTTCTAAATACGATCGTTCAGAACCTGCCTTTGGAGAAGCGCCATTGTTTACTATGCCTACCGTTTGGGAAGGAGCATTGGCGAATGGGATGAAGACGTACGGGATCGAGAACAGCGAGTTGCCTTTGATCAATTTTACGATCACCATTCCTGGTGGACACCGCACGGACCCTATGAACAAAGCGGGCTTAGCTTCCTTGGCAGCCGATCTCATGAATGAAGGGACTGCCTTAAAGACTCCAGCAGAATTGGAAGAGGCCATAGGTTTATTGGGTTCAAGTTTGGGAATCTACTCAGGCTTGGAAGAAACGGTGATCAGTGGAAACTGTTTGGCGCGTAACTTTGAGCAAACTATGGCTTTGGTTGAGGAGATGCTATTGCAACCTCGTTGGGATGAAGCAGAATTTGACCGTTTAATGCAAGAGCTTAAGACGGGGCTTAAAGGGCGCGAAGCGAATCCAACTGCCATTGCCGCGATCAATTTTAACAAGCTCATCTACGGACCAGATCATATTTACAGCATTCCGACTAACGGTACTTTAGAGACTGCGGATAATATCACCCTAGATGATGTAAAGGCTTATTACGAGCAATACATCAAACCAGGAAATGCTTCTTTTCATGTTGTTGGTGATTTGAACCAAGCTGAAATAGAAAGCGCCCTCAGCGGATTGGGCGAGCGTTGGACCGGAAGCGCAAGTGCTGAGAGTCAGTGGGCTGTGAATCCAGCAGGTACGCCGGGCACACTCTATTTCATTGACGTTCCTAACTCTAAGCAATCTGTTTTGTACATCGGGAAGATGGCTTTATCATCAGGAGATGCCGATGCTCCTAAGCTTCGTTTTGCCAATGAAATTTTAGGTGGTGGTTCTAGTGGACGTCTGTTCCAAGTGTTGCGAATTGGCAAAGGATATACTTACGGGGCTTATTCACGAGTTCCAGGGCGAGCTGATATTGCTCCATTTACGATCAGTACCAGTGTACGCGCAAATGCTACCTTGCCTTCCTTGGAGATCATTCAAGAGATGGTGCGCGATTACGGACCTGGATTTGCAGAGGCTGATGTGGAGCTAACTAAAAACAAAGTAGTGAAGCAAAACACCAGAGCTTTTGAGTCCTTCGGAGCTAAGCTGGGAATCTTACAAAGTATTTCCAAATACGGGCTATCTAAGGATTTTGTTGATCAAGAGCAAAAACTACTCATGGATATGAGTTTAGAAGACTTTAAAGCCGTCATTGGCGATTACATCCAAGAACAAGAAATGATCTATGTAGTTGTGGGCGATAAGGCCACACAGTACGCAGAAGTTCAGAAGTTAGGTTTGGATGCAGTAGAACTGGATATATTTGGTAATCCTGTGAACTAGACTCCTGTTTATTCTTCACAGGGCAGCGGCTGTTCGGATATCGGATAGCCGCTGTTTTTTGTATAGCTAAAATGCCACCATTCGGTACGAATTCCTTTAAAGCCGAATTTAGCCAGACCTTCTGACAACAATTTTCTATTGGCCATAACCTCAGGACTGTGCTCCATGTAATCAATATGGGCTTCTCGGCCAAAGTAGTCGTAATCGGTTCCAAAATCTACAGGATCTCCATTGAAATCAACCAAAGTTAGATCTACAGCAGCACCGCGGTTGTGAATGGAGCCTCCGTCATAAGGATTTGCTACATAGGCTGGGTTGGGTACTTTTTCCCAGAGTTTCTTTTGAACGGGATAAGGTCTGTAGCAATCGTAGAGTTGAATGCAGTAGCCTAAGGACATAAAGTATTCGTTGGCCTCGTTCAAGGCTTGAGCTGCCTCAGGTCGCAGCAGACAGATTCCGCAGTCATAAACAGCTTCTCCGACAAAGTTGTTGTCCGTTGCATAACGGATATCGTAGTAAAAGTGTGGCGAAACAGAATCTAGACGAATAAAATCATCTTGCTGATTGAAGGAAGTTGCCATTATTAAGAGGGCCATTCCAAAGAGAAGTCGATCAAACATGACTTCAAGGTACCAAAAAATGCGTTCTTTATCCTTAGGTAGTGATTCCTTCCGCCGCAATACTGTTTTGAGTCCGTGTCCAAGCAATGGCAAAATCTAAGTTCGTAAAGCGCTTAACACGGCTTCTGATAAAGATCTTCTCTAAGATTATGTTGGTAAGGCCAATGGGCGTGTAGGCAACAATGCCTACCGTGTGAATGTTTTCGCGTTCCCTAAAGAATTTGAGCCAATCTTGAGGCGCTAGGGCGTAGTTGTTTATTCGGTTGGAAACGTAGCCAATTTTGGCGTCGTCTCCATAAAACTCAAGAGCAGTTTCTATGACGGGCTTGGCCTTTTCATAGGTAAAACTGACGCCCTGCTTGATTTCACTAATGACTATGCGATCTAAGAAGTAAAATGTTCCATAGGGAAATTGTACTTCCTTAAGGATCTGATCTTTGTAGGGGGAATTTTTCAGATACATAAGTGGGTGAGGTTAGTATTTGACAATCAATGTATTATATGATGACCAAACCTAACTCGAAATATTTCAGGATTCTTGCGTTATTCGTTGAACGTCAATTTACTGCAGATAATTGAAATAAACCATTCGATAATAGAATTAAATTTTGCTAATTTTAGGTTAATCTTTCATTGAGAAAGCTCTTACTTCATCCAAAACCCGCATTAGGTTACCGCTCCAAAGTTTCTCGATTTGAGCTTCTGTATATCCTCGTTTTACAAGTTCTAGGGTTACATTAAAGGTTTCAGAAGCATCGTCCCAGCCAGCAATTCCTCCGCCGCCGTCAAAATCACTGCTGATCCCGACATGATCAACTCCTATTTTATCAACTATATAATCAATATGGTCTACCAGATCAATCACATCAACGGCAGGTGGTAAATCATTGATGTTGAATTGCTTTTGCAGCGCTAGAGGCATATTGTTCACATACTTTCTAAAATAAGCCCTCCGTTGCATCATGGGCAGCTGCATGACTTGGTATTCTGTTAAACAGGAGATATTCATGACTGATGCTATTCTCTGCACTAAAGCAATTTCGGCTTTTTGTCTGGCCTCGTATTTTGAGTTATTCAAATAACTTTTGAATGCTACTGTTTGAATAACCCCGCCATTGTCTTTAAGCCATTGGAGTTGCTGATCATCTAGATTTCTGGAATGATCGCATATGGCCCTTGCGCTAGAATGAGAAGCTATGATAGGAGTTTTAGAGCATTCGATAACATCCTGAATAGATTTTTTGGACAGATGAGAAACATCGATCATGATCCCGCATTTATTGAGTTCGGTTATGGCTTCTTTTCCAAAATCGGATAAGCCATTATGCAACCAAGGCTCACCTAATTCGCCTGTATGAGAGTCGCAAAGCTGATTGTGTCCATTATGAGAAAGTGACATATATCGGCCACCCAAATCATAAAATCCCTCAATTTTTCTAAGGTCGTTTCCAATAGGGTAGCCGTTCTCAATACCAATCATAACCACTTTTTTACCCAACGCATGAATACGCCTTACATCCTCACTACTAAGGGCTAGAGCCATATCATTTGGCGCGTAGCGTTCACACAGTCTGTGTATGGCTTCAAATTTTGCAAGGGCATTATCATAAGCATTGGAATAGCCTGCTGTGTTAAGTTCTCCTTGTTGTGTATAGACAATCAGCCAGGCAACATCCAAGCCGCCAGCGGCCATTTTTGGGAGTGATACTTGCGTATCGAGGTCTTGGGAATAGTTCTTTGTAGCAGTAAAATGGGACAGATCAATATCACAATGCGTGTCTAAAGTGACAACGCGCCTATGTATATCTTTAGCTTTGGCTATAAAATCTGCACTACTCATTATTTACAGTATTGACCTGAGATTTGTCAATGGATAAAAACAAAAAAAGACCGGATAGACCGGCCTTTTAAATTTACGAATAAACTTTTTACAAGCTTGATTCCATAATTTGAAACGGATAAGCTTCTTTTACTTGCTTTAATTCCTTCGGATTGAGTTGGTTCAAAGGCTTGTCAAACTGTAGCGCAGCATAGCGCACACGCAATTCAAAATAGGCAGCAGTGATCTCATCTTGTACGGCGACATAACTGTCGTAACTCGCGTTGCGCATCGTTTCGATACTTATCATGGCTTTTTGCGGATGATCTGAAGCCAACGGAAGCCCAGCACCTAAACAGTAATCACAGCTGTCTGAGGCGTTGTTGTCTATAAAATCTACCAAAATGAATTTGAGGTTTGAAATATCTTCAACCATATCATTTACAAGTAGTTGGTTGTTTTCACCTAATGCAATGGTTAATAAGTTGTTTTGAGCAATAACTACATTACATGGTGCACCGTCCGCGCAAGGTTTTGGGAGGTCTCTTGCTATTCCTTCTTCCACATTAATGGTAGTGCAGACTAGAAAAAAGATCAACAATAAAAAGGCAATATCGGCTACGCTACCGGCATTTACATCCGGTCTAATTCTTGAATTTCGCATGAGAAAGCTTGTTTTGAGTTAACAAGTCTTTAACATACAAAGGTTGTGCCACAATCTAATTCTAAACCAATAAGGATAAGATACTTACTAAGGTAAAGCCTACTAAAGCCAGTATCACCGTCATGGTGGTAAAGCTCTTAAAGGTTTGCTGCTCGGTCATTCCAAGGTATTTACTGACCAGCCAGAATCCGCTGTCGTTCACGTGAGAAAGAATAGTTGAACCGGCAGCGATGGCGATTACCAAAAGGGCTTTGTCCATTTCTCCGTCAACTTGAGAGAGGATTGGCGCCGTAACCCCTGCGGCCGTTATCATTGCTACGGTTGCAGAACCTTGTAAAATACGTACTAAAGCTGCTACAATAAAGGCAAACAGTAAAAGCGGTAAACCTTGTTCTGCAAAGTAATTGGCGAGCATTTCGCCCGCTCCTGTATTGATCAGCATTTCTTTGAATACCCCACCAGCCCCCGTGAGCAAAATGATGATCCCAGCAGGCTCCATGGATTTAGTGGTGATCTTTTGCAGAATTGCGGAGGCCATTCCTCGCTTTAATCCAAGGAAGTACCAGGCAATTAAATTGGCCAAGATCAAAGCAAAGCAGGGGTGAGCGATCAGTTGCATCCAGTTACGACCACCCTC